>JAEDIH010000074.1 GCA_016292575.1 Clostridiaceae bacterium | reverse complement strand
ATTGACCTTTCAAAGGATATGAAAGAGGTCTGCTTCTATTTCAGAAGCAGAGACGTTCTTGATAAATGCAAGCTCACCTTTGCGGCAAACGGAAAAACCATTAAAGAAAAAAAGTATCCGTTCCTGCGTCCGCCGGAAATGGAACGGCTTGTGCTCGACCTTTCCGAAGCGGGGCTTAAAGCTTCGGACAAATTAACGGTAACACTGGAGGGCGAGAAAAAATGAAAAAGTTAGTCTGCATCGTTTGCCCGAACAGCTGCGAACTTGAAATTACGCAAAACGAAAACGGAATTTCCGTTTCCGGAAACAAGTGCAAAAGGGGAATCACCTTTGCAACGGACGAAATGACCGCGCCGAAGCGGACGATTTCCTCTGTTGTGAAGACCGCGTTTGACGCTGTACCCGTTCTTCCGGTCAGGGTTTCCGCCGAGATTCCGAAAGAAAAAATCTTTGACGTGATGCACGAGATAAATCACGTTACGGTGAAAAAAAGGCTCAAAAGGGGAGACGTCGTCATCAAAAACGTCCTCTCGCTCGGCGTTGACGTTATTGCAACAAGCGGCGTTCTGAGCGAGCTGCCCGAAGAAGAAAAGGAAGCCAAAAAGCCCCGGACAAAAAAAGCTGCGCAGGCAAAAAAGACCGCCCCTGCCAAGAAGGCGAATAAATAAAAATGTTTATTTGGAGAAAAGGAGAAAACAGCAATGTCAGAGAAGCTTGTTCTGACCTTTGACGTCGGCACGCAGAGTACGCGCGCAATGCTTGTGGGCAAAAAAGGTCAACTTGAAGACGTTTGTCAGTACAATTACGAAACGCCGTATCTTTCAAAAATTCCCGGTCACGCCGAGCAGTACCCGGATTTTTATTTTGATGCAATCTGCCGCGTTTCAAAGGAGCTTTGCGAAAGGAACAAGGAAAAACTCCAAAACGTAATAGCAGTCACCCTCACCGTTATCCGCGACACGGTGCTCTGCCTTGACGAAAACAACAACGCTTTGCGCAATATCATAGTGTGGCTTGACGAACGGCAGGCAAAGCAGGATGAAAGGTTCGGTCCGATAAAAAAACTCATGTTCAAGCTTGTCAAAATGGAGGATACCGTTAAGGATCAGACCAAAAACTCCGTCTGCAACTGGATTATGGAAAACGAGCCGGAGATATGGAAAAAGACCGCAAAATACGTCATGCTCCCGACCTATCTCAATTATAAGCTGACAGGCCGCCTTTGCGATTCCGCCGCAAACATGGTCGGTCACGTTCCGTTCGATTATAAAAACCGCCGCTGGATGAGCAAAAACAGCCTGACCCGCTGCGTTTGCAACGTACCCTCGGAGAAGCTGTGCGAGCTTGTTCCCTCGGGCGAAACTATCGGGACGATAGGTAAACAGGTGAGCGAACTCACGGGCATACCGGAGGGACTTCCGCTGATTGCAACAGGCTCAGACAAGGGCTGCGAAACGCTCGGTCTTTCCGTTCTCAAGGATAACCAGGCCGCCGTTTCGTTCGGCACCTCCGCAACCGTTCAGATGATGGTCAGGGATTACTTTGAACCGCAGAAGTTCCTGCCTGCATATCCTGCCGTTCCCAACGATATGTATAACCCGGAATTTCAGGTCTATCGCGGCTACTGGATGGTCTCCTGGTTCGTCAAGGAATTTGCCGCTGAGGAAAAGAGGGAGGCGAAAGAAAAGGGCTGGTCGGTTGAGCGTGTTCTTGATTCTCACCTTGACGATGTTCCCCCGGGCTGCGACGGACTTGTTCTTCAGCCGTACTGGCGCGCCGGAATGGCGAATCCGCTTGCAAAGGGTGCAATGATCGGCTTTTCAGATGCACACACAAGAAGACATTTTTACCGTGCAATAATTGAGGGAATCGACCTTGCGCTTCTGGACGGAATGAAAACGATGGAAAAGCAGTCCGGAAAAAAGATTACGGAAATTTTCGTCGGCGGAGGCGGGTCAAAGAGTCCGACCGTATGCCAGATACTTTCAAACGTGACCGGTCTTCCCGTCAAGTGCATTCAGACCCACGAGGCCTGCGGGCTCGGCTCGTCAATGGTTGCCTTTGTTGCAAAGGGCGAGTTCAAGGACTATGAAGAAGCAACAAAAAGCATGGTTCAGATAAGTCGCACCTATGAGCCTGATATGAAAACCCATGAGCTTTATATGAAAATATATCAGAATGTTTATTCAAAAATGTATAAGCGCCTTGAGCCGCTTTATAAAAGGCTCAGAAAAAAGGTGCTGACATCTAACATCTAAAATCTAATATCTAATATCTAAATTAGGAGGATAAGACACTATGAGTACCAAACCGTATAAGGGCTTTGAGCCGAAATGGGTAAAGGAGGCCGCACCGAAGGACAGCTACCGTTCAATTTTCCGTTGGGGCGACCCGGATTTTGTAAAGTATCCTAAGGAGAGCCTTTACAAAATGATGAAAGATAAGTTCATCATGACCGATGACGATTTCAAACAGTACCCCATTGACATCGGATGGGAAACCGTTGAGCTTAAGCAAAAGAGCAATATGGACGAAAAGCACCTCAAATTCTTCCGCGAAACAGTCGGCGACGCCTATGTTTCAACAGCGGACTATAACCGCCTTTCCGTTGCATACGGCAAGACTGCCTATGACCTTCTTCGCCTGCGCGAGGGTAAGATCGACTCGCTTCCCGATGTTGTCATTTATCCGGATACCACCGAACAGATTGAAAAAATTGTCGCCTATTGCACGGAAAACGACATTCCGCTTTATGTTTACGGCGGCGGCTCCTCGGTCACAAGGGGCGTTGAGCCGATTAAAGGCGGCGTTTCGCTCGATATGAGAATGCGCTTCAACAAGGTTATCCGCTTCAACGAAACTGACCAGACAATAACGGTTCAGGCCGGTATGTCCGGTCCGAAGCTTGAGGAAACGCTCAACAACGCTGTGCAGAACTTCGGCGCAAAGCGTGCCTATACCTGCGGTCACTTTCCGCAGTCGTTTGAATATTCAAGCGTTGGCGGCTGGACAGTCACAAGGGGCGCGGGTCAGAACAGCACCTATTACGGCTGCATTACCGATATCGTCCTTTCTCAGAAATATGCAACTCCAATAGGAAACTTTCAGACAAGTCATTATTCAAGGGAAGCAACCGGACCGAACCTTAATCAGATCATGATGGGCTCTGAGGGTACCTTCGGCGTACTTACTGAAGTAACCTTGCGCATATTCAGATATATGCCCGAGAACAGAAAGCGCTTTTCCTATATTTTCAGAGACTGGAAAACCGCCATGGACGCCGGCAGAGAGATGATGCAGTGCGAATGCGGCTTCTCCTCCGTTTTCCGCCTTTCCGACCCGGAGGAGACAAACCTTATGCTTCGCCTTTATAATGTTGACGAAACTCCGCTCTGGAAGCTGCTTGACGTAACCGGCTTCAAGGATATGGAGCGCTGCCTTTTCCTCGGCTTTACCGACGGTGAAAAGGGATATTCGGCAAATGTTGCGAAGAATATCCGCCGCATTGCAAAGAAGTACGGCGCAATGAGCCTTACCTCCTTCGTCTGCAAGAGCTGGGAAAAGGGACGCTTTAACGACCCGTATCTCAGAGATACGCTCATGGACTTCGGCATTACGACCGACACGCTTGAATGTACGGTCAACTGGTCGAACATGGCGCAGGTTCACGCGGACGTCCGCAAGGTCTGCAAGGCTTTGCCGAACACTATTGTCACCACTCATATGTCGCACTGCTATCCTCAGGGCGCAAACCTTTACTTCATCTTCCTTACCAAGATGTCCTCGTCGGAGGAGTTCAAGGCTTACCACACAAGCATTCTTGACGCAATTCAGAAATCCGGCGCGGCAATCAGCCATCACCACGGAATCGGAAAGATGTTTGCTCCGTGGCTTGAGGGCAGTCTCGGAAGAACGGAATTCGGCGTGTTCAAGGCACTCAAGAATTATTTTGACCCGAAGTACAACATGAATCCGGGCGGAACAATCGGTCTTGACCTTAAAGAGGAAGAAAAGCGTTTTATGCGTGACGATATCAAATAACAGTGATAATCAAAGGCGGCTCACAAGGGTGTTTCACCGGTGAGCCGCTTTTTCGGCGTGTTTAGTGTTTTTTGCGCAGCTGTTCAAGCTTTTCAATGAGCCAGAAGCGTATTTCATACTTCGGCTTGCTTTCCACCAGTGCTTGTCCGCCGTCGGAAAGGACATCGGAAAGCTCATGCTTTTTTTCCGCGGCAGGCAGGCAAAGCGGAGGAAACATTACGCACCACCAGTTTTTGCCCTTTCCCTCGCCGATTACAACACGAAGCGCATCGTATTCCCCGGCAGGCAGGGTAAAGTTTTCGTATGTTCTTGTCGGGAAGTTGCTTTTTCCGACTGAGACGCAGACACTATAGTTCTTTCCGTTTTCTCGGATTGTTTTTTCTGCGGTCTGCAAAAAGCTTTGAAGGTTCTTACAGGCCGCTTTTTCTGCGCTTTCCTTTGTTGAACCGGACGCAAAAACTGCGCCGCCCTGGAGCAGCAGCGCGTCTCTGACCTTGAGCTTCAGCGCCTGATCTTCCGCCGAGTCGGAGTTTGCTATAACGTGAAGCCGCAGCACCTTGCTCCTGACGGCAGAACAGTCCTTTTCAAACGAGAAAAGACTGCCGGAAAAGATTATTGTGAGCACCATTGCCGCAAAGCAGGAAATTTCAAGTATCAAAGCTTTGTTGTTTTTCATTTCTATGTACCTCTCCGTTATGATTGCCGCCCTTGGCGGCTCACTCGAAGTCTTGGTTAAGCTTCAGCTTTTTATTCAACTGCCAGTATAAAAAAATGCAGAGATAAACGGCGAAGATTGAAAGCAAAAACCAACAAAAGCTGAAACGGGGACAGACCTGACCGAGAATATTTCCCGGCATAGATGAATAATCCCAAACGTTCATCTTAAAAATAAGGTTGGCAAAAACGCCGACAACTAATTCGGCGGTGGTGATAACAAGGCAGCCGATGAGTCCGCGCAGAACGAACGAGCGTGTGCGCAAGGAAAGGTTAATGAAGTAAAGCATGCTGAAAACAGCACCGCCGGTGAGGAACATTGTCCAGTGCGTGTGCCGGCGGAAGATTATCTCAATGAGGCAATACATTATGCTCCCGATGCAGAAAATGATTGTGTATTCAATTATCCTTCTTTTATATAAGCTCATCTTTTTTCACCCGAAATTATTGTTGAAAAAAAACTGATGATTATTAAAGGATAATGTTGCAAAAAACGGGAAAGAAATTATTATGCCGCCAAAAACGGCGCATTTGAATTTATAACCGGTATAAAGCCAAAAGTTTTGTCGTAAGTATTGACAAACAGATTCATTTGTGAATAATATTCATATATAGCCGGGGGCATTGTTTTCCGGCTGTTACCAAAGAAAAACTTCCGGACGGTTTTTGTCCGGAGCGCATTGATACCGAAAGGGGGTAAATACTAATGGATACATTTGAAAAAGTCAGCGACATTATCGGCAAAAGGTTTGAACTGAGCGAAACAAAAATTACCATGGACACAACCTGGGAGGAGATAGGAGCAGACAGCATTGACCTTGTTGACCTGATTTCAGAGCTTGAGGATGAGTTTGATATCAGTATTCCCGATGATTCTATTGAGGATCTCAAAACGGTCGGTGATGTTGTAAATCTCATTGACGAGATGTAAAAGGCGCTTTTCTGCCGAAAAAATGCGTAATTATGGGTCTGCGCGGACTGCGGCAGACCCTGTTTTTTTATGCTGTGTTCTTATTTATTCAAAACATAAATTGCAAGGTTCAGGTAGCCTGCAAAGGTTACCCAAAGGATATACGGCAAAAGCAGAAGTCCTGCCGTCTTATCCGTTCTGTAAAAATTCAAAAACATTATCAGGATTATAATCCACAGCGCAAGCAGCCAGATGAACGAGAACAGATAAGCGCCGCAGTTGAAAAAGAATATGCTCCAGAGAAAGTTGAAAACAAGGTTCAGCGCGTAAATGCCGATGGCGTTGCGCCGCATTCTCGGAGAATTTTTTCTTTTGATGTACACGCGCGCAAAGCTTACCGCCATGAGGATATACAGAATTGCCCACACAACCGGAAACAGCCACGACGGCGGCGAAAGCGGCGGCATTGTAACCTTTTCATAAATGTTCATGTTTCCGGCTGTCAGCAGCGCGGAAAGACCGCCGACAGCAAGCGTCAGCACAATCGAATAGACATAGGGCTTAATTTTGCTTTGCATATAATATCCTCCCGAAGCTGATAACGGACGTTTCCGTCAGCTGCAATTTTTGGCGCAGTATCGGCTTAAAAAACGCATTGAGCCAGACTCCCGTCAATTATATGATATGCAAAAACCGCAGTTATAATTCCGTGCCGCGGCATTTTGAAAGGCGGGTCTGTTTGATTGCTTGACTTAAAAGGCGTAATATGGTAAATTTTAGATATGCTGACCTTTACTCTATCGGCTGCAATGCCGTACTTTTTGATTACCCTTACAGGAGTTGTTCAATAATGACATTTGACGTTAAAATAAAAAAGCTTTCAAAAAACGCCGTAATACCTACCTACGGTTCGCCGTCTGCCGCCGGAGCGGATCTTTATTCCTGCCTTGACTCTGCGCTTGAAATTCCGCCGGGGGAGACGAGGTTTGTTCACACCGGACTTTGCGCGGAAATTCCGCAGGGCTTTGCCGGGCTTGTTTTTGCGCGCAGCGGGCTTGCCTGCAAAAAGGATCTTGCTCCTGCAAACAAGGTCGGCGTGATTGACAGCGACTACCGCGGAGAAATAATGGTGGCTATCCATAATCACGGAAAAGAAGTGCGCTTTATTGAGCCGGGTGAGCGCGTGGCACAGCTGCTCATCATGCCGTATGCTGCGGCAAACTTTGTTGAAAGCGACGAGCTTTCGGACACCGTGCGCGGTGAGGGCGGCTTCGGCTCAACCGGAAAATGATTTGAGGTGACGTGAAAGATGGTTTTATATTTTACCGGTACGGGAAACAGCCGATATATTGCAAAAAGGCTTTCCTCTGCTCTCGGTGATGAGCTTTTTGATATGGGCGAAAAAATCAGAGAGCAGGACTTCACCGCCGTTGACGCACGGGAAAGGCTTGTTTTTGTTGTTCCGACTCATGCCTGGCGTATACCGCGCATTGTTGAAAGCTGGATAAGGAAAACGACGTTTGAAGGCTCTTGCAAGGCGTGGTTCGTGATGGACTGCGGCGGCGAGATATGCGACGCACTGAAGTATATCGAACTGCTCTGCGGCGAAAAGGGCTTTGAAAGCATGGGCGTTTATCCGATAGTAATGCCGGAAAACTATGTTGCAATGTTTTCCGTTCCGGACGAGGAGGAGGCAGGCAGGATAATACAAAACGCCGAGCCGCACATTCAAAGGGCGGCGGATATCATTAAAAAGGGCGAAAGCTTTCCTCCGCCGCGCAGAAGTCTGTATGACCGCTTCATGAGCGGCGCGGTAAACCCGATTTTCTATTCGCTTTTTGTTAAAGCGGACGCTTTCAAGGTCGGTGAAAAATGCACCGGCTGCGGAAAATGCGAAAAGCTTTGTCCTCTTTGCAATATCACGCTCGAAAACGGTCACCCGGTTTGGGGCAAAAACTGCACTCACTGCATGGCGTGCATCTGCCTTTGCCCGAGCGAGGCGATAGAATACGGAAAAAAGAGCGTGGGCAAGCGCAGATATAAATTTGAAAGTGACCGGGAGGAGAAGCCATGGTAGGAATTGTTGATGTCGGCGGCGGAATGCGCTGCGTATATTCTGCCGGAGTTTACGACTGCTTCATTGATAATAACATTGTTTTTCCCGTTTGCGTCGGAGTTTCCGCAGGAAGCGCAAACCTCATTTCATATTCCTGCGCCCAGCGCGGCAGAACCTATGAGTTTTACACAAAATATGCTCTGCGACCGCAGTTCATGAGCATGGAAAACTTGCGTAAAACAGGTTCGTTCATCGGGCTTGATTATATCTATTCCGACCTTTGCAATACCGGCGGTGAATATCCGCTCGATTACGAGCACTTTGTCTCCTCCGGAGTGAAGCTTTTTGTCGGCGCAACAAGAGCCTGCGACGGAGAGGCGCACTTTTTCACAAACAGCGATATCAAAAAGGACGATTACAATGTGCTGAAGGCTTCGTGCTGCATTCCTGCTGTCTGCAAAGCGTACAAGCTCGGCTCGGTGGAGTATTATGACGGCGGAATTGCTTCGCCAATCCCGTTTCAGAAGGCGTTTGACGAGGGCTGCGACAAGGTTGTTGTTGTGCTGACAAAGCCGCGAGAAAATTATCTCGTGCCTTTTGGAAAAAAGGTGCTTACGAATGTTCTTCTGCGCCGGACTCCGTGTATGATAAATCAGATTCAATCTCTTCATATCCGCTGCAAAAAGCTGCTTGAGGAGATGGACAGGCTTGAAAAAGAGGGTAAGCTCCTTGTCATCGAGCCCAAGGAGTGCTTCGGCATTGATACCCTCACACGCAACAGCCCGAATCTCGGCGCTCTTTATGATGAGGGCTATGAAGATGCAAAAGCGGCGCTTAATAACAAATTTTTATCGGAACTGAGAGGTGCAAAGCAATGAAAGAAAAAGTTTTGGAAAAAACGGTTGTACTCCGCCTGGAGATAGGCGAGGACATTGTAAGCTGCGTTAAGGACGTTTGCACACGCCGAAGAATTAAAGCGGCGCATATCAGCGGCATAGGCGCGCTGAAAAAGGCTGTTCTCGGCGTATACAACACGGAAACACAGGTGTATAAGTCAAATGAATATAACGAATTTATGGAGCTTACAAACCTTTGCGGCAATGCAAGCGTGATGAACGGCGAAAGCTATATCCACCTGCACGCAACGCTTGCCGACGAGGAGGGTCGCGCCTTTGGCGGTCACCTCAACGAGGGTATTATCGGCGCAACGGCGGAAATTTTCATCACTGTGCTTGACGGTGCTATTGACCGCGTTCACTGCGATGAAACGGGACTTAATATTTTTGACATTTGACGGATTCGGTTGCCTAAATGTATGAAAGTTGTCAAAATTTCAACTCTCATTTCATCAAAGTATCTAAAAATTAAAAAGCTTTCCTTAACCCCTTGCACTTTGTCCTGCAAGGGGTTATAATATT
>JAEDIH010000073.1 GCA_016292575.1 Clostridiaceae bacterium | reverse complement strand
TTTTTTCTATTCTACACCTTTTAGGAGGTTTACACAAAGTTTGAAAAAGACTCAAAAGTTAAGAGAATTTCTTCAATATTTTTTCTTTTTTCATTTATTCTCCTCCAATATTTGCATAATAATATGCTTATTTTAAAACAACTATATCACTTGATTAATGAAAAGTAAATAGTTCAATAAAGATAAAATCTTAAAATCAAAATTATCACCCATTCAACAGTACCATACCCGAAAATATAGCATTGTTCAATTTGCGATCATATACTTTTAAACATTTGCATTGCTGTCTGATTTTTTCTAACATTATTTCTAACAAATTCCAAATGAATTCTTGTTTTTAAAGTCCTCAATGTTTCAGTGTTTACAAATCAGAATCATTCCGCATGGATTATCGGAAATATGCGTTAAATACCAACCTTTCGAAGTTTAGATATTTTTCTAAATCCGACTGTAAATCTGCCGTCAACGACTTCGATGATTCGAATCCATCCCTGCCCACCAAAAACTAATAATCCGAACATTTCACCGATTGGTGAAGCGTTCGGATTTTTTGTTTTGTATGTTAAAACAGAAACAACCGATCTTTGATAACACACCGTGTAATAATCAAGCTTTCGGTCTTTCTTTTACGGCGCCATTCCGAAAAAACAACAGGGTCTGCGGTGAATGCAGACCCCGTTTTTATATATAAGATTATATACGCTTTTTACTTCATATAGCTTTCAAGCTGCTCTTTGATAAACAGATAAGCGTCCTTGAAGACCTTGATGATTTTCTCAATGAAGCCGCCTATAGTGTCCATGCCTTCCTTGAATTCTCCGAGTGACATTCTGCTTGCACCTCGCTTTCATCTAAACTTTGCGGTTTTATCAATTCTCTCTTGTTCTTTTTTGGGGGAAGACCCCCCTGCCCCTTTTGCAAGAAGGGGCAGAGTACGGAGAAATGATTATGAGGGATTGTTAAGCTTATGAAATTGATGAAGGTTCATCACCGTACCACTCCATGTCGCCGCAGCACTTGATCGGCTTGTGGAAAATCTTGGTGAGAAGTGTGCAGATGTAACGCTGAACCTTGGAAAGAACGTTGCCCTTGTGGCAGATGCACTTTGAGCAGTGACCGCAATCCACGCCGCAATCATCGCAGATGTAGTCGCCGTCTGAGTCGTGGTGACCGGTTGCAGGAATGTCCTTATACTCCTTATGGCTCGGATCGTTTGCGCAAACGCGTTCTGCCTTGCCCTTTTCGGTGCAGGTCGGTGCAACAATGGTCTTCCATTCGCCGTATGCGTGACCGAGCTTTTCTACAACTGCGGTTTCGCTGTGGTTGCACTTTGCGTAATCGTCTGTTTCGCCGTTTACGCAATAGCGAATCTGGCTTCCGTCCTTGGTGCAGGTCGCGGCGAGAGTTACGGTGTATTCGCCCATCTTGTGACCGCGTTTTTCGATTGTCCAGTCCTTAGTCTCCGTGCAGCCCGGATAGGAGCACTCATAATGTCTTGTGCCGTTTTCGGTGCAGGTTGCCTTATCGGTTGAAGCAAGTACCCATGAGGTATTATCCTTGGTCGGATCCTCTGCGTGAACGTGGTTGCAGGTGTAAACGGCCTTTGCATTGATATCGCCGGTAACGTTTGCGATAGCGGTAACGTCAACGTTTCCGTCACCGTTAAGATCCCAGCCTTTGAAGGTGTAGCCGCCGAACTTGTCAGTCGGTTTGGTCGGGTTGGTGTATTCCGGAGTTGCGCCGTGAGCAAGAACATCATCAAAGACTGTTGAGCCGTCATAGTTAACCATGACTACTTTGTATGTATTGATTGCTGTCTCAACAGTGATTTTTGCATCGCTCTTGATTCCGGTTACGCTGTAGACGTACTTGTTGCCCTCGCTGCTTTCGAGTTCAACAGCAACGTCACCCTCAAAATTGATTGTCGGTTCGGTCTGGGTGTAGCCGTCCTTGAGGGTTACGATGAACGAGCCTTCGCCGCCGTGTGCGGAATTGAAAGCGAGCGGGTCAACCGTGCAGCCTGCGTCACCGCTGATTGCAACGTCATAAACATTGATTTTTGTTCCGACTGTTACGGTAAGGTCACCGTAAACTTCATCTGCTGTTGCGCCGTCAAGCTTAATTTCATAGGTATAGCTGTTGCCGGTAACATCGGTCGGTTCAATCGCAGTGCCGTTTGAGGTAACAACCGGTGCGGTTTTCTCGTAGCCGTCTGCAACGGTTACGGTGAAGCTGAACGTATCGCCATACGGAATTGTTGCGTTATCGGTGATTGTATATGTACTGTCAGCTTTGGGAAGCTTTGAAGTATACAATCTTACGCTCTCGGCATAGGTTGCGGTGTAAACGGTTGTGTAACCGCTCTGCTTAACATTCCAGCCGTCAAAAGCATAAACCTTGTCTACGCCCGACTCCCTTGTGGGTGTAACGCCGAGATACTTATATGACGGTTTATCGTCATCGGTGAAATAGAACGTTCCCTCCTGGAACGGCTCAGGCTCACCGGTAACCTTGTCATAGTCATAATCAACATACTTATAGGAATATTCAATCGGCTTTCTTGAATATGCGGCGTAGAAATCAACGTCATTTTCGCCAACGATGAGTTTTTCAACAACTTCGGTCTCGTCCGCGTCGGTAGTGAACGCCCAACCGGCAAAGTCATAAAGATTTGCGTTGTCGCGCCTTTCCGGACTGCCGGACAGGCCGTACTCTGCCTTTTCGCCACGCTTTACGCTTGCGGAGTAAAGCAGCTCAGAACCGTCAAAATTATAGTAGTTAACGGTCTGCGAGGGCAGGTTCGACTCGAACACTGCGGTATAGGTGACGTCGTTCTGAACGTCTGCAATCGCGTTGCTATCGCCTGCTTTAACATCAACAACGCCGTCTCTGTCGGTGTCCCAACCTACGAAAGTATAGGTCTCATACGGGTTCGAGGAAGTCTTGACGGGAACTTCTGCCCAGCCGGAGAAGCCTTCGCCCTTGGTGACGGTCTCCTTGTGAATAATCACGCCGTCACTGACGAAGAGAACGTTTGCGCTCATCGGAGTGACGATAACGGTCGGATCTCCGCCGCCTGCCGGCGTGGTGGTCTTGACCTCAGATACCTCGAAGATCGGGGTAACGGTCATGTTTGAAACAACCTTGGTGGTGTCTGCCGACCAGCCGACAAACTTATATTCCTTGGTGACAACAACCTTATTGCCGTCTTCTTCATACTCTTTGAGCACTTCGCTCGCCTTGGTCGGCTCGGTGCCGTCAAAGACAACCTCTGCGCCGTATTCAACGTCCTTGTACTGCTTAATGATAGTGCCGTTTTCCTGAGTGAAGTTTACGGTATAGGTGTTCTTCTTAACGCCCTCAACAACTACGATGCAATCGGAAAGGACATCTTCAATCGTATACTTTCCGTCTTCTTCGGTAAGAACCTTGTAATTGTCGCCGCCGTCTGCGCTGTACTTAATGACGGGGTTGGAATTGCTGTATGCCGGGTCAAGGAAGAACTTGAAGTCGAAGTCCGTTCCGCTGAGGACGGATTTTGCGTTCTGTCCCTCGCCTACTACGATTGTGAAGCCGGTTTCCGTTTCGAGCGGAAGTGTGATATAATAATGGTTAAGCTCAACGCCCTCAACGGTTATCATACCGGCGGTGATATCGCTCGTGATGTTATCAATCTTATATACGCCTGCGGTGGGTTCAAGAACCGAGCCATTATACTTTACAACAACGTTTGAACGGTCATACTGCTTTTCAAGCTCTACGCCGAAGCTGATTGAAGTTCCGTAAACAATCTTATTAAGATTATCTTCGGTCTTTGTGGCGTAACCGGTGCCGGAGGGAAGAACGGCCGTGTAGGTGTTCTTGTTCATTGCGTCAACCTGAACGGTATCGTTTGCGGTTACGTCTTCTGCCTTATAGGTGTAAACAATGCTGCCGTCTGCGCCGGGAGCGGTGGAAACAAGCTCACGGGTCTTTCCGCTTGCGAGCGTTACGGTCGGAACGGTCTGGGTGTATGCCTTATCAACAGTTACGGTGAAGCTGTAGTCATTGCCGTGGGTGATTGAAGTGCAGTCCATTCCGGCGGCGTCGGCAACGGTGAAGCCTGCGCCGGTCGGGAGAGTGTACTGATAGGTGTTGAGCTTGAGGTCGTCAATGGTAACATTCCTTTTTCCGGTAATGTTAGCGATTGTGAATGTATAGGAGCCGTCCGCATTATCAACTCCGCCGATTTTGTTTCCGTCAACATAAACGGCAGGTGTGCTTTGGGAATAGCCCTCCAGCTTTTTAACATTGAAGGTGAAATCGTCACCGTGAAAGACGGGGTGCTCTCCGGATTTATCAATTTCAAGACCGGTTGCGGAGGACGGAACGGTTACGGTGTATTGGTTACGCTCAACGCCGGTTGGAGTAATGCTTTCAACATTGGTTCCGTTAATAATTATATTGTAGGTTACGGTGTTACCTGACTTTGTTCCGGTAAAGTCTTTGTAAGTTCCGTCATCATATGCAACACGAACCTGCGGATTTGAGTTGGTATATCCTTCCTGAAGCTGAACAGTGACCGGAAATTCCTTTTTAATTTCAATCACATCTGAGCCGGAGAGAGTTGCACCGGTAACCTGCTTATAAACATTGCGGAGTGAAGCTTCGGCGTGTCTGAGGTTTGCAATGGCTGTTTCAAGGTTATCGCAGGCAACGGCGAGCTTTGCCTGGAGGTCAAGACCTTCGATTCTTTCATTACCGACCCAATTAATAGTGAAAAAGGGATCATTAGGGTTATAGACACCATTGTCATAATCATATCCACCAGAATAGTCGACATTAAACTCTTTACCTACGGTAGCATGAACACCGTTCTTAACATAGTCTTCTACTTGTTTGTAATATGGAAGATATTCTGCCCAAGATGTTGGAGTATAGTCATTAGGCTCTAACGCTGTTGCCAGGTCATACAGATTGCAAATTCTTGTTGTGTCGATAAGGATAATCCAGCATTCCCCAGCGGTATCATTATAAAAAGAACCAGAACCATGCCAATCCGGATCGCTAAAATAGCAACTAGCATTAAAAGGCGTAGGATCATAAAACCTAATAAACGGACCGGACACACGTCTACCATTTTCAGTATAATGAGTATAATCAGCAGAAAATTTGGAATGTGTCGGATTATCGCCGAGCTGAGCTATCTCCGGTGTTATAGGGTTAGATGGATTAGCATAATTATTCGTTTCCGGATTCATATCGTAAACTATAATACCTATCCTTTCATGATATGCACGCGAACCCGCGTTCATGCCATCTCCGTCATATTCATTTCTCCAAGCATAATACGGCATCAAACAATCAAAGTAATCAGTCAATTCTCCATATTCAAACTTAAAAGACGGATTCAAATTGAATGATGTTGCCGCACTCGCCGTGAACGGGTTTGCAATCACAACCGAGGTTGTGAGCATAAGAATACAAAGAAAAACCGAAAGGATTTTCCTTGGCGTTCGTTTTCTTATTTTCATTTCAATTACCTCCTTTTTATCAAAAAAACTAATGAAAAGTACTTTATTTTTACGCCCGCAAAAACAACTGCAACCGGGGAAGAATAAAGACACACCTCCAATCAACACCGGCGAAAATTACAGCAATTTTCCGGACAAAGACAAACAAAACGCTTAAATTTTGTTAATTATTCACAAAAACTTAAACTTTTGTTCACTTGCAATTTTGATTCTATCATCTTCCGGCGGATAATGTAAACAATCTGTTAAACCCTTTTCGTATTTTAAAGGTAATGCAGTAAGTGAACGGGATTTAATCGGAAGTAAAAAGTAATTTTTTAATTGACTACCGTTCATTTAAAGATTACTATTTAATTGGAAGGTAAGAGCGATGATAAGGAGGCTAATATGAAATACGGTAATTTGCGTCCCATTCCCGAAAGCTCCAAAAAGCTTGTGTACGCCGTGGGCAAAATCACAGGAAAGCACAAAGAAAATGTTGACTATTGCTATACTGAAGACTTTTTGGTTGTTCAAATTCCACGGGGAATCCGGATTGAACTGCCCGAAAGCGGACACAGTCACGACGCTTATGAATTCATCATTCCGCGGGAGCCGATGCCCTATCTGGTCCGCGAAAATTCAATTTACTTCGGAGAAGTGGGCAAGATCTATCCCGTTCAGAGCGGACTGATTCACAAACTCAAGTATAAATCCGCAAGCGTTAAACACACCAACATTATTGTTGCAAAGCCGTTCATGGAACAGATTCTCAAGGACAAGGGCATTGAAAATTATCAGTTCCACACCATTGTTTCCGAATCGCAGGATCTGCGTTTTCTTGTTGAAATCTTCCAGACGGAGTTTTTGAGCAAGTCCCGTCCGGACATCAAGAACAAGCTTGTTCCGCTTTCGCAAGCGATTGTTGCGGAAATCATTGACCTTTCCGTTCGGAAAAATACGGACGACAGAAAATTCAAGTCAAGATATCAGAAAGGCATGCGCAGCGTTGCGGGATATATCGACGAGCACTTCAACAAGGACATGACGCTTGAAGAGCTTGCTGATATCTGTGAGCTTTCACCCAATTATTTTTCCACCTGCTTTCGTAAAACTTTCGGCGATCCGCCGAAAATTTACATTACAAAGCTGCGCGTTTCCAAGGCAAAAACAATGCTTGCCACCACGAAGCTGACTATCACCGAGGTTGGAAATGCCTGCGGATTCAAAACGCTGAAGGTTTTTTCAGATATCTTCCGCAAGTATTCCGGAATGTCTCCCAAGGCATATCGGAATCAGCATGAGCAAGCAAAAAAAATCTTGCCCCCCGAAAATAATAAATGACCAAAAAAGAACAAGACGGGACTTTCCTCCCGAATGCCCCGTTTTGTTCGGTCACCGCAGGAGACGAAAGGGCAGCAGGACTGAAACCGGCGTTTTTTCGGTTCTGCCGCCCCCCTGCTCTCTCAAAAGGAAAGGTTTTGCCGTTCTCCGGTAACGTGCATTGCCATGCTACGCATTTCTAAGGAAGCTCTGATTAAATCTGATGTACAGATTACGCCGTCAGATTTTTCGTCAGATTGTGCAAAAGCCGTGCAGGAATCCTGTCGGATTTCAAGCGGTTTTTGTGCAATATGGCGGGAAAGCTGCAAGTAAGATGTGATCAAAGCGTATGCTGTGATTTATTCAGAGGTTTCCTTAAATCGGTACCAAAACAGCAAAACCGACACGTTCCCGTGTCCATCGGAAACGGAGGAGTAAAAATAATGGAGAAAAACACAAAAAAAGCAAAGCTTATTGACGCAATCTCGTGCTACCCATCGTTTGAAAATCAGCAGGTAAAGTTTGAATACTACACAGCCGAGAACCTCTGCATTGGACACTTTAAAAGCAGCCCGGGCAACAATCTTCCGGTCTGCTCCCATTCGCACGATGTGTATGAGTTCGTCATTCCCCATACGCCGCTGAAATATATGCAGAGGGAGGAGCAGATCTGCTTCGGCCGGGTCGGCCGGGTCTATCCCATTCCATGCGGCATTGTCCACGGAATCAAGTATTCCCAAAATGATATTTCCCTTGACACAATCACGATTGACAAGGAGTTTCTTGAGGAAATTCAAAAGGACAAGCACGTTGAAAACATCAGAATTGAGAACGAGTTTTTGCTCACGGAAAATCTGCGTTGCTTCATCAACACGTTCAAGAAGGAATGCAGAATGCCCCGCCGGGACGAAAGGAACAAGCTTGAGCCGCTTGTGCGGCTGATTACGGCGGAGCTTATTGACCTTTCCTCCCAGGTTAAGGAGCCGGGGAATATCAGCGTTTCAACCTATCAGCAGGGTGTGCGTTCCGCAGCGGATTACATCAACGACCATTACACCGAGGATCTTACGCTGGAAAATCTTGCGGCAATCTGCGGTCTTTCAGCGGGGTACTTTACAAAGTGCTTTACAAAAATGTTTGCCTGCTCGCCATCGTCATACATTGCAATGGTACGAATTTCCAACGCGAAAAATCTTCTTGAAACCACGCTGCTTTCCGTTAAGGAGATTGCGCACAAGGTGGGCTACAACCGCAGCAGCACGTTCTGCGACGCGTTCAAAAAGGAGACGGAGATGACGCCGAACGAATACCGCGCTTCAATCCTCGGATACAAAGAGGGTCTCCAGCAGGAGTAAAAAAAAGCGCGCTCATTCAGCACAGAGGAAAATCAAAAAAAATGCTTGAAACCCGTCTCAGATGAGACGGGTTTTGGGGGTTAGATGCTAGATGTTAGATATTAGATGTTTTTGCGCTAAACGGGCAAGGTTTTTGTGCGATTTCAGATAATTTAAAAAATACCGCTTGACAAATTCCAAGCGGCTGTGTATAATATAAATGTAAATAGGCTCTGCAGTAAGCGGTTGCCCAATGTAAGGTTAAAAAATAACCGTCACGTTTGGGATTGTGGGCGGTTATTTTTTATTGCTTATTTTTTTACTGCTTCTATGTAACCTGTGGCTACGATAAGAAGCAGAACGAGTATTACCAAATATTCCATTGGCAACACCACCCTCCTTATTAGTCTGGAGGGAAAAAGTAATAAAAATTGTTCCCTCCGAAAAAGGATTTGTGCCTTTAAAGGAGGGCAACCGCCTACCGTTTCGGCAGAGCCTATTGTTATTCTATCAAAGTTTATGCTTTTTGTCAATGTTTTACAAATTGCCCGGATTTGAAAAATACCGCTTGACAAATTCCAAGCGGCTGTGTATAATATAAATGTAAATAGGCTCTGCAGTAAGCGGTTGCCCAATGTAAGGTTAAAAAATAACCGTCACGTTTGGGATTGTGGGCGGTTATTTTTTATTGCTTATTTTTTTACTGCTTCTATGTAACCTGTGGCTACGATAAGAAGCAGAACGAGTATTACCAAATATTCCATTGGCAACACCACCCTCCTTATTGATCTGGAGGGAATAAAGTAATAAAATTGTTCCCTCCGAAAAAGGACATACGCCTTGAAAGGAGGGCAACCGCCTACCGTTTCGGCAGAGCCTATTCTTATTCTATCAAAGTTTATGCTTTTTGTCAATATTTTACAAATTGCCCGGATTTAAAAAAGGAGCTGTCGCAAATCGGTAAAACGAAGAGCGACAGCCCGTTTTTTAAAGACATAGTCCGGAATAAGAGAAACCGCCGTCAGAATTTGACAGCGGAGAGTATAGCAATGCAGAGGTCGGTGAAAAATCGACCTCTTTTGTTGTGTATTTTGTTCTTTTTTAGCTGTTACGCAATCATTTTTTCAA
>JAEDIH010000072.1 GCA_016292575.1 Clostridiaceae bacterium | reverse complement strand
CGGCGGCTACAGAGCGTTCACCGGTCTTGGCAAAATTCCACACGGGGGCTATTACTCCCGTAAGGACACCGAGGACATTCTGCTCTATGCCGAGGAGAGATTCATAACCGTTGTTCCTGAAATTGACGTGCCGGACAGAACGACCGCCGCAATTTCTGCTTATCCGTTTTTGTCCTGCGAAGAAAAGCAGCTTTCCCCCGCAACGGATTTTTCCGATAAAAGCGCCGTACTCTGCCTTGGAAAGGAGAGCACATACAACTTCATGTTCTCTGTCCTTGACGAAATGAGCGAGGTTTTCAAAAGCGGCCTTGTCCACCTCGGCGGCAAAAAGAGCAAAAAGGCTGACCGCCGCTCCTGTCCCCGTTGCGAAGAAAAGCGGCTGTCACTTCCTGACCGGAGCGAGGCAGGACTTTATTCCGACTTTTTCAACAGGCTTTCAACCCACGCCAAAAAGCTGGGAATGAAAGCTGTTATCAGAGCAGACGGATATGAAAATCTCGAAAACACAATCTGCGACTGCCGAAGTGAGGATGAGATAAAAGCGGCAAATGAAAAGGGCTTGCTGTTGATTGATTCTTCTCTTGATCTTTCAAAGCCGTATGGTGTTCTGAGCGTCCGGGACTGCTATGAGCATTTCAAAGCTCACGAAAACGCCTTTGCTTATGAAGCAATTCTGCCAACGCAAAACGCTTCCGACATGAAAAAGGCAGGCACTCTCCTTTTTCCGAGACTCGGCGCATTTTCGGAAAGCGTCTGGACGGCCGAAAAGAAAAAGAGCTTTCCTCATTTTCTTGATAAGCTTGATGATTACAACAGGGCGGTGGCCTTTCTTCCGTTTGATTACGCAAAAAAACGCACCGCCTTTCCCGGTGCGATAAAAAGTCTCGGCTCAAAAATCAAAAAGCAGTTTTCAAAAGATACTGATTGAAAAACGCATCCACAAAAAAGTGCTGCCGGAACCGACAGCACTTTTTGTTGTAATGCAATTATTTTGCAAGATCGCCGACCATGAGCAGGAATGAGCCGAGCTGCGCGCCGAACTCCGGCGCACCGTCCATGATGAGCTTGCCGCTCTTTGTGGATTCAAGCATATCGTCCGTTCCGAGGAGCGTTCCCAAAGCACTCTTGAACGAGTCAAAGCGCAGGGTGAAGAAAGGCATTGCTCTCTTGTATTCACCTCTGCCGGCTCTTGTTTTTCCGGCTTTAACGCGGATATAGGCAGCAACCTCGGGATGATCGTTAACCGCAAAGGCGTAAACACGGTCAGGACTCTTAAGCGCCCAGTCGTGAATTTCCGGATGTCCCATCTTGTTGAGCTGGCTGATGCCGCTTGAAAGCAGGTAGAAGAAGCACTTGACCATAAGTCTCTGCGTTTCCTCGTCCTCCGGAGCCTTATCCGCACCGAGGAGCGACGCCATTTTGAGAAGTACCTGAACAAAGGCAAGAAGCGTTCCGGCCTTTTTAATTCCGTGAATCTTCGGGATCGCACCGAGGGTGATGTTGCCCTTGAAGAAGCCGTTGAGGGCTTCAACGCTCTTGAACTCAAGCTCTATGTGAGGATCTTTTGTAAGGCAGGTGTGAACGAGCCATTCGCCGCTGTTGACAACAAAGTGCATGCCAACCTTTCCCTCGGGAACCTCGGGATTGAGGCAGCTTACCTGAATAACGGCGTGAGCATGCTCAAACTTTTTTGCAAGCGACGGAACATCGGTTGCAATGACCTTTACAAGAGGAAGAGCGGCGTTCAGAAAAATCTTGTTTGAATATAATGCTTCCTGAGGTATTGACATTATATTTGCTCTCCTTTCCTCTTAATTAAAATTCGTCGTCCCAGTTATCGTCTTCTTCAAAGTCCTTGTGCATAACCTCGCGGACTGCGGCGATGATTCCGTTTGCGTCAATTCCGACCTCGGCCATGATGTCCTCATGAAGTCCGATAGGTGCAAACTTATCCGGGTGACCGAGCATCTTGAATGCGCAGGCCTTGCCGGCTTCAACAACAACTTCCGAAACTGCCGAGCCGAGACCGCCGATGATGCTGTGGTCTTCAACGGTGATAATTCTTCTTGTGTCCATAACAGCCTTGATGATAGCTTCCTTGTCAATCGGCTTAATGGTGTGCATATTAAGAACGCGAACCTTGAGTCCGTCTGCGTTATCAAGGAATTCCGCAGCCTGCTTTGCCTGGAATACGCAGGAGCCGCAGGCGATAACGGTAATGTCGGTTCCGGGATTGATTTCAACAGCCTTGCCGACTTCAAAGCCGTAGTCCATGTTCTGATAAAGAACACGGTCAAAGCCGCGGTTGATGCGGATATAATAGGGGCCGAAGTTGTTGTATGCCGCGTTGACCGCGTTTGCGGTTTCCATTCCGTCTGCCGGAACGATAACGGTAAGATTCGGCATTGCCCTTGTGATCGCAAGGTCAACGATTGCGTGGTGGGTTGAGCCGGCCTGACCGAAAGAGGTGCCTGCGTGGGTGGCAATGATTTTTGCGTTAACATTCTGATAGCAGATGTCGGTGTGGAGCTGGTCGCAGGCTCTCATTGAAGTGAAAGCCGAGAAGCCCGAAAGGAACGGAATGCAGCCGGCTCTTGCCATACCTGCAGCAACACCGAACATATCCTGCTCGGCAATACCGACATTGATAACTCTCTCCGGGCAAACCTTGAGAACATCGCCGAGTTTTGTTGATTTTGCAAGGTCGGCAGTGATTGCAACAACCTTGGGGTCTTTAAGAATTATGTCGGCCAGAGCCTTGCCGTAAATTTCTGCGGTTGCAACCTCTGTCTGGTCGATTGCGTTATAAACAAATCCGCCTGCCATAATTATTTACCCTCCTTTTCTGCGCGAGCAACACGACTGTTGTAATCTTCTTCAAGCTCTTTCATATACTTATCGAACGTTGCGTCATCAAGAGCCATGTAATGGCAATGATAGTCGCCCTCAATGTCCTTAATGCCTGCGCCCTTCTTGGTATCCATGATGATGCAGGTGGGAGCGCATTTTTCCTTTGAACGTTCAATAGCCGCGTCGATAGCCTCGCAAAGAGCGCCGATATTGTTGCCGTCAACGGTAACGGTGTTGAAGCCGAAAGCAATCATCTTATCCGCAAGCGGCTCAAGCTTCATAACCTCCTCTGTCGGTCCGTCGATCATGCAGTGGTTGCGGTCGATGAAAACGATGCAGTTTGAAAGTTCATAGTGGTTGATTGTCATAAAGCCTTCCCAGTTTGAACCCTCGCCAAGCTCGCCGTCACCGGTAACAACATATGTAAGGTAATCCTTGCCGAGAATTCTTGCCGCAAGAGCGGTGCCTGCTGCGATTGAAACGCCGTGACCGAGCGAACCGGTGGAAGCGTCAACGCCGACAACCTTGTTTGAGTCAAGATGCATACCCATCTTTGAACCGGAGAGATTAAAGGTCTTGAGCATTTCAGGATCGTTGAAGCCCTTGTCGCAAAGGACGGGCGCATATGCGATTGCCGCATGACCCTTTGAAAGGATAAAGCGGTCCCTGTCCTCCCACTGCGGCTCCTCAACCTTGATGTTGAGATACTTGTGATAAAGAACCGTAAGAAGGTCCATAACGCTCATACCGCCGCCGATATGACCGCTGCCTGCCCAAGCAGTTGTGTTCATGCAAAGCTTACGAAGCTCGAAAGCTTTCTTTTCAAGGGCAAGCCATTCTTTTTTTGAAAGTGGCATAGTTTTCTCCTCCGTTTTAAATTATTAAGTTAACCGGGCTCAGAAAAGCTCCGGATGATTTTTTTCAAGAATCTTGAAGCATTCTTCGCCGACTTCGATGGTGTGCTTGATATCCTTATCGGAAAGCGAAGCGTTGATAAAGTGGTTGTGGTGGCTGGCAAGGAAGATTCCGCGCTTGACCATTTCGGCAACCCATTCCTGATGAAGCACCATGCTGTCGTCGTTGGCAATTCTGAGATAGAACAGTGCCGGAGCGCCGGAAACAACAAGGTCAAAGCCGTGCTCCTTGCCTGCAAGCTTGAGTCCTTCGGTAAGCTTTGTTCCCTTTTCAAAGAACATCTTGGGCGTGTCGAGCTTCTTCATCTTGTTGATGCAGGCAATGCAGGCAGCGAACGGAACCGCAGAAAGCCAGTAAGAGCCTGTGTATGAAAGCGAGCTCATTGCGCTCTTGAGGAATTCCTTGCCGCAGATTGCGGACATATTGTAGCCGTTTGCAAGAGCCTTGCAGAAGCAGATGAGGTCGGCCTCAAAGCCGAAGAAATGGTCGGAACCGGCAAGGTCAAGACGGAAGCCTGCGCGGACGTCGTCAATGATGAGGACAATCTCATTCTTTGTGCAGATTTCTCTGACCTTTTTCCAAAAGCCCTCCGCCGGGAAGGAGTTGTCATAGAAGTTGCCGTGGTCATACGGCTGCGCGATGAGAGCGGCAATCTCATTTTTGTTTTCCTCAATAACCCTTTCAAGAGCGGGAATGTCGTTCCAGGGAATGACGATGTTGTTGCAAACGTCCTCTTCAAGAACGCCGGGATAGTCTTTCTTCATGCACCAGGGTGAAACGCCGTGGTAATAGCCGCGGAACATGATGATCTTTTTCCTGTGAGTATGGGCTCTTGCGCACATGATGGCGCCCTGAGTTGCGTCGTTGCCGTTCTTTGCAAAGAACGCCCAGTCTGCCGTGTTGACGGTGTCAACAAGAACCTCGGCGCACTCGAGCATAACCTTTCCGGGCGTTGTTGTGCAGTTGCCGAGAGCTATCTGCTTCATTGCAGCTGCGTCAACGTCTTCGTCGCAGTAGCCGAGAACGTTCGGACCGTAAGCGCACATATAGTCGATATATTTGTTGCCGTCAACGTCCCACATATAGGAGCCCTTTGCTTTTTCGGCAAAGAGAGGCCAGTTTGAAACGGGAATGAACTGACCCTCCGCAGGGCCGAGGTGACCGTAGATGCCCGAGGGAATGATATGAGTAGCCCTCTGGAACATCTCTCTGCTTTTCTGATGATTTTCATAAACCGGAATATTCATTTTATACCCTCCTTATGCCAAATAAAGCGCAACTCTGTCGAGTATTCTGTTGAGGTTGTCAATCATGTTAATGAGACCGGACATGGTTACGGTACCCTCGCCGATGCAGGCAACGGCGTTGACCTTGCCGTCAAAGAGATCCCTTGCAAGCCTGATTGAGCCGAACTCCATCTTTGAGCGATAGCTTTCGGGCTTCTGCTTGATGGTAACAAGGTGATGATCCTTGACTCTGATTGTTGCGGAAACGGAGTCCTTGATGCTCATTTCAATAATGCCGTCGGGGATATAGCTTGCGGAGAAACGACCGATTTCATCGTTGTTTCCAATTTGGGAAAGCGCAACGGTGATCAGATAGAACATGAGCTTTGTGCTGGTTTCAAAGAATTTTTCGTCCTTGAGATCTTCTTCGGTTGCTCTGAGATATTTTGTGAGAATATCGGTAAGCTTTGTAAAGTTGTTGAGCAAAAAGCCGATTTTTGTAAAGCCCTTGACGGGAATCGGTGTAACGGTTCCGTCGATAAGTCCGTTAAACTTTTCGCACGATGAGAAGGGAAGAAGAACATTGCAACCGGGAGCAACGCCCTGTTCCATTCTGCACCTTCCGTTTTTAAAAGTGATGGTTGCGTCGGGACCGTTCTTAACGCTGAATGCGATGGAGAGCGGCTTTTTGACGTTTGCAAGTTTGCTTGCTTCTTCGTCAAGTTCGCAAAGATTTTCCAAAGCGCCGAGAATACCGTAAAGGTTGATGTACGCTAAGGTTTTTGCATCTGTCATATGAACTCCTCCTTATATTTCCGTGCGCCTACCGGGCAGGGCCGGACACACTTATTTTATTGTAAACATTTTACCAAAAAGGCCTCGGCATGTCAATGCTGTTTATTAAAAATAACAAAATATTAATAAAATCAAGCCGCGTTTTAGGACATTTTCCCCATCTGCGTCGATATAATATTCAAAAAGGGTTCCTTAATAAAAAAAAATAAAAGCCAAAGAAAAGGTTAAAATAATATATGATACGCCGTTGACAATATCACGGTTGACCGTTATAATAATATTGAAGGCAGGCGATAAAAATGATGCTTAATCAAATAATGAAAAGCAAAAATATTTCCAAATACCGTTTGTCAAAAAACAGCGATATTCCATATACAACGCTTTCTGATATTCTTTCAGGCAAAGCAGACCTCAAAAAGTGCAGCGCGGAAACAGTATATAAGCTTTCAAGGGTTTTAGGTGTTTCAATGGAAAAGCTTCTTGAGCCGTGCTTTGCCAAGCGTACAAGTTTTGATCTCTTTAAGAGTAATGTATGTCATAAGCTTAAGGAGCTTGGTGATATTGATTTCATCATTGATACACTTGAAAACAATGAAATACAAGATTATTATGACCGCCGGTGGTACGCAGAATGTTTTTACCTTCTTGCAATGCTTGATTATATCAGCAGGGTTAATGGTGTGCCTTTATGTGAAGAGTATTGCGATTTGAGAAAACAAAAGCTCGCCGAGCCCTTGTATCCGGCAAGTGTTGTTGCGGCGTCATTTGTTTCAAATGATAATAAAATAAAAGCTCAGGCACTAAAGGAAGCAATACCTGAATTTTTAAGATTTAACATCATAGAAAGTGAAGTAAGAAATGTCTACTGATAATCAAAATACTTTTAATATAGAAAATCTTGATTTATATTTAAAAGAGCTTGGTAAGGAATACAGAAAATCTTCCGGCAAAGGAATGCCTGCTGAAATAATTTTAATCGGCGGTGCGGCTATTCTTGCAAACTACGGATTCCGTGAAATGACAACTGATGTTGATGCAATTATCAACGCCGCTTCTTCAATGAAGGATGCAATCAATAAAGTCGGTGACAAGTTTAATCTTCCTAACGGTTGGCTTAATTCAGACTTTATGAAAACAGCATCTTATACACCTAAACTTTCAACATACTCAGTACACTATAAAGATTTTTCCAATGTTTTACAGGTTCGTACTGTTTCTGCAGAATATCTTATAGCAATGAAGCTTATGGCAGGCAGAAAATATAAAAATGATCTGTCTGATATAGTCGGTATTCTTGCTGAACACCAAAAAAGAGGAACGCCCATAACAATGGATATAATTAAAGCAGCAGTAACAAATCTCTACGGAAGTTGGGATAAACTGACTCTCGATTCAAGAGATTTCATTGAAAATACAATGCAAAAAGGGAACTTTGAGCAACTGTACAAATCAGTTTCTAATGAAGAAAAGAAATCAAAGGAGGCTCTGATCGAATTTCAGCAGGAATATCCCGGCGTAACTACAACTGAGAATGTTGACAGTATTTTAGGCAACTTGAAGAAAAAGCAAAGCAGCAAGAACGATATTCTGAACAGCCTCCAAAAACCGAAATCAGGTAGAGATCTATGACATTATGAGAAAAAACGCATAAAGCCGAAAAATTTTCAACATTAACTTGCGGTTTTTTCTGTGGTATTTCCAATGTGTTCCGAAATTTGTTTTTTGTTTCAGACTTTTACCAATAAAATTATCCGAGACTCACTTCAACCGTGAATCTCGGATTTTTCGGGTCATTTTTTCTCAGACCCCTGCCTTTTGCTTTTGCGCCTTACTGAAGCTCGCTTGTTGAGGAATCATCTGCGCCGGAAGTGCTCTGTGCCGTGCTCGAGCTGCTTTCGGTAACAGTGCTCTGCGAGGAGCCCGGCTGAGTGCTCGTTCTCGATTCGGCACTTGTTGAGGAGGCAGACGGCGTTGAAGTTACATCGCCATTTGTGCCGCAGCCGGTCATCAGCACAAGCGAGAGTGCCAGAACGGCAGCAAGAATGATTGAAACTGTTTTTTTCATGTTGATATGCTCCTTTTGCCGGTATTTTTCCGGAAATACGCCGGTTTCATGGCTCTCAGAGCCGCGGTAAATAATGCGGCTGGCAGACCCGGGAATCATCAGGATTCCCAATTCAGTATTCCCGACCTTTAAAGTATTATTCGGCAAGGAGAGAAAAAATGAATTCTTCCGTAAAATTGTTCAATTTTTTAAAATCCATGCTTTCGGTATAAAGCTTTTCAAGCTCGTCGTGAACCGCCTTGGCTTTTGCAAGCATTTCGATTGCGTTTTCGGTAAGCTCGGCGGCAAGATTGCGGTTCAGCAGCAGCCGCCTTGAGCGCAGAACGGCACCGTCCTTCAAAAATCTTTTTGCATGAACCGTGCGCGCAACAGAAAGCTCAATGCCGTGCAGGCTTTTCAGCGTTACAAGAGCAAGCGATACCTCGGGAATTATCAGGTGCTCGCAGTCCTCCTTGGGCTTCATCGGGCAGCGGCAAAAAATAACATCGTAGCCGTTTTTGACCGCGCAGGCGCCTATCTGCTCAAGCAGTCTGCCGCTGACGCAGCCGTATTCATCCTCAACGCCTATCACGCGCGAAGCGCAGGCTTTAACCGTCTCGTCAAAAAAGACAATTCCCTGCGGAGTTATGCCGGAGAGCAGACAGACGCTTTTTTTGCCCGGCGCGGCGTGCTTTTTCTTCGGTGTTTCCCTTGCGCAAAACCGCGCCGCAAAGCCCGAAAGCTTATCCTCGAGCACATACGGCGCAAGCAGCCTTTCATTCTCCTGAAAAAGGGCGCCGGCCGCGGAAAGGAACCGCGAGGAGCGGCGGTGAAAGATTGAATTTTCAAGGCTGAGCGAGCGGATCTCATCGCTTTTTTGAAAAAGCTCCTTTTCGTTCCAGAATTCACCGAGATTTACTATGTTCTCCACCGCACCGGGAAACCTCGGCTCAAGAACATGCGGAGCCGTGCCGTCCGCAACGCAGACGGAAAGGGAGGGAATCATTACGCCGTCCAGACTTTGCGGATCGCTGCTGCAAAAAACGCGCGTAACCTCATGTCCCTTTTCCTCGGCGGCTGCGGCAATTTTTTTCATGAACGAGGATTTGCCCGTTCCCGGACCGCCCTTGATAATGTATGCGCGGCAGTTGCGGTAAGGGTTATAGAGTTCATCAAAGAACGAAACAAAGCCCGACGGACTGTTTGCGGCAAGAAAAATTTTTCTTTGAAAGCTCATTTGAGCACCTCCGTTAAAGATCGAATCGGTTGCCTGTTGATGATTATCCTGCTTTATACTATTCCCCGCCTTTACTTTTGCTACTTTATAAAAGCAAAAAATTTTATAACCGTTTAGCCTCAGCAACGAAATGATTCAACCAACTTGGTGCTGTTTACAACTGTCAAAGAAATATAATTACAATTCATACAACTGTATCGTCCAGTAGGAAATCAATAATTCCGATATTCAAAATGCCATTGTCGTCGTACCAGCGTTTACGGATATCATGCCGAACGATGATCTTGGGGAACGAATCACCGGTCAGACCGAACG
>JAEDIH010000071.1 GCA_016292575.1 Clostridiaceae bacterium | reverse complement strand
CATTATTATTCACAGCTGCTACAAATTTAGACAAATCAGGGTGACCAATATATGCGTAAAAATCATCACCCAAATTCTGAGGCAATTCCCCATTAACATCACATTTTTGAATTATGAATCTTTGTGCTGGGTACCCTGTACCTTTTTCAAGTTTCACATTCAAATTATCATAGTTGACATCAAACCATATGTCTGAATATGAGCACCTAAGAAAAAAGTAGCCGTCCTTTACATATATATAAAAACGTTGTGCACCATTATCAACATAAGGCATCATTTGAAGATTTGTTCCCGGTTCTGTTGAATAGTTGGACACATCCATAGCATATCCAGTATCATATGATAAAACACTATAACTTCCATCACCATGCCTGATAAATCGCCATGTCTGATTGTCATATGCTGTTGCATCTTCACATTGTACATTATTATTCACAGCTGCTACAAATTTAGACAAATCAGGGTGACCAATATATGCATAAAAGTCATTTCCAAGATCTGCGTAATTAAATGGTTCAGAAGTTGGACCCGGCACAACTGGAGATGTTACTTTCCAATAAGCTGTAACATTATCAATTCTAACTTTATATGATGATGTTAAAGGTATTCTTCCCGATACATAACTGCTAGAAGGATCTGCACAGTAAAACACTCCATCGGTATAATCTGTTAATAGTACAGCGTGTGGGACAGAAGTATTATATATTACAATTCCCTCAGGACATTTCTTCAGCATTTCTATTAAAGTAGAAGCATTTGAACTTCCTCCGGGCAGAGTTCCATGACCAACAGATATTGAGCTTACATATGAGTTCGAATATGAGAAAGACCATCTTAGACCCGTTCCATCAATCCATCCAGGTGATCTTACAGAAGATTCCGTAATTGTGTTCCAATTAGAATCACCTCTTAACATAGAATATCTTCTCAACATCATGGTGGTTGCACAAAGTGTACATGTTTTAGATCCGGCTTGCTTCAAAAACACACTTGGATCATTTAATTGAGAAAATGTAATTGCACCTGCACGGATACTAATATCCGTCATCGGCACGGCACAAATCAACATAATTACCGCAAGCAATAATGAAATTGATTTTTTGACACGATTTTTCATTTTTAACACGCTCCTTTTTCAGAATGAAGATATTATAGTAAACTTATTTACTAAAGTCAATATTAAATTTGTTTATTACATATAATTAGTGTGTATACAAAACAGTGAGGTGTGAAGAATGGACTGTCAGAAGCGTTTGCGCGACCTGCGTGAGGATTTTGACAAAACTCAGCAGGAGGTTGCCGAGTATCTCGGAACTTCGCAAACAATGTATGCACGCTATGAACGCGGTGCAAACGAGCTGCCCATTCGACACCTCATTAAGCTCAGCTTTTATTACAATGTTTCAACCGATTATATCCTCTGCCTGACAGACACGGCAAAAAAGCCCCGGCGTCCGAAATTTGACATTCAGTGAATGTCAAACAACAGCTTGATTATAGCATATAATTTTCCCGTTGACAAGTAGTGAATGTCAAAAGGGAGATTTTTTTATGTTTATCAACAAAACAGCCGATGGGTGCAACAATCTTTGCGGAAAAAACCTTGCTGCGTGGCGGACAGCGCAAAATCTTTCCCAGCGTGCCCTTGCCGATAAGCTTCAGGTAGCCGGACTTGATATTGACAAAAACGCCGTTCAGCGCATTGAAAGCGGAAAGCGCTTTGTGACTGATATTGAGCTGCGCACTTTTTCCACCGTGACCGGTCTTTCACTCGATGAGTTATTGAATGAATGAAGATAATAAAGAATAACCGCCCGAAAAGCTGTTTTTCTTCTCGGGCGAATGTTATTTTTTATAGATATCTCCCCGGTTGCCGATATTAATGACGCAAACAGTCAGCACAGTGTTGTCAACCGAAAAAATTATGCGGTAACTTCCAACACGCAAACGAAAACAGCCGGGAAAGCCCTGCATTGCTTTTATATCTCCCGAGTGAGGCAGATTACCGATTGCAGAAAGCAGCCTCTTTCTTTGGTCTTGAGGTTGCTTCAACAAAAACTTTTGAGCAGGTTTATCGAACAATATTTTATAATCCATTGATGTCTACTCCGCTCATTTTTGCCATTTCCTCAAATGACACATATTCGCCCCTTTCGGGGTCATTTCTATAATCATTTAGAAGCTTTTCGCAAAATCTGTCATCAGAAGCCTCATCTGCCGTAATACCCTGCAAATATGCAATAACATAGCCGAGTTTGCTGACCGGAACATTATCAAGCAGCTGCCTTGCCATTTCTATTTCGCTCATTATGAAAACCCCTTTCATTATTATGTCTTAATTATAATTGACAATCACGCCGTTGTCAACACCGTCACGGCAGCGGATTTTTTACCCCCACCTTTAAGTTAATTTGAGTTAACACCCGTATACTGAACTCACCAAGCAAAAGAGGACAAAATTTTTCCAACCAAGCTTTATAAAGCAAAATGGCAAAAACTTTTTTCGTTTTAAGTTGTATTTAGGTATCCAAGATATCATATAACTGTAATCAGGAGGTGGTTACATGAACGAACGAAACAACGTTCTCGTTTGCGTAACGCCGCAGGAAAGCTCCAAAAACCTCATCGAGGCCGGCAGGGTCCTTGCCGCAAAAAACGATGCGGAGCTTCAGGTCATCACGGTTCTTCCCCTTAACGGCGGAACGCAAAAGGATTGCCCCCAAATGCTTGATACCCTTTTTCAATCGGTTCAAAAGGCCAAGGGCGAAATGGCGGTCTACTTCAGCGATGATCCCGACCTTACCATTGCCGCTCATATGGCAAAAACAAAGCCTCTCCTGCTTGTTGTCGGTTTCCCCGGAGAAAACAGCAACAACTTCATTTCCCTGATACATCTTCTTGTTCCGGAAACGCCGATAAGCATGGTCGATAAGGATAAGCGTATTTACAATATGCTTCCCTTTGAGGAAAACCGGAGCGTACATCACTGATTTTTGACAGCTTCCACAAACTCTCCCCGGCAGTATAGGCTGCCACGTTTGTTTTTTCATTTTTTTCTCTCTGCCAAGAACCCGACTCAGAACGAGTCGGGTTCTTGGTTTGCCTAAAAAGCTCCCGGCCGCTTTTGCAGACAGCCGGGAGCCTTTGTTTTTTATTTTTCAGCGTTGCTTCAGATAACAAAGAACATTTTGAGAAATGCGCGGAAGATGTCGCCGAAAATTGCCGGAGTCATGAAGTCGGAGACGTAATAGCTGAAGCTTTCGCCGACAACATCGCTGTAATAGATTGAGTGAGTTTCATAGTTTTCAATGTCGTTTTCGTTGAGGTTGAAAACGCGCATGGATCTGTGGTCGCCTCTGCCGTATGCACGGAAGCCTGTTCCGCCGTTATAGCCGAGAATGATACCGTCCTCGGTTCTGCCCATGAAGTTGTTGACATGGTCATGGGCAAAGAACGCGCCGATGATGTCGCCCTTTTCAAGCCAGGCTTCATACTGACCGGTGGTGTGGCTCAGCGGCTCGGAGCAGGGAGCCTCGCCCATAACATTGTCGTCTCCGATAAGGCCGGAGCTTTCGTTGAGCGAATACCACTTGCGGTCGTCAATATTGAAGCAGGCGTTTTCCGCTTCTTTGTAGGTTACGCGGTCAACAAACCGGTAAATTTCCTTAACGGGCACATGCTGGAACAGGAGCGAGGGAACAACCTCGCCGCCGTTGGCAGCCTTAAGCTCGTCGCTCTTCTGCTTGTACCATTCAACCTGCTCGGGATATACGCCGCTGTAGCCCGTGACGGTTCCGTTCTTGTTGTTGGTATCCATAAGGTATACGTTAAGCGCCATTTTGCTGCTGTCCTTTGAGGAGTAAACGGGAACGGAATATGTGCCGGGGTCGTTTTCCGTTGTGCCTGCCTGCGTAACGCAGTATTCAAACTGCTTGAAAACGTCCATCATTTCCTTGGTGGAAACTTTCTCTTCAAGGTCATGGTCGTGGTTGCCGAAGGTTACGGCAAAGGGAACCTTTGCATCGTTGAAGATTGTTCCGAGAGCGGTGAGAGCCTTTTTTATCCTCTTGGGCGTTGCGCCGATGAACATATCCGAAAGCATATCGCCGGGAACAACAATGAGGTCGGGCTGCTCCTGTGCGATGCCCGCCTTGAGGAAAGCAGCAGTCTTTTTGTTCATTTTGTCAATGTCCTGTGTGTCGTTGATCTGAAGAATTTTGAAGGTTCCGTCCTCGTTAAAGCTGAGCTTGTCCGGTGTACCGGCCGCAAATGCCACGGAGCAAAGCGCAAAAATCATCAGAATCGAAAGTGCAATGCTGAGAACTTTTTTCATATTAATATTTCTCCTTTCCCACTGCTGTTAGTGGCCGCTAATTTGATGTTACCATTATAGCAGATACTTCGAAAAAACGCAAGCACCGAAAAAATTCCTCGGTACGCTTGCGCTGTTCTGCTCCCTCCTGAAAGGGAGGCGTTGAAAATTTTTTATATTCAGAGGTTCCTTAAGTTTTGTCTGACGCCGTTCAGAGCCCGGAAATCAGAATTTTCCGCTTTTTGCGCCGCCGAGCTTTCCGCCCTTTGCACCCTTTGCGCCGCCGCCGAGCGTGATGTTTTCAAGCACGTTTGATTCAAACGCATAGGTGATGCCCTCCTGCTCGCGCTCACGCTTGAGGGCAAGGGAAATCATTTTATCAAGCAGCTTTGTATAAGGAACGCCGACCGGCTCCCAAAGATAGAATGAAAGCGAACCGGGAATGGTGTTTATTTCATTGAGGAAAATTTCACCCGATTTTGTGTCCATCATGAAATCTATCCTTGAAACGCCGCTGCAGCCGAGACACTTGAAAGCGTCAACGGCATATTTTTGAATCTGCTTTTTCTGCTCGGGCGTAATGTCCGCCGGAATTTTCCTTTTGAGCGAGGCCATGCCGCTTTTGCTGCCGCCCGTTTTTGCGCCGGCGAGCTTTCCGCCGCTTTTTGCGCCGAGCTTTCCGCCCTTTGCGCCGCCGGAATTGCCGGAGCTTAAGTATTTATCGCTGAACGAGAGAATTTCGTCACTGTTGACAGGCTCCTCACATTCGGACGGTTCTGCGTTTTCATAATCGCCGCAGACGGAGCAGTTGATCTCCTTGAGGTTCTGCACCGCGCGCTCAACAAGCACCTTGTCCGCATAGCAGAATGCCATATCGAGCGAATCAAAAAGCTTTTCGCGGTCGTCCGCCTTGGAAATACCGATGGAAGAGCCTAAGTTAACGGGCTTTACTATAACGGGATAGCCTATTCGCTTTTCAATCGCGCTGACAACGTCCTCATTGCTCCTGTCATATTCCTTTGCATTGAAGCAAAGGCAGTCCAGAACCGGAATACCGTTGTCCTTGAGCACGGTTTTCATAACGTATTTATCCATGCCGACAGCGGATGAAACCACGTCGCAGCCGACATAGGGAATGTCAAGCATTGAAAGGAAGCCCTGCAGCGTTCCGTCCTCAACGTTCGTTCCGTGAACAATGGGAAAGGCAACGTCAATATAATCAACATAGGACGAGCCGAAGCGTTTTGCCGGATATTTTATAAGCTTGACAAGACCGCCGTCTTTGACAAGGATAACGCGCGTGCTTTCCTTTATAAGGGCAGGAATGTTAACATAACTTCCTATCTCCCCCACCGAGGGACCGACATAAAATTCATTGTTCTTTGTGATATATATAGGGATAACGTCATATTTTTCGCTGTCTATTGAAGCGATGGCCTGTAAGGCGGAAATTATTGAAATTTCATGCTCAACGCTTTTTCCGCCGAACATTACGCCGACTTTGATTTTCATTCAAGCTACCTCCCTTGCTGCTTTATCAATAGTTGTCGGGCAGATCGTTTTCAAGCAGAACAATCTTCTGCTGTCCGTTGCTGCCGATTGCATAGACATGGGTGAGCGCCTCTTCAATGGTGTCGGCAACAAAAATCTTCTTTTCCGGATAGCCTGCGTCAAGCAGACCGGCCTTAATGGGAACAGCCTGCTTTTTGCCGACAAGGACAACATAATCGCAGACCTTTGCCGCGTTTGCGCCGAATTCACGGTTAAGCTCCTCCTGCTTTTCGCCAAGCTCGACCATTCCGGGGGTGACAAGAATCTTATAGCCCTCAAACAGCCTGAGAGCCTCAAGCGCGGCCTTTGTTCCGCTCGGATTTGAGTTGTATGCGTCGTCAATGAGAGTGACGCCGTTTTTCTTCTTCAGCTCAAGCCTGTGCGGAACGCCCTCAAGCCGTCTGACCTGACCCTTGAGCTCGGAAAGCGGAATGCCGAACTTGTTTGAGACGGCAATCGCTCCGGTGATGTTGAGAACGTTGTGGCGACCGATGAGACGGGTGGAAAAGCTTTCCTTTTCGCCGTCGGGACCTGTCACGGTAAAGGTTGTTCCACGCTCGGAAACGGAGATATCCGATGCGGTGTAATCGCTTTTGTTTTCAATTCCGTAGGAAATGAACGGTCTTTTTGAGCCGTGGGCGCGGATATTTTCGTCGTCATTGTTAAGAAACAGCATACCGTCCTGCGGCAGAGCGTCCGCAAGCTCAAACTTTGTGTTCTTGACCGCGTCCAGCGTTTTGAACGATTCAAGGTGCTGGGGACCGATGGACGTTATAACGCCGTGCTGCGGATGAACAATATTGCACAGCTCCTTGATATCTCCGACCCATTTTGCGCCCATTTCGCAGATGAAAATTTCATGGGTGGCTCTGAGCGAGCCTCTTACGGTTTTGACAACGCCCATCGGGGTGTTGTAGCTTTCCGGAGTCATGAGCACGTTGTATCTTGCGCGAAGCAGAGTATTGAGGTAATACTTTACGCTGGTTTTTCCGTAGCTGCCCGTAATGCCGATGATTTTAAGGTCGGGACAGGCGGCAAGAATACGCTTTGCGTCGTTGGTGTAATAACGGTTGACAAGCTTTTCAACAGGAATGTTGATAAGGTTTGCAACAAGCACCCAGAACGGTGCAAGCGCATATATGCACACAACGATGAACACCGCAACGCTGCCATGGTTCGCCCCGAAAAGCGGAATTGCCGAGCCGGCGATTATTGCCACGAACAAAAGTCCGAGAGTAACAAGCATACGCTTGACGCGCGGAGTATAAACCAGCGGCTTTTTGGCCTTTTTCGGTCGTTCGGCAACGGCGGCAACAAGGAACAAAAGCGCCGTAACGCCCATTTTCACGTCAACTCTGTATGAAAAAAGCGAAACAATCAGCAGTATGACTGAAAAAAGATAATGGGAAAGATACTTGTGGAAGTTTTCCGTAATCCACTTCAGATGGGTGGAAAAGCGGTATGAGTTGAGCTGGAAAAAGTGCATTGAATCAATGAGTGCAAGCCCCGTCGGAATGAGGAACGCGGCAACGCACGATAAAAACAGGATAGGTGTCATTGAAAAAATTCCTTTCGTATTTCCGTAATAGCAAAGCAACCGACGTGCTTATATGTTCATGAATGAGGCGAGAATGCGCAAAAACTGCGCGCTCTGGTCAAGGAAAGAAAAATGCCCCGCGTTTTCAAGAACAACAAGCGCGCCCTCGGGCATGAGCCTTTCCATCGTCTGACCGTCGGAAAGCGGAGTTGCGGTGTCAAGTCTGCCCCAGATGAGCAGCGCGGGACACTTCACGTTCGGCATAAGATCGGTCAAATCCTCGTTAACAACGTTGACGAGCGTTTTTTTCATCACTTCGGAGGCGGCGTTGTAATCGGCGGAGCCGTTCCTTTTCCTCAGGTTGTCAAGCAAATCGGGGCAAAGCTTTTTTACAAGCGGAGTTGAAAAAATCCACTTTGTTTTGTGATAGACGGCCTGCTTGAACTTCTGCTCGGGCGAAACGTCCGGCTTCACCCCGGCGGCGTCAACAAGGATAACCTTGGTGACCTCAAAAGGCAAAGCTCTTGAACAAAGCTTGATAATGACTCTTCCGCCGAAGGAATGACCGAGCAGAATAAGCTTTGAAATATTGAAGTCCTTTAAAAATTCAAGGATAAAGTCAACATAGCTGTCAACGCACCACGGCTCGTCAGGCTCCTCGCTTTCGCCGAAGCCGGGCATATCGGGCGCAATGACGCGGTATTTTTGCGCAAGCAGGTCAATCATCTGCGAATGTACGCCGATGTTTGAGCCCCAGCCGTGGAGAACAAGGACGGTTTCGCCCTCGCCCTTGCAGATATAGTTGATATCAAGACCGCAAACGGTTTTTCTCACAAAAAATGCCTCCCTGTTTTATGGGTTAAACGGGTACGGATAATATTGGTCACCCTGACCGCTGACATTGCGCCGTTCCGGCAATCAGCGGATACTAATAATTACGCATAGTTTTGGTAATTATAGCACAATTAAAATAATATTTCCACACACAGGGGAATATATTTTAAAAAAATCAGGAGTTTGACTGTGTGATATTTTTGTTTTCGGAAATAAATCAAAGAGGTTTTAAGGTATAATTAAACAAGCATGTGCTAACATTATTTTTGAAAAAGGTTCTCAAGAACCGAATTTAGGAGGAATAACCATGGAACTCAAGGGTTCAAAAACCGAAGCTAACCTTCTCGCCGCCTTTGCCGGCGAAAGTCAGGCAAGAAACAAGTATACCTACTATGCAAGCAAAGCAAAAAAGGACGGTTATGTTCAGATTGCAAAGATTTTTGAAGAGACTGCAAACAACGAAAAGGAGCACGCAAAAATCTGGTGGAAACTTCTTACCGGTGGAGTGAAATCAACAGAGGAGAACCTCAAGGACGCCGCTGCCGGTGAAAACTATGAGTGGACAACAATGTATAAGGACTTTGCCGAGGACGCAAGGAAAGAGGGTTTTGACCAAATTGCTGCCCTTTTTGAGCTTGTGGGCAAAATTGAAAAGGAACACGAGGAGAGATACAAAAAGCTCCTTGAAAACGTTAAGGACGGACTTGTTTTTTCAAAGGACGGCGACAGAATGTGGATCTGCTCAAACTGCGGTCATATCCACTTTGGAAAAAGCGCGCCGGAGGTCTGCCCCGTTTGCGCCCATCCGCAGGCATATTTTGAAGTCAGGGCCGAAAATTATTGATAATCGGCTGTCGGGGCTTTATATGTTGAATTTTTGAACAGAAAAAATGTGGGGCTGTCGCAAAACGCGTCAGCTCCGCTTTTTTTGTGGGTTTTAGATATTTTCTCTCGCGCCCAAAGGAATGCTTCTTGATACAGGTACTCCGCGCAGCAGCCAACATCTAATATCTAATGTCTAATATCTATTATCTAAGAGGTTAATAATGTTCCTCTCCGCAGATGCATACGCGGTTAATTCCCATTATCTTCCAAAAAACGCGTGCAATTTTGTACACTATCTTTGTCAGACCGAACCGATGGCAGGCGCAGCGGCAGTTTTCGGGCGTTGAAAAGGCTCTGCCGCAGTTGTCGCACGTCATGTCGCGGTTATCATCGCAGT
>JAEDIH010000070.1 GCA_016292575.1 Clostridiaceae bacterium | reverse complement strand
GGCTGCCCGGTTGGTTTTTTACTTCTTAGAGGCTTCGCTTAGTGCGACAGCCCCACTTTATGCAGTAACAGTCTGCGTTTTTTCAAGCATTTCATCAAGCTTTGCCTCATATTGCTCTCTGCCGGAAACAAAGCTTGAGGCGTGGTCTGCGCCGTCAACAATCAGCATTTCCTTGAGCTTGCTTGCGCAGGCGTCAAAGAGGAGATAGACCATAAAGGTCGGAACAAAATTGTCCGCGCCGCCGTGAATAAAGAGGAACGGCACCTTTGCCCTTTTAACGGCGTCAACTGCGCTCGTATCGCGGAAGTCATAGCCGGCCTTCCTGATGTTGATGGTGTTGACAGCCGGAAGCAGCGGCTTTTCGGGAATCTTCATTGCCGAAAGCTTATATTTAAACTCGTCCCACGCGCTGGTATAGCCGCAGTCGGCAACAATGAGCCGGACGTTTTCGGGAAGGTTTTCATCGCCGCCCATGAGCATTACGGTGGCGCTGCCCATTGAAACGCCGTGGAGAACTATCGAAATATCCTCGCCGAAGGTTTTGTTCAAAAACTCAAGCCATCTGACGGAATCCTTTGACTCATAATAGCCGAAGCCTATGTACTTTCCGCCGCTCTCACCGGAGGCGCGGTGGTCAACAAGGAAAACATTGAACCCGCGCGAAAGATAATACTGCGAAATTCCGGAAAATTCACGTCTGCCCTCGCTGCGGTAGCCGTGGGAGCAGAAAACAAAGTTCTTGGACGGCTTTTCCGGTCTCATGAGATAGCCGATGAGCTTTGTTCCGTCGTCGGCGTTGATGGTGTAGCGCTCATAGCCGTAATCCTCAAGCCAAAGACGGTTCTTTTCGCTTATGGCGCGCATATCGGTCATGTCCGCACCGGAAACAAGGTTTCCGAAACCTTCCGGCACAACAAATCTCCTGTCAACAAGCAGGTTTGAAACAAGGTCGCAAATGCCGTAGCCGCCGCCGGCGGCAAGACCGGCCGCAGCAAGAAGTTTGACCGCTTTTTTCATTGATATTTCTCCTTTCAGAACAGGCTGTATATTTGATGACATTATACACCCATATTTTAAAATAGTCAAATGTTGCCAAAAATTTTGACGACGGACAGCGGAAGTCTGTGAAGCACGGCGGCACTTATTTGAAATTTTTGTGGCAACGGCGTAAAAAATATGATATAATAAAATTCAATTAAGCCCGGCAAAGGAGAAGAACAATGCAGCTTCAGGAAATTTTACGCGGTGTATCCGTCAGCGGAAATTACGACCCCTCATTCGAGATTGAGGATATTGTTTATGACTCGCGCAAAGGGAAAAAGAACACCCTTTTCGTCTGCCTTTCCGGCGCACGCTTTGACGGTCACGCCTTTGCAAAAAGCGCGTATGAAAACGGCTGCCGCGTTTTCCTTTGCGAAAAGACCGTTTCGCTCCCCGAGGACGCGCAGATAATTCTTTGCAGCAACACAAGGGCGGCTCTTGCCGACTGCTCGGTGAACTTTTTCCGCGCTCCGTCAAAGGAGATTGCCGTTATCGGCATTACGGGAACAAAGGGGAAAACCACCGTTGCCCATATCATCAAATCCGTCCTTGAGGCGGCAGGCGTAAAATGCGGAATCATCGGCACCGTCGGAGCAAAATGCGGCGATACCGTCCTGCCGACAGTGAACACCACGCCGGAAAGCTATGAGCTGCAAAAGCTTTTGCGCATTATGGCGGACAGCGGCTGCAAGGCTGCGGCCATTGAAGTTTCCTCGCTGGGACTCAAGCACCACCGCGTTGACAAAACGGAGTTTGCCGCCGCCGTTTTCACAAATCTTTCGCCCGACCATATCGGCACGAACGAGCACGAAAGCTTTGAGGAATACGCCTTTTGGAAAAAGCAGCTTTTCAGGTGCTGCAAAAAGGCTTTTGTGAATCTTGACGACGCTTTTTCAAAGGATATTATTGCTGAATGTTCCTGCCCGGTTTTTACGTTCGGCTTTGACTCTGAAGCGGATTTCCGCCTTACAAATTTGCGGCAGGTTCGGCGCGGACACAGGCTCGGCGTTTCCTTTTCCTTTGAGCGCAAGGGAGAAGAAAAAAGCTTTTTTGTTTCCCTCCCCGGCGAGGTCAACGCATACAACGCCGTTTGCGCCTGCGCCGTCGGCGAAAGCTTCGGCGCAAAGGAAGAGGAGATTAAAAGGGGACTTGAAACCGTTTTTGTTAAAGGGCGGGGCGAGGTTCTTGACACAGGAAAGGACTTCTCCGTTATCATCGACTACGCGCACAACGGTGTCAGCCTCAAAAGCATAATTGAAACCGCAAGAGCCTACAATCCCGGCAGGATAATTACGCTTTTCGGCTCTGTCGGCGGCAGGAGCGAAATAAGACGGCAGGAGCTGGGTCTTGTTTCCGGAGCAATGAGCGATTTTACCGTCATTACCTCGGACGACCCCGACTTTGAAGACCCCGAAAAGATTTGCCGGGAGATTGCGTCCTATGTTGAAAAGGAGGGCGGAAAGTATGCCGTTATCCCCGACCGCAAAAAGGCTATCCGTTACGCCCTTTCCCTTGCGCAAAAGGGAGATATAATCATACTCTGCGGCAAAGGTCATGAGGAGTTCATGAAAATCAAAGGCGAAAAGCTCCCGTTTTCCGAGAGGCAGACGGTTTTTGACGCACTGAAAAACAACTGATTAAGGACTGATAATATGTACACATTCAAAAAGGAAACCGATTTAAAAGCATACGATGAATATATTGAGGCGCACGGCGGTCAGTATATCCAGTGTTCGCGCTGGGAAAAGGTCAAAACCACCTGGAAATGCACCTACTATTCCGGCTTTGAAAACGGAGAAAGGGTTCTTGCCGTTCTTGTAATGGAGCGCGACCTGCCTGCCGCAGGAAAAATCTGGTATGCTCCGGCAGGTCCGGTCTGCAATTTTGAAAACGCAAAGCTCCTTTCGGAATTTACCGAATTTATAAAAAGCGAGGTTGCTAAGCACAAAATCACCGCTTTCATCATGGATCCGCCGATTCCTCTGCGCGTTAACGGCGAAAGGAAGGAGGAGGGTCACGCGCTGCACAAAACTCTGCTTTCCCTCGGCTATTCGCTCAACCCCTCGATTGAAAACTATACCTACAAGCAGCCCGTTCAGCTTTTCATTCCGCTCAAAGACGAAAACAACAATGCGCTCCAGGCAAAGGCCATCCTCAAAAAGTGCGACAAGGGTGTGCGCTACAGTATCCGGATAGGCGAACAGCGCGGTCTTGTTGCAAAAACGTTCACCTCAAAGGACGTTGACGCCGACCCGTCAATTATTGCGGACTTTATGGGCGTTATGCACGACACCTCCGAGCGCGACAACTTTGTTGAACGCAACGGCGAATACTGTGCAAAGCTTCTGCGCGAGTTTGACGGCTGCAGCGATCTCAAGCTGGTTTACTACGACAAGGAGCTTGACAAAAAGCTCCAGAGTGAACGCCTTGAAAAAAAGCAGGAGGCTCTCTCTCAGCTTGACACGGCGCACGAAAAGAAGGCGCGCCAGCTTCGGGAAATCATTGACAGCGTTGACAAGCAGACTGAACACTTTGAAAAGCGCATTAAGGAAGCGGACGAATTTACAAAGGAAAACCGCATCTGCGTTGCCGGCGGACTTTCAATCTATTACGCCGGAATGGGAAGCTGCCTTTTCGGCGGAACAAGGAACGTTATCCGTAATAATACACGCTCAAGCCACTATCTCAACTATCTTCGCCTTTGCGAGAGCATAAACCGCGGCTGCAGGGTTCATGACCTTGGCTATGTTATTGTTAAAACGCCGGCTCTTGAGGAGGACGGAACGCTCGGCACGCTCGTTCCGCAGGACAACTTCAAGGGTATTTACGATTTTAAAAAGAGCTTTTCGGCGGATTATTACGAGTTTATCGGCGAGTATGTTCTTGTTGGAAACAGGCTGAAATATTACGCCTACTCAAAGCTTATGCCCACGGCAAAGAAGCTCAAGATCAGCGTTATTAAAAAGCTGAGATAAAAAATTCTCTGCCATGTAATGAAAAAAGCACGGTATGTTAACTATCTGTTAATATTTCAAACACAATTCGGTACAGTTTTGTCTATAAAATAGCAACAAGAACAACACCTTGTTGGAATTTAAAGGGGTGAATATCAATGTTCTGCAAGAAGTTTAAGATTGGAGAATGTAACATGGTAAACTGCTGGTTCGACTACAAAACCGTCATCGTATCCGGCGCGTCGAGCGGTATCGGAAAGGGTCTTGTTAAAAAGCTTATTTCCGAACATGGCTGCACCGTCATCGGAATTGCAAGGAACGAAAAAAGAATGAAAGCCCTGGTCAGCGAGCTCGGCGATAAAGCGCGTTACTTCTCATACTATCTTTTTGACGTTTCCGAAAAGGAAAGCTGGCGAAGTTTTGCAAACGACCTTGTTGAAAAGGGAATTCAGCCGGATATCCTTATCAACAACGCCGGTATCCTGCCGAAGTTCAACAAGTTCGGTCATTACTCGCTTGAGGATATTGACCGCGCAATGCAGGTCAACTTTTATTCAAACGTATACTCAATGAACGTAATGATTCCCATTCTGCTCAAGTCCAAAAGCGCCGGAATTGTCAACGTTTCAAGCTCGGCAGCGCTCTGCTCGCTTGCCGGAACGTCCATCTATTCCGCAAGCAAGGCGGCTGTCAAGAGTATGACGGAGTCTATCCGCGAAGAATACCGCGGCCGCATTTATGTCGGTCTTGTTTGTCCCGGCTTTACAAAGACGGACATTTTCCACAATCAGAACAGGGGCAACGAGTCGAGCATTAGCGACAAAATGCTCGACATGGTATCCACCTCCTGCGAAAAAATGGTCAATGACATTGTCAACGGCATCTGGAAAAAGAAGGCCAACATGGTCTTTGGCATTGACGCAAGAATGATGAACGACAGCACCCGCTTTTTCGGCGTGCTCACGTCAAAGGTCAGCAGCAGCGTTATCAGAAAAGCTCACCTTGAAATGTTCAAGGACGTTTTCTACAGCGAATAATGAAATATAACTTCCATACCCACACCCTGCGCTGTCTCCATGCGGTCGGAAAAGATGAGGACTATGTAAGGGCGGCGATTGACGCAGGGTTTTCCGAAATCGGCTTTTCCGACCATACTCCGTGGCCGTACACAGACGGCTTTGTTTCCTCAATGAGAATGAGAGAGAGCGAGCTTGAGTCATACGTCGACTCGGTCTGTCTGCTGCGCGAAAAATATGAGGGCAGAATAAAAATTCACCTCGGTCTTGAGTGCGAATACTTCAGAGAGTATATCCCATGGCTTTGCGCAATGAGCGAAAAATACGGCATTGAGTATCTGCTTTTAGGTCACCACTTTTCGCCGGACGAGGAGCACGGCGTCTATAACGGACGGATAAAAACGCCGCAGGAAATTGAAAACTATACAAACGACGTGCTTGACGCGCTGGACAGCGGCTTGTTTTTTTACGTTGCCCACCCGGACATCTTCATGCGCACCTACGGCGACTTTGACTTTTCCTGCGAAAAAGCTTCAAGGCGGATTATCCAAAAAGCGATTGAGACAAACACGCCGCTTGAGTACAATCTTCTCGGTCTTACCCACTGCATTGAGGACAAAATGAAGGAGGGCTATCCGCATTCGTGCTTTTGGCGCATAGCCGGGGAGATGGGCGCAAAGGCCGTTATCGGCATTGACGCGCACGACCCGAAAGCGTATCTTGAAACCGAAAAGTTTTACAAGGCGAAAGAAACGCTCGAAAAGCTCGGACTTGAGCTTGCGGAATTTTGAATTATCAAATATTATCCTTCAAAAAATCAACGGTCCTTTCAAACCAGCCGTCGGCTGTGGTGTTCCGTCCTAGCCCGATGCCGTGACCGCCGTCCGGGTAGCGCATAAAAACGTGCTTTACGCCCAGCTTTGTCAGCCGCTCGTCAAGGCGGATACTGTTGCTTATCGGCACGGTGCGGTCACCCTCGCAGTGCCAGAAAAATGTCGGCGGATAGTTTTCATCGGCTATCAGCTCAACGGATTTGTCCTCCTGCTCCTCGCGCGTTGAATGCAGACCGAGCAGGCGAATGCGGGAAAGCTCGTGCGTTTCCTCACACATGCTGATAACGGGATAAGCCAGAACGATTGCGGACGGGCGCAGCGAATACTCTTTTTGATGATACACGGTTTCAAATTCCTTATATCTCGCGCCGAAGTAGGCGCAAAGGTGACCGCCGGCGGACGAACCGACTATTACAAGCTTTTCCTCGTTTACGCAGAATGCGGCGGCGTGAGCCTTAACAAAGCAGATTGCACGGGCAAGATCCTCCATAGGATTCGGAAACCGTGCAGCGCCTGCAACGCGGTAGTTGAGCAGAAAAACATTGAAGCCGGCCTTGTTAAAAGCCTTTGCATAATCTCCGCCCTCCGAGTTAAAGGAAAGGAACTCATATGCCCCGCCCGGACAGACAATGACGGTCGGGGCGTGCTTTTTGATGAGGAAAGGAATAACGCTTGCAAAAGCGCGCGTTGGCTCCTGTTCAATCTCCTGCTTTGAATAGAGCGGATAAAAAACTTTTTCGCCGGAAAGTCGCCTTTTGACGAGGAAACGCTCAAAAAGAAAGCGGCGTTTTTTGTTTTCCAGCCGGTTTTTCAGTGTTATCATTGCTTCACCTCTTGAAAATGCTCTGATTTATGGTATACTTTATGGACAATAGATAAAGGCAGGATTTCAGTATGAGAATGAGAAGAAAAAAGAACCTTGAAAAGCGCCTTGAAAGCTGCGGCGAATATATCCTTGATCTCGGAAACGTTCACGGCTGCTACGATGAAAACGGCAACGCCCTCATTGAAAAAAAGCTGATAGATTACGAAAAAATCTTCGGCAACAAAAACCCCATTCACCTTGAAATCGGCTGCGGAAAGGGTCAGTTTGCCTGCGAAAAGGCAAAAATGAATCCGCAGATCAATCTCCTTGCCGTTGAGGTCAACCGCAACGTTGTTGTTCAGGCGTGCGAAAAGGCAAAGAAAAATGAGCTTCAAAATCTGCGCTTTATGGTTGTCGGCGCGGAAAAGCTTGAATATTTTCTCCCGGAAAACAGCATTGACGTCATTTATCTCAACCATTCCTGCCCGTTTCCGAAAAAGCGCCAGGCAAAGCACCGCCTTACTCACGAAAGCTTTCTTGAAATGTATAAACGCCTGCTTGTTCAGAACGGTGTTATTTTCCAGAAAACGGACAATATGCACTTTTTTGAGTTTTCGCTGTGTGAATTTTCAAAATGCGGCTATCTTTTGAACACAGTCTCGCTCGATCTCCACACAAGCGGCATTGAGGGCAACATTGTTACCGAGTATGAAAAGAGATTTTCCGATCTCGGTCAGCCGATATACTACCTTGAGGCACAAAAAAGGTGAAAAGCCGCTTTTGAATGTGCCAAAGCTTTTTCCGTCCGGGCAGAAAAGTCCGGGCGGCTTTTTGCTTCGGTACTCCCTCAATTAAAGCATACCGGAAAAATTTTGTCAACAGATGAAAAGAGAAAGGCAAGCCGCCGTATATCTTCACTTATCTTCACGTTTAACGCCGTCCGGAGGGCGGAAGCCTTGACACCGTTTCATGCATATGCTAAAATTCAGTTACCTATCCGTTAGTCTGCGAAAAGAGATGGTAAAATATGAACATCGGCGCATCGTCCTCGTGCTTTTATCCGCTCGAAACAGAAAAGTCGCTTCTCCTTGTCGGCAAGGCCGGTATCCGAATCACCGAGGTTTTTTTCAACTCTCCCTCGGAGCTTGAAGCGCCTTTTATCAAACAGCTTGAAAAAATCAAAAATGAATACTCAATGGACATAACCGCCGTTCACCCGTTCATGTCCTTTGCCGAAGGCTACAACATTTTCAGCTCGTACCGCCGCCGCTTTGACGACAGCCTTGAGCTTTTCAAAAAATACTTTGAGGCTGCCGCCGCCCTCGGCGCAAGGTTCCTTAATCTCCACGGCTCGCGCGGAGAAAAAACAATTCCGGACAGCGAATACGCCGACAGGCTCGGCACCCTCATTGAGGAGGGAAAGACCTTCGGCGTGCGCGTCAGCCACGAAAACGTTGTACACTATTCGGGCGAAACGCCGCAGTTTATGCAGTATCTGCATTCTCAGCTCGGCGAGGATTTCAAAATGACGCTCGACCTCAAGCAGGCGCGGCGCGCCGGCGAGGATCCGTTTGAGTTTGCGCAAAAGCTTGGTGCCTGCGTTGCGCATATCCATGTCAGCGACTGCTCCGAAACAGAGGACTGCCTGACTCCGCAAAGCGGCGGTCTGTTTGACTTCAAACGCTTTTTTGAGCAAATGAACGCCATGGGCTACAGCGGAAACTACATTGTTGAGCTTTACCGCAGTAACTTTGAGGACGAAAACGAGCTTAAACGCGGCATTGATTATCTTAAAACGTTTGAGTGAATGAGAAAATTACTTTATAACGCAAAGTTTTCCACGCTCCGGAATGGAACGTGGAAAACTTTTTGTTTGGGGTGTGATTAATCAATAGTGGGCTGCCCCACAGGAGCAGTATTTGTTTGTTTTGAACATTTTCCAGAAGAGACGTGCAATAAGATAGAAGAAATGTGCAATGCCGCTCTTGTGGCAAATGTGGTTGCAGGCTGCGGACGGTGTGTCGGGCTTTTCCGGTTCGGCCGGTGTTCCGACTGCTGTGCCGCAGATGTCGCACTTTCCGTCGTTGTCGGTGTCGGTGTGACCGGTTGCGGCAATCTCCTTGCCCTTTAAGGTTGTAACACCGCAGCCGAGGCAATATGTATCTCCGGTGTAGCCTTTTGCGGTGCAGGTTGCTGCCAAAGCGTTTTTAACTGCTGTTCCGCCAACGTGATTTGAGGGGTTCTTTGGGAGTGTTTCGGTTTTGGTTGCTTTGCAGACGGTGCAGGTGTAAGTCTTTACGCCGGTTGATTTGCAGGTTGCTGCGGTTGTGGTTTTGCCGGAGTCGTAGGAGTGGGTGTGACTATCAATCCATACAGGATATAAATTCAAATCTGAATCATTAGCATATTTTTCATCTGGCAAATATCGTGTTCCTGATCCATCAACTTTTGTGTTCCAACATACAAATATTTTTTCATTTGCTTCTGGAACAAAACTGCTTAGTGATATATCTCGTGATTTGAACTTGGTTTGCTGTAATATCGGAGCGGAATTATTATCGATAAAGTAGTTTATAGAATACACAGCATTATCAATAATTTTGAATTTTTGAGACTTAGACCAAAATTGCTTTTCTAAATCGATATTATTAGAATCGTAGTTTACGTTAAACCACATATCTACATAAGAGCATCTAAAATAGTAATAACCATCTTTTTCATAAATATAAAAACGCTGCGCACCATTATCAACATAAGGCATCGTTTGAAGATTTGTGCCCGGTTCTGTTGAATAGTTGGACACATCCATAGCATATCCAGTATCATATGATA
>JAEDIH010000069.1 GCA_016292575.1 Clostridiaceae bacterium | reverse complement strand
GGACGGAACACCGCTCAGGTTCACCGAGCTTTTTATCAGAGGCGCGGCAACAACACACCTTGCGGCAGGAAATGTTCAGAATCTCAATGTCTATTACGGCTGGGAGGGAGACGGAATTTATAACGCCTACAAGGGCATCGGTAATATTGAGAATTTCTGCCGACCGGGCGGAACTGACATTTCTTCGCTGGAGTATTCGCTCAGGTCAGAGCTTTTGGGAACAAAAATCTATAATCAATACGGCTACGGAGCCTCGGGCGGAGTTACAAAAACAGAGCTTAAAACAAGCGAAACAGACCTTTTTACTCAGCTTGCCTTTTGGAGCGGCAACGCCGGCGTCTGTCAGGTTGGCTCATGGTTTGAAGTTTATGCAAGGTGAAGAAAGGAGCATTTATGACGATTGAATACGCCGTTAAAGGCATTGTTCGCGCGGCGCTTGAAGCCTTCTGCCTGAATGTTTTTCTGCCTCTTTGGTATCTTGCTGCTACCGGTCTTAAAAAGGAGGAAAAAGCATGAGCGAGGTTTCTAAACTCATCTTCCACGGTGAAAAGCATTGGCTCTCCTCCCCTTTCGGATACCGCGAGCCTTTCAGCACGGCAGGCGGAAAAACCGCCGCCTTCCACTCCGGCGCCGATTACTCAACGAACCGCAAAAAGCTTGCGCAGTATGCAGTTGAGAGCGGCACGGTCCTCTCCTGCGGACGCGATTGGGCTTACGGCGGTGCAAAGTACGTCTGGGTCGGTTATCCTCGGCTTGGAGTCAAGATGCTGCATTATCATCTTGACCGTATCAAGGTGAAAAAGGGACAGAAAGTTGACAACAGCACCGTTCTCGGCTACACCGGAATGACAGGCAAGGCAACCGGAATTCATCTGCATCTCGGGCTCAAAAAGCTTTCCGGCGGCGATTGGCTCGACCCGGAAAAATGGAGCGAGGAGAACTTTAAACCGAAAGCCGGCGGCGCGGCAAAAAAATACAGCCCCGGAAACTACAGAGTTTCAAGGGCCGACGTCCTTAATGTGCGCAAGGGCGCGTCAACAAGCTTTGAGCGCATAAGCTTCCAAAGTCTTTCCGCAGACGCGCAAAAAAAGGTTCTCCGACTTGCCGGATACAAGGCAAACGGCTACGTAAAAGGTCTTGAGTTCACGGTTTTTGAAACTTCGGGAAACTAGGGCAGAACGCCCAGCGGCTGGGTCTGCCTTGATTACTGCGAAAGGATGTGAAGCATGGCTCAGATTATTGTTGCTCTGATAACGGGCGGTCTTTCTCTCCTCGGCGTTATCATTACGAATTACCGCGCGGCAAAAAGCACCGAAGCAAAAATTGAAACCGGTCTTGCGGTCACGGACTGCAAGCTTGACGAGCTGACGCGCGAGGTGCGCGAGCACAACAACTTTGCAAAGCGTATGCCGGTGGTGGAAGAACAAATTAAGGTTATAAACCACAGAATATATGACCTTGAAAAAAAGGTTGAATAAGCTTTTGGAGGATATCAAAATGAAATATGACATTACAACAATTCTTGAAATTGCAATAACCGTTGTTTCAGCAATACTCACGGGCTTTTTCATTCCGTTTGTCCGTTCACGCCTTTCTGCCGAAAAGAACGAAAAGCTTGAATTCTGGATCAGAACGGCGGTCAAAGCGGCCGAACAGCTTTTTAAAAACAGCGAAAAAGCCGGAATCAAGAAAAAGGACTGGGTGGTTCAGTTCCTGCTTTCAAAGGGTCTTGTTTTTGATGTTGACGAGGTTACCGCCCTCATTGAAAGCGAGGTTTACAAGCTTGGCGAAAGTGCTTGAGCGTTAAATCAAACAAACAAAACGGGGGCTGTCGCACCGCTATACTCTCCGCTGTCAAATTCTGACGGCGGTTTTTCTTTTTCCGGACTAAGTCTTTAAAAAACGGGCTGTCACTCTTCGTTTTACCGATTTGCGACAGCTCCTTTTTTCGACAGTCTGAAGCGGGGCATATAACCCCCGTTTTAATTAATGATTTAATATTGCTTTAATTGTTGCACTTACATTTTCAGCGAATTTAACAGCATTAATATATTCGTTGTTTTTTGTAGATGTTTTGGTATTGATTAAAATAATTTCCCTTTTGGGATTTTCTACATTATTGAAATAAAAAATAAGCTTGTATGACATTATATGATTTTTAGCGGTTGTAGCTCCGACAATAGCACCCGCTCCGCCCGCTATCAATCCGCCTACTACAGCACGCGTTATTCCGCCTGTAACCTGATTATCTGTGATTATTTCACAACCGACAATATCAGAATATGAGTACTCATTAAAGTCTTTGCTTGTATCAGAAATATAGATTGTTTTGTTTTTATCGTCTGCGATAAATCTAACAAATTTATCACGAATAAAATTTTCATATTCATAGTCCGCTGTCTTTGTTATATTATTTTCCTCAATGTAATTCTTTTGTGCAGTTGATTGAACTTCTCTATCGTATTTGTTGTTTTCTGCCTGCGAAATTGCCGATATGACAATAATTATTAAAAGCCCAATAATAAAAATCCACATAATTCTACCTCCTTAAATAATAAATAATAAAAAATGCGTAGCACAAAGCTACGCACCAAACTGCGGACAAACCCAAATCCCTTGAAAAATCAGGATTTTATGCTTCGCTTTTTATTTACTCTTTCAAGCCGTTTTTATGGCTTGTGTTTTGTTGTGCCTTTTTTATGTTTGTTTCTGTGTTTTCAGAGCAGTTTCGTTATATTGCAGCTTTATTATCTCTGATAATACTCGATATATCTGTCAATGCAGTTTGCAATGATTTTTTTTGCCTCTTCATTGTCGCAGATTTCGGAAACAGTTGTGGTGTGGTCGTGCTCAAGGGTCTTGTAGACCTCAAAGAAATGGCGGATTTCCTCAAAACGGTGCGCAGGAAGCTGTGAAACATCCTCATAGCTGTTATAGTTCGGGTCATTGATTGGAACGGCAATGATTTTTTCATCGCTCATTCCGCTGTCCGTCATCTTCAGCACGCCGATAGGCTTGCATTCAACTATGGTCATGGGTCTTATCTGCTCGCTGCAAAGCACAAGGACATCCAGCGGGTCGTTATCGCTTGCATATGTGCGCGGAATGAAGCCGTAGTTTGCCGGATAGTGGGTTGAGGTGAAAAGAACGCGGTCAAGCTTGAGCATTCCCGTCTCCTTGTCAAGCTCATATTTGTTCTTATTACCCTTTGAAATTTCGATAACCGCGTAGAACTGATTGGGCTTTATTCTTTTCGGTGAAATGTCATGCCATATATTCATTTTATCGTCTCCTTGCTTGTCTTGATTCCCTGATATTGTAGCAGAAAGAACGGCGAAACGCAAACACTTTTTTAAAAATTGCTGATTTTTATAATAACAAAGCTGCGGCAGGCTTTTTAAGCGAATATGTATTGACTTTACCGTGGTAACGTGTTAAAATTATTGAAATATATGCCGCAAAGGGGCTGCGTGCCGCGGCACTGAGAAAAGATGACCTTTACGGGAGGACAATATATGGGAAATACACAGGAAAAAATCCCGTTCGGTGAACGGGTCAAAAAAGCCATCGGCGTCAAGGGCGATTTCAAAACAGCCATTTTGCCCATGATAAATTACAGCTACGCCAACATGTATATGGGCGGAGCCGGATACATAATGAATATGTATTTCCAGGTGTTTCTGACCCTTGCCGTCAATCTTGATCCTAAGCAGGCCGGCATTGTTATCATGATATCAACCCTTTGGGACGCTGTTACCGATCCCGTTATGGGCATTGTTACCGACCGCACAAGGTCAAAATACGGTCGTCACCGCCGCTACCTGCTTTGGGGTCTTTTGCCGATGATCATTTCTTACACCCTGCTTTGGAACGGCTTCGGCTTTGACGGTAACAAAAACTTCGGCGCAACAATGGCGTACTACATACTTGTCTGCATGCTGTATAAAACGGCGTACACAATAATCGGCGTTCCTCACACGGCAATGCTGCCGCAGCTTGCGCCGGAATATGATCTGCGTACCCAGTATAACTCAATGGGCTACCTTTTCAATTCCGCCGGAATGGTTCCGTCGTTCATCATTACCGCCGCCATTCTTGCCGCTTTCGGCTCAAACAACGATGTTACTCCGGACTCCAAGCTTGCGTTCCTTATCATCGGCTTTGCCCTTTCAATGTTTTACGGCGTTGCGGTTTTCCTCACGTTCAAAACAACAAGGGAGCCCTCCTCCCTCGGCATGGTCAATCCGCCGCTTGACGTCAGGGGAATTATCAACGAATATGTTCAGGTTTTCCGCAACAAATCCTTCAGGCAGTATTTTTTCATGAGCGTTGCCTATCAGTTTTCAACCGGCTTTTACAGCAACTCGAAAATTTATTATATCCGCTACCTTGCAAATCAGTATCCGTTCTATGTTCTGCACAACACAATTTCCGGCATTGCGGAGGCAGGCGCTTTTCCGCTCAATTATGCGCTCACAATGAAGCACGGCAAGAAAAAGTGCGGCAGCATTGTTACTCCGCTCATGGTTGCCGGTCTTGCAATCGGTCTGTTCATGCAGCCGGCCGGCGAGGGAAGATCAAAGCTTATATGGGTTGCTCTTATGGTTCTGAGCATGATTCTCTATTCGTTCGGTATGAGCGGTCTCGGCTTTGTTTCAACCAATGTTTTCCCCGATCTTACCGATGTTGACGAGGCCATTACCGGAAGGCGCAGAGAGGGCGTCCTTTCAACGTTCAACACCCTCATCAAAAAGAGCGTCGGCGGTCTGATGGCCGCTTTCGTCGGCTTCATTCTCAGCGATTTCGGTCTTGTTACCGGCACAACCGTTACCGATTACGAAAAAGCAACCGGCACACTTTATCCGCAGACTTCATCCGCTGTTTTCGGCATCCGCGTCTGCGTGGCAATCATTCCCATAGTTGCCGCAATCATTGCTCTTATCCTTCTTCATCGCTTCAAAATGACCAAAAACGACCACACAATGATCCGCGCCGCCGTTGCAACAAAGCACAAGTACGGCGCAGTTGCCCTCACCGAAGAGGAAGAAAGGGCGTTCAAGGCCGTTTCCGGTCAGGATTTTGAAAACACATGGCTCGGAAAGAGCGAGGAGGGCGCGGTGCCTCATACGCTTGAAATGAACGATGACGGCGAGTATCTCATTCTTCTTGAGCTTGACGAGGAGCGCAAAAAGCTCATTGAAGAACAAAAAGCCGCCGAAAAAGCCAAAGCTCACACTGAAAAATAACACAAAGGAGATATAATCAATGGAAAAGAAAATTGACATCACTCAGAAAGAACCCCCGAAAAAGGAAAAAAACTTTAAAAACGACTTCAAAAAATTTCTGTTCTATTTTGTTCAGTGGACATGGGGACTTCCCGTCAATCTCATCGGCGGAATCGTCTTTTTGATCTGCACAAAAATTCTCGGCAGAAGATATCAGAAGTTCGGCTATGCAAAAATAACCTATCTTCCGTGGAAGCAGGGCGGACTCTCGCTTGGACTTTTCATTTTTATGCGTGACCAGCACCCCAACCGCAAGTGGACATACAACACCCGTATTCATGAATACGGTCACACCTGGCAGTGCCTGCTGCTCGGTCCGCTTTATTACATTGTTATTGCTCTCCCCTCAGCCGTCTGGTGCAATTTTTTTGAGGGCTACAGAAAAAAGCACAACGTTTCCTATTACAAGCTTTACTGCGAGGGTTGGGCAAACGCCTGGGGACAAAAATTCACCGGAATGAAGATGACCGACCTGACAAAATAAGTTTTTTCAAAAACGCAGAATAATAAGAGATGTAAATTTTAAAGCTGCCGCAGTCTTTCCGATTGCGGCAGCCTTGTTTTTATTCGTACGCTTTCTGAACGGCGTAATAGGCAGGTTTTTCGTTTCCGTGCAGGTCAACAAGACCCCAGCCGGTTTCAACCGGACAGTCCTCCTGACCGCAGATGTAGCAGGCTCGGCTGTCGGAATAGCAATAGACAAACGAGCCGCAAAGGAAGTCAAGCGAATAAATGTGCTTGAAGATATCCCTGAAGAATCTTCCCTGAGCCTCAGGCGTGTGCCGGTAATCGGTGAGCTGATAGCCGCCCTGAATCTCCTTGTAAAGGTGGTTGGCAAGCTCGGTGTCAAAAAGCTTGCTTGCAAGCTCTTCCTCGTCTTTATATTCCAGCGAAAGCATATGATTCTTGAAGGTATCCGGCAGCCGGTTAATGAGCGTCATGATATCCTTGCGCGCGGCCTCCTCGTTTTCAAAGCCGTAGCCCTTGAGTATCTCGTCCTTCTGTTCCTTTGTTTTAACGTCGCCGTAGCCGATATAGCCGAATTCGCAAAGGATGATAGGCTTGTTTGTATATGCCCAAAGCCCACGGAGAATGAGGTCCTGCGCCCAAAGCTCCTTGAAAACACTTTCAAAGCAACCAAGATAAACATCCATGCCAACATAATCGCAGAACTCAAGATACGGCTTCATATAGGTGCAAAGATTATAGAGCGCCGTTCCGCCGCAGTTGAAGCCAACAATGATATCACCCTTAACGTCCATCATTGCTTCTGCCTGCATACCGATGAAGTCCGCAGCCTCTTTAATGGTCAGCGGAAGAGTGAAATGCTCAATGCCCATCTCGTTTGTAATTTGGAATGCGGAAACAATACCCTGAAGATCCGTTGCATAAAACGCGGCGATACGCTGAATTTCCGCCTTGTTCTTTTCATCACGGGGGTCAAGCCCGGCTTCTATGTAATCATTGGGATACGGAGTGATGCACATGACCTTGAAGCCGCGGTCGGCATAGGATTTTGCCCTCTCCTTAAAATTAAGATAGCCCTTTGAAAGATTTCCGTCCTTATCAAACGGAAGGCTTCCGCAGTCAAAGCGAACCCATTCGATGTTTGCGTTTTTGATCTGCTCATAGTTTTCGTTCGGGTGGCAGACGCCCTTGATAAAGCCGCCCGTTTTTTCCTTCAGTGCTTCAACCTCATCATTTGTCTGACTGATAAAATAGGATTTTGCCGCATTGAGCGCAATATAGCGAAGTCCTTCGGGGTCAACCTTGGTCATCGCCGTGTTCCAAAGCATTGTGATTGTTGCAACAATCGCAGTAAAAAACGAAATAATTGATTTCATTGTATTTTCTCCTCTTTCTCCTCTTGAATATTCAGTGAAGCGTTACTGAATATTCAAAGCTGCCGTACCACTTGTTTGAAAGATAGTTGCGCGGTCTGAAAACAACTTCGTTTTCATAAACCTCCATCTGCATTCCGGTTCCCGGCCAGGGAACGCCGTAGCGGTTGAGAGAGCCGAAGGCGGGCAGGTTGACATAGAAAATTCCGTTTTGTTCTTCAACGTTATAGACGTCAAAATACTTGTGAAGCTCATCGTTGTTGACTCCGGTGTGAACATGACCGCTGATATAGAAAACATTCTTATTTGAATACTTTTCAAGCACGGCTCTGACCTTGTCGCTGCAATCGTTCATTGCGCCGTTTTCCCAAACGATCTGCTGACCGTTCGTGCCGTTGATTGACCAATGGCAGACAACGAAAACGGGCTTCATATCATTCGCGGCAGTTGCCTTTGCAAGCTCTGAGTCAAGCCATGCAATCTGGGTGTCGGATATATCAGGCGTATCCCAGGAGTCGTCGGACTCGTCACTCAGGGTGATAAAGGTGTAGCCGTCAATTACCCTGCTGTAGTAAATTTTATTAATCTCCGTGCCGAGATATTTGTTGTGCAGTTCAATAAAATTCTGTCTTGCCTGTTCTGCCGTGAGGTCAACCTCTGACGAATGACCGATATCATGGTTTCCGGTCGTGATGAAAGCCTGAGTACCGTCCGGCATACACTCGGTAACCGTTTTGAACATTGTGTTCATTGACTTTTTGTCGCCGTAATTTGTCAGATCTCCTGAAATGACAACTGCATCAATAGGAGACTGAGACTTTTTCAGACTTGTTACGCCGAGGCGCAGTGCCGCCTGTAAAAACAGCTCGCGGTAATCAATATGAACGTCCGAAAGCAGCGTGACGTTAAAAAGCACGTTGTCATCTTTTACTTTGAACGGTTCGTTGCTCCTTGAGTCGTTAAAGCCGGCAAAGGCCATTGAGACTGTTGTAAGAATGGTAAGCAACACGCTTAAAAATTTCTTAATGTACTCCATCGTGTTTTCTCCTTTGTTATGATTTATTCAAAATAACAATTTTTATTTTACAAGATCAATTGTTTTCTCGTAAACCGGCATATAGAATTTGAGTGCATAGTTTCTTGCGCGAAGAACAACCTCGTTTTTATATACCTCTGCAATATATCCGCAGCCCGAAAGGAGGTTGCCGCCGTTATTGCTGGCCCAGCCCTCGGTGTTGAGATACATATATGACGGCAGGTTGATATAATGGACGCCTTTGATTGTTTCAACCGACTGATGGCCGAAAAGCTTGTTTGAAACCTCACCGCGCAGGCCTGCGTGAACATGGCCGCAGAAGTAAAAGACGTTCTTATACTTTTCAAGAACCTTTTTAACCTTATTGCTCTGTTTGCCCATTACCATATCGGGATCTATTTCCATCTGTCCGCAAACTCCGTTGATTGGCCAATGGCAGAAAACAAAGACGGGCTGTTTTTTTGCCGTTGCCTTTTTCAATTCCTTATCAAGCCATTTTATCTGCGTATTGGTTATGTAAGCTTCCGTTCTGTCGCTTTCGGTGGACATCATAATAAAAGTATAGCCGTTAACCTTTTGTGTATAATAAGGCGTTTTAAGCTTTTTGCCCGTGTAATTATTATAAGCTCTTAGGAATTCGTATGTGGGCTTTTTTTCTCTCAGAGTTTCAGTCCATGTGTCGTGGTTTCCGACAACGGGAAAAAATTTTGAAGTTTTAATGCTCTTTTCAACACAGCTGTAAAAGTTCTGATACTGTGCTCTTTCTCCGTGGTCGGTCATGTCTCCGACGGCAACTATTGCGTCAACCTTTCCGTCAAGGTCGCGAAAGCCTTGCGAAAGCATGTTCATTCTTGCAACGCCGACCTCAGTCAGATGAGAATCCGAAAGCGTTGCAAAAGAAAGACGCAGTGCTTTTTCGTTCTTGGGTCTGACCTGCTGAGAGAGAGCCGGCGACACAACGCCTGAAACGGCAAAAATGATAGATACCAAAAGCGAAACTATCCTGCTTAAAATCGCCATTGCTGTTGTTTCCATAATGAATTTTCCCCTTTCTATTAATATAGTTGAAAATCAAATTCAACTATTTTGTTCATTATAAACCTTGATAATCTTTTTTTGTTTGCTCAAAAGCCGAAAGTTCGTCAATCAATCAGGTTCCGGCATACGCTTAATTCAATAAGGCTGCCCAAAAGAAGTCTTTTATCTGGCACAAAAATCAGAATTCAAGCTTTTTTTCAATATATGTGCAAAGCTCGCTTATCGGAAGCCTTATCTGCTCCATTGTGTCACGGTCACGGACAGTTACACAGCCGTCCTCCTTGG
>JAEDIH010000068.1 GCA_016292575.1 Clostridiaceae bacterium | reverse complement strand
TAACCTCGTAGTTCATATCGAGGTCGTCAAGCAGCGTTCCGTTCCAGTCCCAGAGAACGCGGTCGAATTTTTTCATGCGCCTATTTCTCCTTAAAAAGTCATGTTGCTTTTTTTAAAAGGGTATACGCCCGGTTTTAAAGCACAAACAGAGCTTTCATCTGCTCTTTTACTCTTTTCGGTCTGATTGCCCAGAGCAAAAGGAAAAAGGCAAGGCAAACCAGCAGACTGTCAACCATTCCGGAAACGCCGCATTTTGCAATGAGGGAAACGAGAGTAAAAACGCCGGCAGAAGCAAGCGTTGCAAGCGAAGCTACCGAGCTGTGAAGCAGCCGACCCTTTTCAAGCAGACCGTTAAAAAAGTACACAGCCGCAGTCAGCGCAAAGGAAACGGGAACACCGATTGTCCAAAGCTTTTCAAAGCCGAAAAGTGCCGCAATTCCGAAGCCGGCGCAAAGCGCCCAGACTCCGCGCAGCAGATATTTAAGCGGAAAGGAGCATTTGAATTTTGTTTTTTTATACGCCGCGCTTTCATCATACTGAGGATATTCCGCATTGACAAAGCCCTTGAGAACAGGCTCCTCGTCCGCAGCCTTTGAGCCGCAAAGCGGACAGCGCGTGTATCCCTCTCCGAGGTCAACGTCGCAATTGGGACATCTCATTTTATTCACCCCCTGTTTCTGTCGTTGCTTTCAATCCTGAGCGGAACGCCGTCCGAGGAAAGGAAGCGGAAAAAGAATTTTTGCTTTTCGGTGTCCCTGTTGCCGCTTGTAAAGGTGAAAGTGAAAACACCGTTCACCGAGGCCGAGGCACAGCCGAAGTGCTGATACGGCGTGCAGCCGAGGCAGGCTTCAATTCGGGTAATATGCTTTGCAATTTCCTGCGGAAAACTGAACTCCCCGAGGTTTGAAAAGAAAGCCGTGTATGTGTGCTGAACCTTTTCATAGGTGTTTTTGAGAAACAGCTTTTTGATGAAATACGGAACAATTTTGAGAACCGGGTTTGAGGCGGCGCTGACATTTGCGCTGATTGCGTCGTGCAGGTTCTCCGTGCTTGCTTTTTCGGCAAGTTTTCCTCGGATGCTGTTGCAGATTTCCTCAAAGGTTATTTCATCTCTGTCTCCGGGATCAAAGGAAACATCTGTCATGAAACAGAAATTTCGGAGCGTGCGTGACTCAAAACGCTTTCTCAGGTCAATCGGAACGCTGACGCTGATGGGCTTTTTGTCGTGCTCCTCAGTGTTGAAGTAGGTCAGTATAAGTATTGCGGTGAGATATTCGGTGATTGTCAGCGAATACTTTTTCGCCGCCGCTTTCAGGTCGTCAACACGGCAGATTCCGTGAATGAGCGAAGCATAGCCGGGCAGGGCATTGTTTTCGCCGATATGCACCGAAACGCGCGGCGGATTCTGTGCGCCTCTGGTTGTGTCGCCATAGGTGTAGTAATCGTCACGGGCTTCACATTCCTGCGGTTCGTTTGCGGTTGAACGGATGGCATATTCGTCATATTCAAACTCAACGCCTTTCAGCTCAAAGTAGCGGGCAACAAGCGTTGAAAGCAGGACGTTTGCTCCGCCGCCGTCGGTCATTGAGTGGAAGCCTTCAAGGGCAATACGGTTTTCGCCGTAGGTTATCCGGAAGCAGGGCTGTTTGTTGTCGCCGAGGTCGATGGAACGGTAGGGATAGTTGTTGTCCGGAACAATCTTCGGCACTTCGTCAATTCTTTCAAAATAGCTCCAGAACATACCGTCACGAAGCTGAACGCAGAAAAACGGAAAACGCTTTGCCGTGTCCTCAAGCGCCTTCTGGAGAATGACCGGGTCAATTTTTGAATCCAAAACGACTGCCGTCCTGAAAGTTCTTGTCCAGTTCTTTCTGCGGGCGGCGGCATAAAGCGTTGCGGCGTTGTCGATTTTGAACCACGGCTTGTCCTTGTAAGGCTCGGCTGATACCGCCGGATTTTCATTGTTAAAAGTATTCAAGCTTACACCTCTTTTAATTAATGCTTCATTGATTTTACAACACCTGTCGAAAACTGTCAAGGCTAAACAGGGATAATATATAGTTCCGGATAATTTGTCTGAAATTTGTCAAAACGACTAAGGTTTGTTGCAAATGATTTTTCAGGGTGCCGGGAAAAACAGCCGTTTTCGGCGGAAAGGACGAAGCTGCGCTTTTCAACCGGTGCATTTTATTAAATTTACCAAGATTTTTTTATAAAAATTTTTATATTTCAACTCTTTGCATATTTACTTATAACAGATTTGGTGTTAAAATGTTCGGTGTTGATTTATATCAAACAATAGCTGAGTTTTCGGCTGTTCGGAAAAGGAATTTCCAATTTAAGGAGGACAAAGCCAATGGCAAGAAAATCAAAGACCATGGACGGAAACAATGCCGCCGCATATGTTTCCTACGCTTTTACCGAGGTCGCGGGTATTTATCCCATCACTCCGTCAAGCCCCATGGCAGACTACGTTGACCAGTGGTCGGCACAGGGCATGAAAAACATCTTCGGAACCACCGTTAAGGTTGCCGAAATGCAGTCCGAAGCCGGTGCGGCAGGTACCGTTCACGGCTCGCTCGCAGCAGGTGCTCTCACCACAACCTATACCGCTTCGCAGGGTCTTCTTCTCATGATCCCGAATATGTATAAGATTGCCGGTGAGCTTCTTCCCTCTGTTTTCCACGTTTCGGCCCGCTGCGTTGCTTCCCACGCTCTTAACATCTTCGGCGATCATTCGGACGTTTACGCCTGCCGTCAGACAGGCTTCGCAATGCTTGCCGAAACCAATCCGCAGGAAGTAATGGATCTCGGCGCGGTTGCTCACCTTGCGGCAATCAAGGGCAGAGTTCCGTTCATCAACTTCTTTGACGGCTTCCGCACTTCTCATGAAATTCAGAAGATCAAGGTTTGGGACTATGAAGACCTCAGAGAAATGTGCGACATGGATGCTGTTGAAGCATTCCGCAAGCGTGCTCTCAATCCCGAGCGCCCCGTAATGCGCGGTTCCCACGAAAACGGAGACATCTTCTTCCAGCACAGAGAAGCCTGCAACAAGTATTATGATGCAATGCCCGAGATCGTTGAGGAATACATGGACAAAGTCAACGCAAAGCTTGGCACAAACTATCACCTCTTCAACTACTACGGCGCTCCCGACGCTGAAAGAGTCATTGTTGCAATGGGCTCAATCTGCGACGTTGCCGAAGAAGTTATCGACTATCTCACCGCTAAGGGCGAAAAGGTCGGTCTTGTCAAGGTTCGTCTTTACAGACCGTTCTCGGCAAAGCACCTTGCAGCCGCTATCCCCGAAACCGCAAAGAAGATTGCTGTTCTTGACAGAACCAAGGAGCCGGGCGCACTCGGCGAACCGCTCTATCTTGATGTTATCGCTGCTCTCAACGAAGTCGGCAGAACCGGCATCGAAGTTATCGGCGGCAGATACGGTCTCGGTTCAAAGGATACTCCTCCGGCAAGCGTATTCGCTGTTTATGACGAGCTTGCAAAGAGCGATATGAAGCGTCACTTCACCATCGGTATCAACGACGATGTAACCTATCTTTCACTTGAAGAAAAGGCTGCTCCGAACACTGCTGCCGAAGGTACGATCGAATGCAAGTTCTGGGGTCTCGGCGGTGACGGAACCGTTGGCGCAAACAAGGACTCCATCAAGATCATCGGTGACCACACCGACAAGTTCGTTCAGGCATACTTCCAGTATGACTCAAAGAAGACGGGCGGTATCACAATCTCCCACCTTCGTTTCGGTGACAAGCCCATCAAGTCCCCGTATTATATCAATAAGGCTGACTTCGTTGCCTGCCACAACCCGTCATACGTTGAAAAGGGTTACAAGATGGTCAACGATGTTAAGCCCGGCGGTGTTTTCCTCATCAACTGCCAGTGGGATGAAAAGGAACTTGCCGAAAAGCTCAATGCCGAAGCAAAGAGATATATCGCAAAGAACAACATTCAGCTTTATACCGTTAACGCTATCGACCTTGCCGCAAAGATCGGTCTCGGCAAGCGCACAAACACCGTTCTTCAGTCTGCTTTCTTCTCCCTCTCCAAGGTTCTTCCGGAAGAGGAAGCAATCGGCTATATGAAGGAAAAAGCCCAGAAGTTCATGAAGAAGGGTAAAGAAATCGTTGAAATGAACGAAAAGGCAATCGACGCCGGTGCAACTGCTTATGTCAAGATTGATGTTCCCGCTGATTGGGCAAACGCAGAGGATTGCGCTTGCGAAGCAAAGAGCGAGGGCGCTGAAAAGCTTGTCAAGATGGTTGACGAGATCATGAAGCCCGTTGGCCACATGGACGGCGACGCACTTCCCGTTTCCGCTTTTGAAGCTCACGCTGACGGAACATTTGAACAGGGCGCATCCGCTTATGAAAAGCGCGGTGTTGCCGTTATGGTTCCGGCATGGGACGGCACAACCTGCGCACAGTGCAACCAGTGCTCCTATGTTTGCCCGCACGCAACAATCAGACCGTACTGCCTCACCGAAGAGGAAGCTGCAAACGCTCCCGAAAACGCAATTATCGTTGACAAGAAGGCCGGCAAGGGCAAGGGAGTTTATAAGTACTCCCTCGCCGTTTCACCGCTTGACTGCATGGGCTGCGGCGTCTGCGTAGGCGTCTGCAAGACAGGCTCCCTCAAGATGGTTCCCCGTGAAAGCCAGGATAACATGCAGCCGGTATTTGACTATATGGTCAAGAACGTTACCGTTAAGGAAGACGTTGCCGACAACACCGTTATCGGCAGCCAGTACAAGACTCCGCTGCTTGAGTTCTCCGGATCATGCGCAGGCTGCGCCGAGACTGCATATGCACGTCTTATCACACAGCTCTTCGGCGACAGAATGTATATCTCCAACGCTACCGGTTGTTCCTCAATCTGGGGCGGTCCGGCAGCAACCTCACCCTATACCGTAAACAGCAAGGGTCACGGTCCGGCATGGGCTAACTCCCTGTTTGAGGACAACGCAGAGCACGGCTTCGGAATGCTCCTCGGTCAGAACGCTATCCGCAACGCCCTCATCGCTAAGGTTGAAAACATTCTTTCCGCCGAAAAGGCTCCCGAATCACTCAAGGCTGCGGCCAAGGAATATCTTGACACCGTAAACGACGGCGAAAAGAACACCGCCGCTTCGGACGCACTTGTTGCAGAGCTTGAAAAGGTTGCAGACGGCTGCGAAAACTGCGCTTCAATCCTCAAGGAGAAAGAATATCTTTCCAAGAAGTCCGTCTGGATCTTCGGCGGCGACGGTTGGGCATACGACATCGGCTTCGGCGGTGTTGACCACGTTCTCGCTTCCGGCGAAGATGTCAACATCATGGTATTCGATACCGAGGTTTACTCCAACACCGGCGGACAGGCTTCAAAGGCATCTCAGATCGGTCAGGTTGCACAGTTTGCAGCTGCCGGTAAGAGCATTGCCAAGAAGAGCCTTGCCGAAATCGCAATGAGCTACGGCTATGTTTATGTTGCGCAGATCGCTATGGGTGCAAACATGAACCAGACCATCAAGGCTCTCACCGAGGCTGAAGCATATCACGGTCCGTCAATCGTTATTGCATACGCTCCGTGCGAAATGCACTCGATCAAGGGCGGCATGGTCAACTGCCAGAACGAGATGAAGAAGGCTGTTGAGTGCGGTTACTGGAATATGTTCCGCTACAACCCGGCACTCAAGGCTCAGGGCAAGAACCCGTTCACCATCGACAGCAAGCCCGGCGTAAGAGAGGACTATCAGAAGTTCCTCCTCAACGAGGCTCGTTATTCGGCTCTTACCCGCTCCTTCCCCGAAAGAGCAAAGGAACTCTTTGCAGAGGCAGAGCAGAAGTCGGTTGAAAGATATAACCACCTCAAGAGACTTGAAGCACTCTATGCTCCTGATGCTGAGTAATTCAACAATTTAATATTACAATTCCGGTCGTCCGTTTTATGCGGACGACCGATTTGTTTATTGCTTGACATAAGTGCACAAATATGTATAATCGGATTGTAGAATAAATAATCTTATTGTTAGGAGCACATATGTTTAATAATTATGTATGGCAGACCTATTTAAACGCTGGCGGAAAAGATGTTGTTGAAATGTTCAGAAAAAACTTTGAGGAGGAGTTTTCAGAAGAATTCATAGATAACATCGTAAGGTTCAGAGAAAACTATTGTCCGAGCAAAACTATTTGTAACGGCACAAGAACTAAATTAACAGAGCTACTTAATGACATTATGGAAGGCTACTATATTCTTGAAGAAGGCAGTTACAATACTGAAACGGCAATGAATTATCTATATAATTGGTTCAAAGAAGAAAACGAGAAGATTTCCACAAAAATAGCTTTTGAGATATTTTGCGGGAATGTTGAATATTTTACAACATTTTTAGCTTTGGAGTGTCACGAATTATTTGTTCCGTATTACTATCAATGGAACTTCAATGTTCTTGAAAAAATAGCGTTGGAGTTTGAAATTGATCTTCCGAAAATTCCGATTAAAAAAGACTACGAGGGACGGTTCTATTATTACGGTGAACTTTGTGAAGCGTTTCTTTCTTTCCGCAAAGAACACAATCTGACTGAATATGAATTTATGGCTTTTCTTTATGATTTTGCTCCGAGTTATATAGGCGGAACAAAAAGCTATATTGTAAATGATTTGCCTGAGCCGAAAGGCGCATTCTTTATAGGTGCTAGAGCCGATGATGCTTTTCTCAGCAATGAAGCTGATACAGTAACGCCATGGCAATGTAATGTTGACACGGCCGCAGGTGATATGATAGTTATGTATTTGAGGAACCCTATAAGTGCAGTTGACTCGATTTGGCGAAGTGTTTCGGTTGGATTTAATGATCCGCTGTTTTACTATTATAGATGTACATATATTGCAAAACCTACAGCAATAAGGAGAATAGCACTTAAAGAACTTCAAGAGGATATTATTTTTAAGGATATTCCTATTGTCAGAAAAAATATGCAGGGAATCAACGGCGTTGAACTTAAACCGTCCGAATATAATCATATTATTGATTTGTCCGGAGCAAATGTTTTGAAATTGGATTATGTGGTTTCAAATGATGACAGAGAATTTGTCAATGAAAAAGCTGTCGAAGATTTTTTAATAAAGCCGCTTTTAAAAAAGTTGGGCTATAGAGAAGATGATTATGTGCAGCAACTCAATATTGAAATCGGTAATCATAACCATAGACTTATACCTGACTTTGTTCTTTTGCCTGAATATCGCAACGGTTTTTACTCTGCTTTTGCGATTGTTGAAGCCAAACGCAGCATAAGCAGTAGTAAGCAATTAGAAGAAGTGATAAAGCAAGCAAGAAGCTATGCACGCCAACTTGGAACAAAATATGCCATTATTGTTTCAAAAGATAATATTTGGTTAACATCTGATAAGGATTGTTATACCAAAGTAATTTTTTCATCGAGTTGGGATAAATTGGAAAATCCTGATGTATTCCGATCCTTTCATAAACTTGTTGGAAGATGATTAAAAAAACAATCCAACGGGGTTGTCACATTTAGATGCGAAAGGCGTTTCTTCGCTCTTAAGTTGTACAAAGGTACCGCAAACGGGCGAAAAAGCAAATATAATTAATTATCTGCAACAAATAATAAGCTATAATTTACAAAAAGTGCTTTGCTTTGATGTAAATTATAGCTTTATTTATGGCTTGGATTTAAAAGCGACAGCTTGGTTTGGTTTTCACCTTGTCAGTACGCCGCCGTCGGAATAAAGCAGCAGCAAAACGTCCGCCTCCTCGCCGGTTTGAACGTCAATATACACAAGTGCCTGCTGTCCGCTTTTGCTTGACACATGAAACTCATAGCAAAGCCTTTCCTTTCCGTCCTTGCCGGGTATCACCGCAAGGGCGCTGCTTTTAAGAGTCAGAAGCGGCGAAAGCTTTTTCTGCGCGGCCCTGAGCGTGATTTTTGAAGCCGGCAGATTCCTTTCACAGTGGTTCATAAGAAAACCGCGTGCGTCAACGGCGGCAATTTTTCCGCTGTCGAGCGATACGGCAACCTTGATGAGGTCGGCGTAAAAGGTCACGGCGTTTTCCCTGTATGCAAAATTGATTGTGCAAACGCCGTCATAGGTGCTGTAATAGCTCTCCTTCATGTTGGGGTAACCGGCCTTGATGAGAAATTCCTTTGCGCGCTTTGCGGCCTGCTCCTCTTTGAGCTGCGCTTCAAGCGAGTGCTCGGGATTTGTCATATAGCAAAGGAAGCCGCCGTTTTTGGTGATAGCAATGCTCTTTTCGCCCTTTGAAAAGCAGAAAAGCTCAAGTGCTCCCGTTTCATCGCCGTCAACGTGCAGCTCGGTTTCGCGGCATTCAAGGAAAGCGGCCGCCTTTGTTTTAGCTTCGTTTTGCGTAATCTGCTTTTTTCCTTTAACAAAGAGTGCCTCGCGACCGAGCACGTTGTCCGCAAACGGGCCGTCGTAAATGAGGGTGGGGTAGTCGGCAAGAGCCTGCGCAGTGTCGTTCATACCGTCGGAAAAGTACCCTGCGTTTTCCTTTGCGCCGAGCGTCAGCGTTGAAGTGCTTTTTTCAAACGATACCGTTTCGTCATAGGTTCCGGAAAGCAGCTTGTCCATACCTTCGGAAAGGGAGCTTGAGTATTCGTACAGCGCCGAAAGGGCGCGGCGGTCGGCTTCGCTCAGCGTTTGATTTTTTGAAAGCTTTTTGTCAAGCGCAAGCGTGTAGTCTCCCACCTGGGAAAGGAATTTGTAAATTCCGTCGCTTTGGAGCGTTTCGCTCGTTATCTGGCTCAGACCGACCTTTGCCGCAGCGGCGCTTTTGTAAAGCTCGGTGCCGAGGGAGGTCAGCATAGGCTCTGAGTTGCAGAACAGGCTTTTTTGCAGATTGACCGTGATTGAATCAAGATTTTCGCAAAGCTCGCTGACTGCGCGGCGCGAGGAGGCGAGGACGCTGTTTTTATATTTGTTTGCGCGTACTGCAAAAACTATTGTTGACGCCGCAAGAATCACACAGAGAAAGCTGAGAAAGCTTATCGCTCTTATCCATGCTCTTTTCTTTGTTGGTTTCATGCATTGATCCCCTTTTTAGGTTGTTTGATGATTTTTCTGTCATTACCTGACATTATCATTGACCGGAAAAGGGAAAAAATTCATATAAACGCCGTTTGTTCAGCAGGATTTCTTTCAGATTTATTTCACCGTTACCGCAACGGTTTTTCCTTGTTCGGAGCGGACAGTCGCAAGTCCCTTTGCCTTTTTATAGGCTCTGAGTCTGAAGTAACAGGTCTGTCCCTTTTTGAGTCCTTTTTTCGCTGTGAAGGACGTGTTTTCGTTTCCTTTTATCGTGGCAAGCTTTTCAAAACCGGAATTTGGATTTTTTGAAACATAGACCGTATAGCCGGAAACATATTTTTGCTCTTTCCACTTGAGCGTGACGGTGCCATTGGCGCTTTTTGTGCTTTGGATTATCGGCGCGGCAGGCGTTGTGAGGACGGTTTTGCTTGCCGAGTAGGTTGAAAGAAGCTTTTCTTTTTTGAGCTTTTTATATGACCTGACAACAACTTTGTATTTTGCGC
>JAEDIH010000067.1 GCA_016292575.1 Clostridiaceae bacterium | reverse complement strand
TACGAAATTTACGCCCAGATAACCAGAACGAACGAAAACGGCGACAGAATTACAAAATTTGAAAACATTGCCTCTGTTCCGAAGGAGACAACGACCTTTGACATTGAAAAGCTTGACGACAAGGCTCTTGAGCAGAAAACACCCTATACTTTCAGGGTTATCGGCTACAGCTTTTATACCAAGCTCAACTCCTCCGGCAAGCCCGTTACCAGCAGGCTCTATTCAACCGCCGCAGAAGCGGTTATTACAACGGCGCTTTCAAATGTCACCGACTTCAGAGCGGAAAACCCCACAGGCAGTTCCGTAACCATTTCGTGGTCGGTCAACACCAGAGCGGAAAGCTATAAGCTTCAGATGAAGAAGGACGGCGAAAAGGAATGGACAGACGTTGACCTTGCAAAATGCGATAAAGTTGACAAGAGCACAGCCGTCATGGCCTATACCGTTAAAGACCTTGAGCCGTCAACCGTTTACTTCTTCCGCGTTACCGCAATAAGCGGAAGCATAACCTCCACCGCAACAAACGAAATTTCCGTTAAAACCGCGCCAAAGTCAGACGCAGTCCTTGAAAAGGACACCGTTAAGCCGACAAGCATCACCATTAAATGGAATGCTATGCCGGGTGCGGAAAAATATGAAATCCAGTGGCTCCAGCCCGGCAAGGACTGGGAGGTTCTCGGCGAAACGGAGAAAACCACTCTCACCGTTAACAACCTTTCTCAGTGCACAACCTATAAATTCCGAATGAGGTCATACTTCACAAGTGCCGACGGAAGTAAGGTATACTCCGAGGGCTTTTCAAACGAGCTTTCCGAAACCACATTGCTTTCCCCAATCTTGCTGCTCGCCTACAGAACGGACGCGGGAATGACCGGCAGCACCTCAATTTCGCTCGCATGGGCCGCCAATTCAAAGGCAACCTCATATAAGCTTTTCTACAAAGAGGGCGGCAAGGACAGCTCCTTTGAATGGAAAGCTGTTGAGGCGGTTATCACCAACAAGGACAACGCAAAGGACAACGTCTGCATCTATAAAATAACCGGTCTTGAACCCTCAACTAAATACTCCTTTAAGGGCATTGCAGAATGCGGCGAGGTTAAGAGCAGCGAAAGCGACGTTGTCGAGGGCATGACCGCACCGGCAAAGGTCACCGGCGTTAATGCTTCGGAAATCTCCGACACAACCGCAAAAATCACATGGAAGACCGTTTCCGGCGTCAGCAAGTATGTTGTTGAAATCAAGGTAGGCGACAAGTGGCTCAGCTCCAACACCGGCGACGGAGCAAAGTACCTTGATGTTTACAGCAGCAGCAGCAGCGGCTACTGCAAGGTCAGCAACCTTGAGCAGTTCACCGATTATTCATTCAAGGTAACCGCACTCTATGACACCGATTCAAGCATTTTCTCAACCAAATACATAACCTCCGATCCCTCGGACGAAATTGATATTAAGACCAAGCTTTCGGCGGTTAAGGATTTCAAGTTTGTTTCTGCAACTGAAAATTCAATTAAAGTGTCGTGGACAATTAATGACAAAGCAAACGAATATGTTTTGAAGATGGGAAGCAGTGAGTCCTCAGTCAATACCCTCGTCACTAACAAGCCTGTTACAACAGGAAACACCTGCACCGTTACAGTAACCGGTCTTTCGGCTTCAAATGATGTTGTTTACTTCACCGTTGCGGCAAAGAACGGAAGCAATATCGGTATTGAAAGCAACACCACAGGAAAAACCGCACCCAAAGCCATATCAAACCTTGAAGTTGAAAGCACAGCTTTAAATTCAGCAAAATTCAAATTCACCTGCGCTTCAGGTGCAGACAAGTATGAAGTAAGCTACACCGACGGAACAACAAAGAAAACTGCTCTCCTTGTTAATAATACCCTCAACGGTCTTGACTCCGGAACAAAATACACTGTACAAATCAGAGCTTGCAATGAGGTAAACGGTCAAAAGCTTTACTCCGGATACAGCAGCCCGATTAAAGTTTCAACAAAGCTTGCAACACCTACCGGAATTAAGGCAGAAATCAAAGACGGAAAAGTTGTTGTCAGCTGGAACGCTGTAACGGGAGCAACCGCCTACAATGTTTACCGTGACGGAGAAAAGGTCGGAAACGGTGTTACAGCAAACTCATTCCAGGACAGCAACACAGATCCCGGTCAGACCTACTCCTACAAAGTTGAGGCTGTCAAGAGCAGCTTTACCAGCGAAAAGAGCAATGGCGCAACAGTAACCACCGGTATTGCCGATGTGACAGACGTTAAGGCGGAAGTAAAGAGTGATACAGAAATAACTGTTTCATGGACAGCGGTCGATGGAGCCCAGAATTACAAGGTTTTCTATGACGGAAAAACAGTTGAGGTTTCAGGAACCTCCTGCACGGTTTCGGGTCTTACCGGAAACACAAGCTATACGTTTGAGGTTCAGGCTTTTGTAAATGAAAGCGTATCTTCGGCAAAAGTAAAATCAAACACCGTTAAAACCAAAATTACCCCGGTAGATACGAGTAGCATCACTGTTTCAAATAGAACCTCAGACTCTGTTACTCTCACTTGGAAGAAAAATGTTTCCTCTGAGTACTATCGCATCTACATCGGAAATTCGTTTACACCGTCTGAAATTACGGGTGTCAATACTGTAAACATAACTATTAAAAATCTTGAAGCCGGCAAAACTTATACAATATACATTGAAACCTATATCGACTCAGAAACATCAGATCGTGTGCCATATACGATAACCACAGCCGCAGCCAAAGCTGCCTGACACCAATGAACTCATAACCGACCCCGGCGTGCGTGCTCTTCGGGGTCGGTTATCGGCAAAATTCAGCGATATTTTAAGGAGGAAGAATACAGATGAAAAAGCTTGTAAGGCTGCTTCTGACCGCGCTTTTGTGTCTGAGCATTGTGCTGACGGCGGTTACTCCGGCGTTTGCCGCAGTTGCAAAGGTCAAAAAGCTCAAAGCAACTGTAACATACAACACCGTTACCCTGACATGGAGCAAAGCCTCCGGCATTTCCGGCTATGAGGTTCAAAGAGCCTATGGAAAGAAATGGAAAACAGTCGGAACCACAAAGAAAACAACTTACAAAATCAAAAAACTCAAGACCGGAACCACCTACAAATTCCGCGTCCGCGCCTATAAGCTTTCGGGAAAAACAAAGGTGTACGGCAGTGCGGCAACGGTTTCTGCAAAGCCCGTTTGCGCCGCGCCTAAGAGCCTTAAAGCCGCCGTCCTCTCCCCTGCCACGGCAAGACTGACCTGGGCAAAGACCGCCGGCGCTTCAAAATACCGTATTCAGAAGTGGAACGGAAAAAAGTGGGTTAATATTGCAACCACAGCAAACAGGTTTTTAAACGTAAGCGGTCTGACCCCGTCAGTGGTCGCAAAGTTCCGCGTCTGCGCCCTCACCCGGGTTGGCAAAAAAACTGTTGAGGGTAAATATACCTCTGCCGTTCAGGTCAAAACAAAAATTGCAACGCCCTCCTCGCTCCTTGTCTCGGGTGAAACGGCAAGCTCCGTCAAGCTCTCCTGGAGCAAGGTTTCCGGAGCAACGGATTACGTTGTCTATCAGAACGGCAAGCTTTCCTATGTTACAAAAACCAACAGCGTGACTGCGAACAAGAGCCTTTTGCCGGGCACCGTTTATAAATTCACGGTGAGAGCGCGCGTAAATGCCTCGGGCAAGTATTACCTTTCGCCCACCTCCTACGCCGTTTCGGCAAAGACGGCACCTGCGGCTGTTTCCGGCTTTTCCGCCGAGGCAAAAACAGCGGGCTCGGTCACTCTCTCATGGAAAGCCGACCCGAGCGCCGAAAAATATCAGATCTTTATGGTTAAAGACGGAAAGAACGAGCTGATTGCCACATCGTCAAAGAACGTTACCGAACACACCGTATACGGACTTGAAGAATGCACCGAGTATTCGTTCCGGATAAGAGCGCTCGGCTCTTACGGCAGCAAAACCCTTTACGGCGCACTTTCGCCCGTTCAGTCGGCAACAACGCCGGTCTCCGGAGTTAAGGGACTCAGTGTTGAAAGCGTTACCGCAACCTCCGCCGTCCTCTCCTGGAAAGCACTTGACGTTGCCCAAAGCTATACGCTTGAGCAAAGCAGCGACAAAAAAACATGGACAAAAACTGCCGATATCAACGCGGACGCAGGCTCAAGCGGACGCATTTCATACACGGTGAACGGACTTAGAGAGGGCAGCGTTACCTATTTCCGCGTTGCTTCAAAAATCACGGGCTACAGCGAAACGGCATACAGCACGCCCGTTACCGTCAAGACCGTTCCCGGAAAGGTTTCCTCGCTCAAGGCGACGGTTTCCGCAGACTCAAAGAGCGTAACCGTCACCTGGAACGCAATACCGTCCGCCGACGGCTATATTGTTAAATTTGACGGAACAACAAAGGAAGTGAGCAAGAACTCCGTAACGCTCACCCTTTCCTCGGTCTACACAAGACCCAATACCAAATACATCTGCTCTGTCTTGGCTTTCACAAAGCTCGGCTCAAGCAAGCTGATGGGTGCCGAAAGCGACCCCTGCGTTTTCAAAACGCCTCTTTGCGATATCAGCAACCTCAGAACTACCGACCGCATAAGCCTTGAGGACGAAAAAATTGCTGTTTACTCCTCGCTTTTGTGGGACAGTATTCCAAACGCGGATTTCATTGTTGAAAGCAAAAACACCGCCGTTGACTCAAGCTGGCATCAGCTTGCAAAGAGCAACACCAATATGGTCAATGTTAACGGCACAGTTGCAAACGTTAAGGCCGCCAAAAAGTCAGACTATGTCACCACGCTTTCATGGCAGGCAGTGCCCGGCGCAAGCAAGTATATTATTAAATCCACCGCCTCGGCAAGCGACAATCATCTTTCCGAAATTGCAACCACGACCTCAACGAGCATTGACCTCAACCTTGCTCCCTCAACCAAGTTGAATTTGGTTGTTCTTGCCGTTGCAAGCTCCGTTTCATACCGCGTTAAGGCTGTTGACACGGACAAGATGAATCCCGACTCGGCGTATGCAACCCTCAATGTTTCAAACGCAGTAATCGGCTCAGGCTCCGTTGTTTACACAACTCCGGCTCTCCCCTCTTACAACAACAGCGCGGAAAGCCGGCGTGCCTACACGCTCAAGCTTGTTCAGGCAATCAACAACACCAAGGACGAAAAAACTCCCGTTACCGGAAGCTCAAACATTAAGCTTGAAGCAAACGTTAAGGACTTTTCAATTTCCGGAATCAAAGATGTTTTAGGAATTTTCAAGAAAGAAATCGACAAGGAACTGGAAACACTGAAAAACGAGATGGGCGAAAGCAAAAACCGCACTCTTAATTTTGAAAACGGAATTGCTTTTTACACCGCCAAGGATCAGAACGGAAATGAAGTCAGATATTCGCAGAGACTCAATTCGTTCATTGTTCCGACACCCGAAAAAACGTATGAAAACAGATACGCCTATCTTTACAATCCGAACGATTTGAACGCTTTCAGCAATGGCATTTCAAACGTTTCCGTTTCCGAAAGCGGTGGAAAAACAACCGTTTCAATAACAATCAAGCAGGAGGGAACAAACGCCGTTTATCACCCCGGCTTTGTTGACAGCATCACAAACAGTCTCGGCGATATTGCCGGAAACGGCGCAAATTGCTCCGCCACCATCGGAGCAACAACCGTGACCGGAGTTATCAACAGCAGCGGTACTCTTGATGCGCTCACGGTCAAAAGTCCGTTCACCGTAAGCCTTGATATTCCCATTGAAGAGGGCAGCTCAATCAGAATTAAGATGGTTCTTACCGGCTCTTCCAATTATGATTATACCTTCACAAGATGATTTAAGCTTGTTCTTAAATTCGGGGGATACTATATTGTGTCCCCCAATTTTTATTTAACCAAGGAGCAGCAAGATGAACAATAAAAAGATTTTAGGCATTGCCGCCGTTGCGGTTGCCGCGGTGTGGATCTTCTGCATCAGCTTTCTTGTTTCTTCAAATCATATGAGAAAGCAAAGGGCAGCGGAAAGCACCCAGCCCTCTGCATCTTTCCCTGTCTATTCTTCAACCACCGCGCCCTCAGGCACAACCGCAGGTGCCGTTACCGCATCGAAGTTTACCATGGACGGAAACCAGCTGAGCACCAACGTTACCGTTGGAGACCCTGAGTGGTATGTTGAGGAATCAAAGTCCAAGCAGGCAAGCGAGGCCGTCTCGATTGCCGAACAAATAAAAAGCAGCTCCGTTCAGGCGGCAAAGGACGCCGTGCCGAGCGGCAAAAGCAATATTATCAAGGCATATGTTAACGCGCTGAACAAGCTCAAGAGCACGTCCTCATTCTCTCTGACAAAGGACGACAGGCTTTCGGTTGAAATTGACAGTATTTCCGGCGGCTCTTCGGTTCAGAACATCGCTTCGTCAATGATAAAGAACAACACCAAGAACGAGCCGGAACACTACAGCTTTTCAAACGGCGTTGACCCGTCGAGCGGAAAATCGCCGGACGCGGTCATTGCTCCGATTTCCCAAACGGCTCAGCTGAGCGAAAAGGACGTGACAAACGCCTCGGCAACCCAAAGCTCCGGCGGAGGCTACAAGCTTCTTCTCACTCTCGGCGAGGCAACGCAAACGCTCTCCTCCCCCGCGGCAGGCTATTCGACCTCAATGGAGGTCATTAACGTTGATTCGCTCGGGCTTCCCTCCTCGGCAAAAATAAGCGAGCTGAATATTACCTATAACAACTCAACGATAGAGGCGGAAATTGACAAGGACGGACGCATAACCTCAATGACGCACACGCTCATTGTTTCAAAAGCGGACGGACAGGGAAAAATGCTGATGGTTCCAATCACCGTTGAGCTGCACGGAAACTGCGTCAGCAACTACAGTATCAGTTATTGATTTTTTATTGATTATTTTGATTTTCTTTAATCAATTAGCCTGATATTTTTGTTGACTTGAGCGTTTCTTCGTGCTATAATGAGTTTAATAAATTAATGGAGGACTTTTGATATGGATACTTTCAAGAAAATTCTTAAAATTTTCGCAATCATTGCAGCCGTTTCCGCAGCCATCGCAGGTATTTATGTTGCTGTTACAAAGCTTATTGAAAAGAAGAATGCCAAAAATGCCGACAGCAGAGAAAACTATGTTTCATGCTCATGCTTTGACGCAGACTTCATTTCCGAAACTGCCTGATTTCCCGTAAAAAATTCAGAGCCCTTTCAAAGTGTCAGAACTTTGAAAGGGTTTTTGCTTTAATAACTCTTTAATATACAGGGGCAACAATGAAAAAATTAAAAAAATCGTTCATGCTTTTTTATCCGGCGGTTTTGCTGCTTTGCCTTGCCTTTTCGTTCGCCGCAGGAGCCGAAAACTTTTACTTTTCCGGCGATTTCAGGTACAGGATACTGAATAACGGCACTGCCGAAATAACCGAATACACAGGAGCGAATTCCGAGGTTGAAATTCCCGAAGCGATTGACCTTTTGAATGTTTCCTCGCTCGGTGCACATTGCTTTTCCGGAAACGAAACACTTGAAAAAGTCAGCTTTCCGCGGTCTTTGGTTTCAATAGGCGCGTTCTGCTTTTCAGGGTGCAGAAATCTGAAAGAGACTGTAATCCCGGATAATGTGTCCTTCCTTGGAAAAAATGCGTTTGAAAACTGCTCTTCGCTTGAAAAAATCTCGCTTTCTGCATCTCTGAAAACCATTGGCGAAGGCACGTTCAAAAACTGCCTTATTCTTGACGGCGTTACCGTTCCCGAGGGCGTTGTTTCCGTTGAAAAAAGCGCCTTTGAAGGCTGCCTTGTGCTTGGAAAAATCACCTTTCCGAAAACGCTCAGACGTATTGAAGACAGGGCGTTTTTCGGCTGCAGCAGGCTTAGCGCCATTGCTCTTCCGGACACGCTTGAAGAGCTCGGAGACCTTGCTTTTGCAGAAACGGAGTGTGCGTTTGTTTCCTGTCCGTCCGCGCTCAAAAGGGTTGGCTACAATCCGTTTTTCGGCGCTCCGCTTTCATACAATCAGAACCTCAACGGCATTTACTGGGGAGGCTGGCTCATCGGCTATGAGGATTTTCCGGACGGCACGGACGACGAGGATATCTTCATCAAAAAAGGCACCACAGGCATTGCAGACCGCGTTTTTTCGCCGGAAAACGGACTTTGCAGCCCGTATTATCTGCGTTCGGTGGTGATACCGGACACGGTGAAGTATATCGGCGAGAGTGCCTTTGCAAAAAGCCGGTTTTCCGAACTCAGGCTGCCGGACAGCGTGCTTGAAATCGGCGACCGCGCATTCCAGAGCTGCGATTATCTTAAAAAAATCACTCTTTCTAAAAATCTGCGCCGCATTGGCTCAATGGCATTTGCAAACTGCGGCATACTCTCCTTTGTTTCAATTCCCGACAGCGTTCAGAGTATAGGCTCAAACGCTTTTTACAGGACGTTCGCCGTTGATTCACAAAAAACCGCGGTCAAATATATTGACGGGTGGGTCGTTGCCGCACCTGCTTTGCAAGGCAGTCTCACGCTCAAAAAGGACACACGCGGAATCTGTGAGGACGCCTTCCTTTCGTTTGAGAACGAGTTGACCGTTTTCAAGGGCGCAAAACACATTTCAAGCCATGCTTTCGGCTATTGCAAAAGCGGCGGAGGGTACATGAAGCTTAAAAAATTCACCCTCGTCTGCGAAAAGAACTCGACGGCGCACAAATTTGCCCTGCAAAACGGACTTAAGGTCAGAATCATCTGTCTGCACGAAAATCTCAGCGGCTGGATAACCGACAAAAAAGCCACCGCAAGCAGCGCGGGCTCAAGACACAAAGGCTGCCTTGACTGCAAAAAGGTTATCCGCACCGAAAAAATCCCCATAAAAAAATGCGCCGCTCCCGTGCTTTCAAGGGCGGCGAAAACCAAAAGCGGCGTCAAAGTCACCTGGAAAAAGACCGCCGGCGCAAAAAGCTTTGTTGTTCTGCGCAAAACCGGCAAGGGCAAATGGAAAAATATCGGCACAACAACAAAAAGGATTTTTGTTGACAGGAAAGCAAAAAAGGGCGTAAAATATACCTACACCGTCCGCGCAAAAAATGCCGCCGGACTTTCGCCATACAACAAAAAGGGTGTAAGCTGCACGCTGTAAGGCATTATTAACAAGACGCAAAAACCGCACGGCTGAGTCAGTTGAAACAGTCGTGCGGTTATTTTTTATATTGAGCCGAAAAGGAACGGTTATTTGCCGCAAAAACGGCAGCCGAGCCGTGTTTTTTCCGGTGAATGACGGCTTTTTGTGCCAATCGGCTCACAAGCTAAACGCAATTTGCCGAAATCAGCGGCAAAAATATGCTTAAAATCGATTTTTATCTGTTTACTATATACGAACTAATTCAAAAAGCAAAAACGCTTTTTATCGGCATTTTCAGAGGCTTTTAAAAATCCACTGTGCAAAGCGGTTAAAAAGTCCTGCTTTAAAACTCTGTCTGCGGCATAAAACTGCTTATTCTTCCGTGCGGACGGCTTTGATTTTGCCCTCTGCTCTTCTTTTCATGCGCTCAAGAATTTCCTCATCGCAGTTATCCGCCATTGAGCCGACACGCTCCCAAAGCTCATTAGCCTTTCCGCGCCAGATATCGAAGCCCTCCGGTGTTTCCGGAAACTGAGAATAGTGCGCCTTGATTTCAACGCTGTTTTTGAATGCGGCAAGAACCCGTTTGATAAGCTCAATGCGAACCTTTCCCG
>JAEDIH010000066.1 GCA_016292575.1 Clostridiaceae bacterium | reverse complement strand
TCATTTACTCAGGCACGGCAAAATTCAGAGCCTTTTCTGCAATTTCAACCGTAAAATGCTCCGAATAGATTATCTCGCCGTCAAGCGAATATGCAAAGCCGGCGGGCGCTTTAATTTCAATTTTTTTCGCTTGGCGATAGGTTACGATGTCTTTCATATCCTCTCTGTCGAGATGCTCGCCGTTTGTGTATGGTTTAAGAATTTTTACAAAACGCAGGCGTGAAATAGGCTTTATCAGACAAACGTCTATCAGTCCGTCGTCTGCCTTTGATTTTGGCGCGCAGCAAAAAGAGCCGCCGACGTATTGACCGTTTGCAAGGGTGCAAAGGAGCAGCTTTCCGCTCGGATTGAGCGTTTCGCCGTCAGCAATGACAGTGCATTCGTTTTTCATGCTCTTAATGAGCGCGGTCACAACGCCTTTAGTGTAGGCATTTTTGTTGCCGTGTCCCTTTTTTTCACGCTCCTTGTTTATCGTGATTGCAACGGTTGTGTCGAAGCCGAAATTTACAACGTTGTTGCTGTAACGGTCGCCGACCTTCAAAAGGTCAATCTTTCTCGTTGGGGCAGATATGAGCTTTTCCAAATTCATAAAACGTTCCGCACCGCCGAAAGCCTTAACAAAGTCGTTTCCGCTTCCGCAGGGGTAACAGCTGACGCTTGCGTTATCAAAGCCGACGGCTCCGTTGAAAACCTCGTTTATCGTTCCGTCACCTCCGCAGGCGATAAACCTTAGCTCTTGCTCAGGCTCGCTTTTGCAGCGCGCGCGGACATATTCCGTAGCGTCGCCCGGCGCTTTTGTTTTGTAAATCTCACAGTCGGGATTGTTGAGATTAACAACGGATTGCTGAAGGTTTTCGGCTCCGCCCGCCACGCCTGCAAACGGATTGACAATAAAAATGCACTTCATAGATATCTCTCCTTTTTATAATTATAATTAATGAAGCTATGATTAAATCAGTTGAAGAAAACTACCCTAACAACACATCTGTAACAAGCATTACACAAAAACCGACAAGCAAAGCATAAGTAGCCCCTCGCTCGCTTCCGTGTGCGTGGGTTTCGGGTATCATTTCGTCGCTGATGACATAGAGCATCGTTCCCCCTGCAAACGCAAGGGCAAAGGGTAAAATCGCGGTGGAAATGCTGACGGCAAAATAGCCGATTAACGTGCCCACAACCTCGACAAGACCCGTAATCATGGCAAGAACGAATGTCCTGCGAGGGCGGATACCTGCCGCAAGCATAGGAGCTATAATCACCATGCCTTCAGGAATGTTCTGCAGAGCGATACCCCCGGCAATAATAAGTGCCTGCGCTGTATCTCCCGAGCCAAAGCCTACACCTGCGGCGATCCCTTCGGGCAGATTATGTATGGCTATTGCCATAACAAACAATAAAACCTTGCTTAAGTTTGCGTTGTTATGCGATTCCGGTTCATCTCCCGCTAATTTATGCAAATGCGGCACCAGCCTGTCGATTAGGTTTAAACAGACAGCACCGACAAAAATGCCTGCAACCGTAATAAGTATACCGTATTTCCCACCGTACTCAATAGACGGAATAATCAGTCCAAGCACAGCCGCAGCAAGCATCACACCTGCGGCAAAGGCAAGAACGATATCTGAGAACTTATGCGATATGCTTTTGAAAATGAAACCTATCAGTGCACCGATAACGGTAGCACCGCCCACACCGAGGGCAGTTAACAATACAAGCTCCATAACTTATCTCTCCGCTATTTCTATATATATCAGTTACATAATAAACAGATGTCTTTCCCGACACTTATTATGTCCTTACAGAATTGATTCTTTGATATGTTCTGCGCTTCTAACGCTTTCAGAATTTCATTATACATTATTTCGACCTTTTTCCCTTTTCTAATACATTATAGCATTATTATAGTAAAATTGGAAGTAGGTAATATAAATTAACAACATTAATTTATGCACATTTACGGTTTGTATAAACATTCGTTAATTTTGCTTGACAAGTGCGAATTATCATGGTATATTCATTTGTAATATACAAATAAAAGAATAGAATGTATAAATATTCATTTAAGGTGATTTTCTTGAATAAGATAAAAGTGTTCATAGACGGAAGAGAGGGAACAACCGGTCTCGGCATTTTTTCAAGGCTCCGCGATCGGGAGGATATTGACCTGACAGTCTTGCCGGATGAAACAAGAAAAAACCCCGAAGCAAGAAAAAAAGCAATCAACGAAAGCGATATAACCGTTCTTTGCCTGCCGGACGACGCGGCAAAGGAATCGGTCAGCTTTGTTGAAAATCCCGATACGGTGATTTTTGATGCTTCAACCGCTCACAGAACCGCCGAGGGTTGGGTATACGGACTTCCCGAGCTTTGCGACGGTCAGGCAGAGAAAATCGCCGCTTCCAAAAAAACGGCTGTTCCCGGCTGTCACGCAAGCGGTTTTATCAGCCTTATTTATCCGCTTGTTGAAGCCCGGGTGATATCGAAAGATGTGCTTTTGACCTGTCATTCGGTTACCGGCTACAGCGGCGGCGGAAAAAAGATGATTGCGCAGTACGAGTCGGACGAAAAAGAGCAAAAGCTCTCGGCTCCGAGACAATACGGACTTTCGCAAACGCACAAGCATCTTCCTGAGATGACAAAAATTACGGGACTGAACCATTCACCCGTTTTCTGCCCGATTGTTTCCGACTTTTATTCGGGTATGCTTGTCACCGTACCGCTGTTTAAAAGTCAGCTTGAAAACGGAGCAGACGCCGAAACGGTAAAAGAAGTTTACCGAAAAAAATACAACGGAAAAATGAACATCGAATTTTGCGAAGATATGTCTGACGGCGGTTTTCTTGACAGCAACACGCTTTCAGGCACGGACAAAATGCAAATAGGCGTTTTCGGAAACGAGGACAGAATTTTACTTACCGCGCGCTACGACAACCTCGGCAAGGGTGCTTCGGGCGCAGCGGTTCAATGCCTCGACCTTGTAATCAATAAAATGCAGAACGAATAAACGGAGAATAAGCTATGATAAAAGAAATTGACGGCGGCGTTTGCGCCGCAAAAGGATTTGTTGCCGGAGGAATCCACGCCGGCATCCGCAAAAACAAAGAAAAAAAAGACCTCGCCTTAATTGTGAGCGAAAAAAAGGCTAACACCGCCGCCGTTTATACAACGAATTTAGTCAAGGGTGCGCCGCTGACGGTTACAAAAAATCATATCAGTGACGGTCTTGCTCAGGCGATTATCTGTAACAGCGGCAACGCAAACACCTGCAATCTCGGTGGTGAGGCAATTGCCGAAAAGATGTGCTCTCTTACAGCGCAGACGCTCGGAATTGACGAAAAAGACGTAGTCGTCGCTTCGACAGGCGTTATCGGCCAGCCGCTTGATATTACGCCGATTGAACAGAACATGCAAAAGCTCAAAGACAGTCTCGGACAAAACAGCACCGAATGCAATCAGGCAATCATGACCACCGACACCGTTGAAAAACAGGCGGCAGTTGAGTTTACCGTCGGCGGAAAGACCTGCCATCTGGGCGGAATTGCCAAGGGCTCAGGCATGATTCATCCCGATATGGCAACGATGCTTGTCTTTATCACGACCGATGCCTCCGTCAGCAGTTCGATGCTCCGGAAAGCTCTTTCAACCGATATACAAAGCACTTTTAACATGGTGAGCGTTGACGGCGATACCTCCACGAACGATATGGTTGTTGTCATGGCAAACGGCATGGCTGAGAATGACGAGATAACCGCCGACGGCGAGGATTTTTCGGAATTTATGAAAGCGTTAAACAGCGTCACGGTAAGACTTTGCCGCATGATTGCCGGTGACGGTGAGGGTGCAACAAAGCTGCTCGAATGCAAGGTCAGTTCGGCTTCGGACGAAAAATGTGCAAAAACCGTTGCCAAAAGCGTTATATGCTCATCGCTTTTCAAAGCGGCAATGTTCGGTGCAGACGCAAACTGGGGGCGCGTGCTTTGTGCAATCGGTTACAGCAAAGCGGACGTTGACGTAAACAAAATAGATGTCAGCTTCACTTCGTCTAAGGGTGAAATTGAGGTTTGCCGAAACGGCAGAGGCATTGACTTTTCCGAAGAAAAAGCCAAGGAAATTCTGCTCGAAAAAGAAATCACGGTCAATATTGCTCTTAACAGCGGCGATGCCGAAGCAACAGCATGGGGCTGTGATCTGACGTATGACTATGTAAAAATCAACGGAGACTACAGAACGTGATGATAATATAAAGCGGCGCAGAGCGTCTGCATGAATTACGCATTCTACTTACGCGTTTTTTCATCATCCATGATTTTCCTAAACATCAAATTCTATAAAAGGTGGTCTTTTCCATGGGACTTTCCAATGCCGAACGTGCGGCAACTCTTGTTGAGGCAATGCCGCACATACAAAAATATACGAACAGAGTCGTTGTTATCAAATATGGCGGCAGTGCTATGATTGACGAAAAACTGAAGGACGCCGTAATGGGCGATATCGTTCTGCTTTCTCTTGTCGGCGTAAAGCCCGTGCTTGTTCACGGCGGCGGTCCGGAAATTAACGATATGCTTGCAAAACTGGGCAAAAAAAGTGAGTTTTTGGACGGTCTTCGTGTGACCGATAAGGAGACGATGGATATCGTTCAGATGATTCTTGCCGGAAAGGTTAATAAAGACCTTGTCAAGCTGATTCAGAGCAAGGGCGGAAATGCCATCGGTATCTGCGGAGCGGACGGAAAAATGATTCACGCAAAGCCGCTTGACGCCGCTCACGGCTTTGTCGGGGAAATTGTTGATATTGACCCCGATCCGATCATCGGAATACTCGATTATGATTATATCCCCGTTGTGTCTACCGTCGGAATTGACAACAGCGGAAATTCCTATAATATCAACGCCGATACGGCCGCAGCGGCGATCGCATCTAAGCTTAACGCCGAATGTCTGATCACGCTGACCGACACAAAGGGCATTTTAGGTGATAAGGACGATCCGTCAACGCTGATTCACCACATTAAAATTGACGAAGCACCCAAGCTGATTGCAGACGGTGTAATCAGCGGCGGTATGATTCCGAAGCTTGAAGGCTGTATAAAAGCCGTTGAAAGCGGTGTAAGAAAAGTTTTTGTCATTGACGGACGCGTTCCCCATTCGATCCTCATCGAGCTTTTCACCGATGAAGGTATGGGAACAATGATCAGAAAGTAAGGTGAAAGTCAAAATGAATACCAAGCAGCTTGATTCGGATTATATTGCGCATACTTATGCCCGTTTTCCCGTTGAAATCGTCAGCGGAAAAGGAGCCGTCGTGACCGATGCGGACGGAAAACAGTATCTTGATTTCGGAAGCGGAATCGCCGTCAACACTTTCGGCACGGCAGACCGTGACTGGACAAACGCGGTCATCAGTCAGCTTTCTTTGTTTCAGCATACGTCCAATCTTTACTATTCCAAGCCGTGCGCCGAGCTTGCAAAAATGCTTTGCGAAAGAACAAACATGAAAAAGGTTTTCTTCTGCAATTCCGGTGCGGAAGCAAACGAGTGTGCCATTAAGCTTGCAAGAGCTTACGGCGAAAAAAAAGGCAGGGAGTATTACAACATAATCGCCCTTAAAAACAGCTTTCACGGGCGCACCCTTGCCACGCTTGCAGCAACGGGACAGGACGTTTTTCACGAGAAATTTACGCCCCTTCCCGAGGGCTTCGTGTTTGCCGAAGCAAACAATATTGAGTCGCTTCAGCAGACCGCCGAAGACAACAAATGCTGTGCAATTATGCTTGAAACCATACAGGGTGAAGGCGGAATCAATGTGCTGACAAATGAATTTGTCAAAGCGGTAAGAGATGTTGCCGAAAAGCACGACCTTCTTATCATCGTTGACGAGGTTCAGACCGGAAACGGCAGAACCGGCAAACTTTATTCCTATATGCATTACGGCTTTACGCCCGATGTCTTCACAACGGCAAAGGGACTCGGCGGCGGACTTCCGATTGGAGCCTGTGTGATGGGCGAAAAAGCGGAAAATCTGTTTGCACCGGGCGATAACGGCTCAACATTCGGCGGAAATCCGGTTGTCTGCGCCGGCGCGGTGAACATTCTTTCGCGGCTTACCGATGAAATGATTTCCGAGGTTGCCGAAAAGGGCGAAAACTTAAAAAAACAGCTTGAAAGCATCGCCGGAGTTACCGAAGTCAGCGGCCGAGGACTTATGCTGGGGCTTCTTTGCGAAAAAGACAGCTCACAAATTATTGCCGAAGCCCGGGAAAAAGGGCTGCTTCTTTTGAAGGCCAAGAACAAAATCCGTATGCTGCCGCCGCTGACGGTCACCAAGGAGCAGATAGATGCGGCAGTTCAGATTATTTCGGAATGTATCACAACCTAAATTCCACCTCCGAATCATCCCCTGCACAAGTCGGGTTCGGAGATGTTCAGAGCGCAGAGCAGGTCGCGTTGAGTTTTTGTTAAGGGATTTAAGGAACCTGTGAATAAATCGCAGCATACGCTTTGATGCACAAATTACTTCCATCTTTCCCGTCATATTGCACAAAAGGCACTTGAAGAAAAGTTTCACTGTGAAACTTTTCTTCAAGGAAAAACTTATTTTCTAAATATAAATAAATACTCATGTGCTATCAATAAAAAATTGTATTTAACGCTATTAGTTTTCCAATATCCCGTTGCTTTACAATTATGCTGTTCTTTTATAATTAATTCCTTTAGGGTAAATCCCTCATTTTGAAATATCTCCATTACTTCAAAAGATATAGGAATCATACAACCTTTTTGTCTTGTATCACCCATAAGAACGGCACAAAACTTGTCCTTTTTCAGAACACGATAACTTTCCCCCGCAACCTTTTCCATTTCTTTGAGAAAGTCTTTAACTTTTAATTGTGATAAATCCCCCTCAATGCCATAACTATATTTAATAATATCAGCATATGGCGGATGCGTACATATAAGGTCTATGCTTTCATCCGGTACAAAGTCAAGATTTCTTGCATCCCCTTTTTTGATATACACTTTACCCTTTGCCGGCTCATATTCAAAGCTTGTCTTTTCTCTGCACCGTTCAAGAGCAATGTCATTTATATCTACACCGATTATATCACGATTCAAAAGTTTTGCTTCTACAAGGGTAGTGCCTCCACCTGCAAATTGGTCAAGAACTAAATCTCCCTCCTGTGAATATCTTAATATAATATTCCTCGGAATATACGGTGACCAATTACCACGCCATTTCGCATCGTGAGTTGCCCAATCACCACGCTTGGGGAATGACCAGTGTGTAGTCATTTCCAACTCAAAATCTTCCGGCTCCCATTTTTTAATCTCCTTTTTTTTCATCACTTAAAAACCTCTTGAATTATCCCATTTTCCATATCGTCAATATTATAGATATGCTCCATAACATCAAATGTTTCTTCAAGATTGTGTCTTGCACTTGTCCATCCTTTTCCGTCGGTAAACCATACAAATGTAAACCCATCTATGGTATCAGTTTCCAATGCAAGAGTTTTATAGCTGCGAGCCGTTTCATTCAGTTTGCTACCACCACTACCATAAAAGTTGGTTTCAATACCATATATCATATTCGGTGTTTTAATCACATAATCGAAACGCTTTTCCATTTTACCTTGATTGGAAATCGCCGATAAATCTATGCCCCATTTTTCGGTAATCTGATGAATATACATTTCCTTAAAGTAATTTTCATCTTTAATAAATCCGGCTTTTTGGATAAAGCTTTCAACTAAATTTTCCATAAGATGTCCGCCACGGTTTTTGCGACCGTTGGAATCAAGTCCTGTTTCAACACCTGTTGCGTAGTCTACCAAATTGTTCACAATATGATTTTCCAACAAATCAAACAACCCGGTTTCACGCATAAAGTATTTGTATCTCTCATAATGAGCGTGGCTGTTCGGCGGATACTTTCCAAAATCAAATTGGAATAAATGACCGCCATTTTCATCCTGACAGTAGATTTCATTTGCTCGAACCGCCAAAAGCAACGGAATGCACTTTAAAACTTCCGGATATTTTCTCATCAAATTCTCAAAATCAGCTTCGATATTTTTAGAGCCAATGAGAGAATTCAAAATATTAAGTTCAACCTTGATGCCATCCACATTTCTGTGAACCTTTTCAAAATCTATATAATAGCCGTAATCGGCTATGCTATCACGGAATCCCAACAGCCAAGTATTGAAATCTCTTAACATTTATTTTCTCCTTAAAAATTACTGATAAGCAATTCTTTGATTTTTCCTCTTGCTTCGCTATTGCAATTAATCATTCGTGCAGCCTCTACTCGTTTGATTTTACGAGCAGCGTAGATATTGTCAAAGAAATCATCTTGTGTATTGGAGTTTTTTGGATCGGAATTGCTAACAACGACCTTTGCTCCCTTTCTGTGCATATCATCAACAAATCGTGCAAGTTCAATCTGTTCTTCATCGTTAAACAGATTTTCGGTATATGCAGTAAAACCCGCAGTATTAGTAATTGGTCTGTATGGCGGATCAAAATAAGCAAAAGTGTGTTCGTCAATAAACTCTGCTGACTTTTTGTAATCTCCGCATACAATAGTCACTCTCTGCAATTTCTCTGATACCGCTCTAAGGTTATTTTCATCACAAATCAGAGGATTTTTATATGCCCCCATAGGAACATTGAACAACCCTTTTTTATTTACTCGAAATAGGCCGTTAAAGCAAGTTTTATTTAAAAATATCATCAATGCCGCTTTCTCAATGTTAATGTTTTCAGTTCCGTTTACTTTCAAATCATTGAAACGCTCACGCTTATTTATATAATACTTTTTACGCTCATCTGTACATAGAGGAATAAAATCATTCTGTACATGTAGCAACATTTCGATTAAAGTATCAATATCATCCCGAATAATGCGATAAGTATTTATAAGTTCAGCATTAATGTCACTGATATAGATTTCTTTTATCTCATATTTATTAAGTATATCAAATAAAACTGCGCCACCGCCGACAAACGGCTCAGCATATTTTGTAATCTTGCTGTCTCCGAACGGATAATATTTTTCAATTTCCTTCAGCAGTTGCCCTTTTCCGCCTGCCCATTTCAAGAACGGTTTTACAGCGTTTGAATCTGTATTGGTATATCTTGTACTTCTGGCGTCAATAGGTTTTTTTGCATTTGAAGGCATTACCCACATATTGCCTATCATTTCTGCATTTGCTATTCTGTTTTCTGAGCAAAGAATAGCCACTCGTCTTTGTGAGATTCCCCATTTATCAGCTGCTTCTCTTGCGGACATAATTTCCATATGACTACACTCCTTATTTGATAACATATATTATATTCTAAAACTCGAACAAAAGCAATACCATTTTGCATTTTTCTCTGTTTTACACAAATACTACAAAATATACCGATTTTGCTCACGATGAAACGACAAAGCGGTGCATCATTTTTTAGAGAAAAGCTTCGGAGTGAATGGCAAGTGGGAAAATTTGATAAAACCTAAATTCCGCCCCGAATCATCCCCTGCACAAGTCGGGTTCAGAGATGTTCAGAGCACAGAGCAGCTCGCGTTGAGTTTTTGTTAAGGGATTTAAGGAACCTGTGAATAAATCGCAGCATACGCTTTGATGCACAAATTACTTCCATCTTTCCCGTCATATTGCACAAAAGGCACTTGAGATCCGACAGGACTTCAAGCGCCTTTTTGCACAAACTGAAAAAACGCAAGAAGAGAAAAAAAGAAAAACCCCTGAAGCCTTATGCCACAAGGGTTTTCACATGAAAGGAATTGCAATAAAGAATACAATTTTTTGTTATCGAGCCGAGCGTTGCAATTTTAGGGTATCACTTCAGCCGATAATAAGTGGTATTCTTACCGTTACCTTCACGCTTCAATTCACCCTCGACAACGAGTTTGCGGAGTGCGCCTTCTACCGAGCTGATACTGAGTGACGGGCAAAGCTCCATAA
>JAEDIH010000227.1 GCA_016292575.1 Clostridiaceae bacterium | reverse complement strand
GAGAATATAATAAAGCTGTGCGCTTTCACAGTGCCGCGAATCGGCAATCGCTTTTTGCGGCTGCTTTTTTCGGAGGTTTCATATGCTTTTGACGATAGACATCGGAAATACCAACATTACGCTCGGCGCTTACCGGAACGAAGAACTCCTTTTTGTTTCAAGAATGTTTACCGCCCGTCATAAAACGAGCGACGAATTTGCCGCCGACCTTTTAAGTATTTTCAAGCTTTATGAGGTCAGTGCGCCGGACTTTTCAAAGGTTGTAATGAGCTGCGTTGTGCCTGAGATTGAGGACAGCGTTATCCGTGCGGTGAAAATGATAACCGGGAAAAAGCCTGCTACTGTCGGAGCAGAAAACCACGGAAGCTTTAAAATTGACATTCTTCCCGTTTCGGCCGTGGGAGCCGATCTCATCTGCGCCGCCGTTGCCGCAAAGGCGAAGTATCCCTTGCCCTGCCTTGTTGCCGACCTCGGAACGGCAACGAAAATTATTGTTGTTGACCGGGACGGAAAGTTTGTGGGCTGCACAATTTCGCCCGGGGTCAAAATTTCAATGGACGCGCTTGCCGCACGGGCCTCGCTGCTTCCCTCCGTAAGCTTTAAGGCACCGAAAAAAGCCGTCGGCGCAAACACGGCCGAGTGTATTCAGTCGGGTGTTGTGTTCGGAACGGCTGCAATGCTTGACGGTCTTATCAGGCGCATTTCAAACGAGCTTTCGCTCGAGAACGCAACCGTTGTTGCCACCGGAGGCTACAGCAAGGGCATAATTTCCTGCTGCGAGACCGAAATTATTTATGACGAAAACCTGATTTTGGACGGTTTATTTGAAATTTCCCGGGATATTTGAATAATTTTTGTTGTAATTGTTGCATTTGCTTTTGGAATGTGTTAAAATAAATATATAAAATATTTTAAATCGCAAGTATTTTTATTTTTGGAGGGCTTTATCATGAAACATTCGTTTAAAAGAGCACTTTCTGCGTTTCTTGCTTTGCTGCTGCTTTGCGTTTCATTTGCGCCGGCTGCAGCTGCCGCAGAGGAAGAATATCCGATTATTTATATTTCCGGTATGGGCAATACAGGACTTGTTGACAAGGACGGAAAAAGTATTGCCGCAGCCGACGTTGACAAGGATTACATAGTTAACGCCGTTAAGGACGTTCTTAAGCAGATGCCCATTGACCCTAACGGAAACTGGGATAAATACTGCGATGCACTCTATGATTGCTTTTCACCTATCTATGATGATATCAGACTCGATAAAAACGGAGAACCTTCGGACGGAAGCCATTCTGATTTTGTCTGGCGCAAGGAGTGGCTCAGACGCAAAACCTCAAATTTCAAGGCCGAGGATTATAATTTTTATTATGATTGGCGCGTTGACCCGTTTGTTTCCGCTGCGGAGCTTTCAAAATACATTGACGCTGTGCGCGAGGTCACGGGAAAAAGCAAGGTCACCCTTGTCGGTCGCTGCCTCGGTTCGTGCATAGTCACAGCGTATCTTCAAATGACCGAAAATGTTCAGAATAAGGTGAAGAACGTTATCTATTATGCCCCGGCAGTCGGCGGCATCGGACTGCTCGGCGCGCTTTTCTCCGGACAGGTAACAATTGACGAAAAGGGGCTTGACCGTTTCATCAATTCTTATACTGACCGTACCGCCCTTTTTGAGGACAGTGCTCTTGAGGCTTTGGTTGTTTCCGCAGTTTCGCTTGCAAGATATCTCAAGGTGCTCGGTTTCGGAACTGATGTTATCCAGAAGATTTATGACCGGGTTTTTGAAAACCTTGTTCCCCGTCTTGCACTGACAAGCTACGGCTCCTTCCCCTCGTTCTGGAGCATGATAGGAACCGAGTATTACGAAAGCGCACGCGACTTCGTCTTTAAAGGAAAAGAAGATGAGTACGCCAAGATGATCGAAAAGACCGATCACTTCTATTACAGCGTTACCGCAAGACTTCCGCAGCTTATTGACGAGCTTTCAGAAAAGGGTGTGGAGTTCTCCTAT
>JAEDIH010000002.1 GCA_016292575.1 Clostridiaceae bacterium | reverse complement strand
CAATTAAATATTAACACATCATGAACAAAAAGTCAACAGTTTTTTTATTGTTTTTAAAAACCTCACATCATTTTTTGATGAGCATTGCTTTAGTGATAAGCTTCAGCAGTGCTGTCAGAAAACGAAAAATTGCAGAAATAAAATCATTTGTGTAAAGCTTGTCAGACGGATTCGGTTCGGTTACTTCAGTAACGGCATCGTTTTCTTCTGAGTAGGTCATAAACTGCGTATAGCCGTATTCCTCTTTTATATTGTCAATAGTGGGCTGTTCAACGCTTCTGATAAGTGTTTTCTTGAACTTTTCAATTCCGTTCGGAAACGAAGCGTGACTGCTGTCTCTGATGAACCATGTGCTTTCAGGGAAAAGACAGGTTGAAGCGTCAATCTTTTTGTCCGCAGAAATATACTTGCTGTCATGTGAAGCGATGTATTCATCAGAAAGAGTTTCTGTGATATTTGAGCAGGTTGCACCCAAGGAAAGCACTTTTGTTTCAACTCTTCCGTCGCCCTGAACTCTGCAATCTTTTTCAACGGGAAGAAGGTTGGTGCCATACTTCGCAATCACTGAGATATTTATTCCGCTTTTTTTGGCTTCTGAAAGGATTTTTTCGCAGTTGACCTGAACGTTGTAATGATAGTTGTCGATTTTTTTAATATAACCGGCATATTCATTCTTGTCAACGGTATAGTAGCCGTCTGAATCATCCTTAAAAAGCTGTACTTTTGCGGCTTCATAATAACGATCGTCAATCATCGCCCAAAAGGTCGGGAAAAAGAAGATGTTTGTTGCAAGACGCGGAACCATATAATCTTTAAGCTGTTGATAAACATATGTAATCATTTCCGTTCCGTAGCCGAGTATCTTGAGCTGATACAGCAACGAACAAAATGTTGCAATAAAAATTTCAAGCTCATCGCCGTATTCCGTGTTATTCAAGAAACGATCGGGACCGTTCATATAATAAGTAACAAATTCGTCAATAGCCTTGTCATCAAAGTAAATCTGATTTGCGAAAAGTGCGCCGACAGTCTGCGAACCGGAAACCGTAGGAACATAAAGAACAATATTTGCAATATTGTCGTTTGCCTCATCACCCATGAGATACAGATATGCAGTGACAATTACCGAACCGAGGCAGCGTGAGTCAATATTGACCTTTTCACAATTATTGACGCGCTTGACTTCTTTGATATATTCTTTAAGCAGAGCAGCGGTTTCAAGGGGATCAACGCGCCAATCCCATGCGAAAGTATATTCGCTTGCCGGAGAAAGCGCAGTTCCGACTTTCCACTCTCCGCCGTTTGTTCCGTCCTTCGGATCGGCGTTTTCATCGAGCTGAATCATCTCAAAGAGCGGTGTAATCTTATCGCAGATAGTATGGCTGTAGCCTTCCCAATCCTGCGTAACAAAAGTTTTTGAAAGCTCCTTTGCCATGACCGGAACAAGCGACTTGGCATAATCGACCTCATTAAAAGATGGATCCGGATTGGTATAAATCTGCTTTCCGTTCTTATCATAGACCAAGGAAGACCTTCCGTTGATACGAATTATCGGATAGTTATTATTCTCAAGCGCGGCAAAGCACGGAACAAAAAGAGCAAATACCAGAATAACGCTGAGAAGAAGACTGAGTGATTTTTTTAACGTTCTGTTCATCGATAAAAAGCTCCTTCATATAATTTTGCTATTTATTTTATCACAAGTTTTGCTCAAATTCAATATTTGTTAACAAATTTGTAAAGAAAAAGCTATAAAAATATAGAAACTGCCGCAAAAGCAAACAGCTGCGGCAGTTTTTTAATAAATTATCAGAAATTACCCATGAATCTCTTTGAACGGAAGGAAAGTGTTTGTGTTGTCAAATTCTCCTTTGTCATAAAGCAGATCCTCAACAACATCTTTAACTTCAACGGGATTTCCGAAATAATCCTTGAACCTGACAGACTTAGGTATCCTTGAAACTATTGCCATGAAAGCCTTGTATTCAACCGTGTCCGGCGTATAGCGCCTGACTCCGGAATAAAGATTGACAACAAGCTCCATAAGGAAGTCCCTGACCTTTACATTTTCAATCATCGGGTCAATTTTTGAGCTGACCATAAGCAGCCGACCGAGCGACTTGAACGTAAGACCGTTAACAATTTTGCCGAGCACCTTTAAAACGGGTTTGAGCGCGTCAACCGTTTTTTCATCCATACTGAAGCCATTTGCAAGCTGCTTGAAATGCTCAATATCATTTTCCATTGAATAAAAGATGTCTTTAATCATGAAGAGGAAATGCTCCTTCATGTGCTCCTGGACTGTCCTGCCCTTAAGATCCCAATCGAAACGTCCGAGGTTATAGGTTCTGACTTCAATACCCTCATCGGTGACGGTCATCTTCCTATAAGGAGCCGGATAGGCGGCAATCGAGCCGGTATTGACATGATAAAGGCGGTTTTTGCGCGCCGTATCAATGCAGGAGACAGACTGCATATGAGTGTGTCCCGTGAAGCAGAACTGAATTCCGAGGTCGGCGAAGAGCGGTGCAATAACTTCATAGCCGCCGAGCATATCCCTGTGGGAAAACAGCGGATAGATAAGTCCCGGAGGAAGCATGGGGTGGTGAGTGACGGCAATCACCCTTTCCCCTGCCTCTTTTGCTTCCTTTGCCTGATTTTTAATCCATTCAACAAGAGTGTCGTCATAGCCGCAGAACGCTCTTCCGTCGCCGTCGTCATTGAGCAAAAGGAAGCGCCAACCCTCGCACATTCTGACCGCATACGAATATGACGGAACGTGCTCCGACACAGCCTCGTTCCAGCCGAAGTCTCTGTAATGCTCACGAAGCTCTGCACGGGTATATTCTTCAAGCTTGAATTCGCCTATTTCGGTATATCCGCGTGCGTTATTGTCGAAATCATGAGTTGCAAAGGTTACAAAAACACGCTTGCCGGCCTTTTTAAGCTTTTCAAGCTTTTTTAAAAGCAGATCATGACTGATCTTTTCTCCGTCGTATGTCAGGTCGCCCGAAATGATAATTATCTCGTTTTCCTTATCGGCGGCAAGCTCTTCAAAAGCGGCGTCGATTATGGCGCCCGATTCGGCAACACATTTCTGATCCATGTCGCAACGAAGATCAAAGTGCTTTCCGTATGAGCCGATTTCCTCATTTGCATAATAATGCAGATCGGTAATCTGATAAAAATTGAATTTTTCCATTGGCGGCGTTCCCTTTCCTCAAATATTAAAGGCCGGTTTTTTCTCTGATATAGTTCCTTGCAAGAACGGCATACTCAAACGGATTTGCCTTTGCGGGATCCTGTTCCGCTTCAACAACCACCCAGCCCTCATAGTCCGCAGCGGCAAGAATATCGAAAACGGGAGCGAAATCAAAATCGCCGTCGCCGGGAACGGTGAACGAGCCGGCGCGAACACAGTCAAGGAAGCTGTAGCCCTTTACCTTTGCCTCGTCAATAACGCTTTGACGAATGCTCTTGAGGTGGACATGCTTAACACGATGAACATACTTTTTCAAAACGGCGATTGCGTCCTCTCCGCTGAAAGAAAGGTGACCGGTATCATAAAGAAGATATACAAGGTCGGGATCGGTAAGCTCCATAAGCTTGTCAATCTCCTCCGCCGTCTGAACGCCCGTTCCCATGTGGTGGTGAACGGTGAAATACATTCCCTTTTCCTTTGCAAGGCGACCCATCTCGTTAAAGCCCTTTGCAACAAGAGCCCACTGCTCATCGGTGTAGACGGGTTTAGCGCCGAAAATTGAAACGGGCTTGCCCTGAATGCTGTTGCCCTGCTCCGAAGCGCCGATAACCTTTGCGCCGAGTGCATGGAGAAAATCTCTGTGCTTGATGAACGCTTCAATGGTTGCGTCATAGCCCTCGGAAAGCAGAAGCGAGGAGAACCATGCATTGCAGATCCTCATTCCTCTGACTTCAAGCTTATGCCTGAGAGTTTCAACGTCCTTGGGATATTTATTTCCGATTTCGCTTCCGGTGAAGCCGGCAAGCGCCATTTCACTGACGCACTGCTCAAAGGTGTTTTCTGCGCCGAGATCGGGCAGGTCATCGTTTGTCCATGCAATAGGTGCAATGGCAAGCTGAACTTTTTCTTTATTAAGCATTGTTATTTCCCTTTCAGTTTTAATATAGTCTTGCTTTTTCGATGTTTTCTTTCATGGCCTCATAAGCCTTTTGAACCGTTGCACTGGTTGAAACCTCGGCAACGCCGACTCTCCACCATGAATCATAGCCGTCCGACATGGACTTATGAGCAACCTTGATATCGAAAAGGCAGGGAACGGTCTGCTTTTTTGAATCCTCCAAAGCGGCGTAAAGCTCTTCCTCGTTTGCAACGCGGTACGCCTTGCAGCCGTAGCCCTCGGCAATTTTTGCGTAATCGGTAACAATAACCTCTCCGTCAAGTCCGGTGTCCGTCCTCCTTGTGAAGCGTGTTCCGAATGTTTCGGTTCCCTGATTGTTCTGGAGGTTTTCAATGCATCCCCAGCCGCTGTTGTCAAAGAGCATGACGTTAATTTTTGCCTTTTCCTGAACTGCGGTATAAAGCTCGCTGTGGAGCATAAGGAACGAGCCGTCGCCAACCATTGTGTAGACCTCTTTATCCGGGCAGGCAAGCTTTGCTCCGAGTGCGCCGCAAATTTCATAGCCCATGCACGAAAAGCCGTACTCAACGTGATATGTGTATTCGCCCTTTGACTTCCAAAGTCTTTGCATACAGCCGGGAAGTGAGCCGGAGGAGGCAATAACAACAGCATCGTCTTCGACCTTTTCGTTGATTATGCCGAGAGCGCGGGTCTGCGAAAAGCCGTTTTCAAGCTTAACGCCGAAGCTGCGGTCGATCTCCTTAAAAAAGTCTGCCTGTGCTTTTTTATATTCGTCTTTCCACGACGCCTTATAGCCGTCAAGCTTTTTTGAAATTCTGTCAAGCGATTCCTTTGCGTCGCCGATAACGGCAACGCTGTCCATTTTAAAGGCGTCAAACGCGCAGACATTGATTGAAAGCATCTTGACGTCCGGATTCTGGAAGCCCCACTTTGAGCAGGTTGTGAAGTCGGTAAGCCTTGTTCCGACAGCGATGACAAGGTCGGTCTGCTTTGCAATGGCGTTTGCCGCGCCCGTTCCGGTAACGCCCACGCCGCCCATATTGAGCGGATGGTTCCACGGAATCTGACCCTTGCCGGCCTGAGTTTCGCCAATAGGTATATTGAACTTTTCTGCAAAGGCGAGTGCGGATTTATAGCTTTCGCTGTAGGTTACTCCGCCGCCGACAATCATCATCGGCTTTTTTGCGCCGCGGAGCATATCGGCCGCCGCCTGAGTTTCACGCTCGGACGGTATTCTTCTGTCCATATACCAGACGCGCTTTTTCAGAAAGTGCTCGGGATAATCAAAGGCCTCAGCTTCAACGTCCTGCGGCATTGCAATGCAGACCGCGCCGGTGTCCGCCGGATCGGTGAGAACACGCATTGCGTTGATGCAGGCAGTCATAAGCTGTTCGGGACGGTTGATTCTGTCAAAATACTTACAGACGGGTTTGAAAGCATCGTTTGCGGTGATTCCGACAGAATGCGGCTGTTCAATCTGCTGCAAAACGGGATCGGGCTGGCGGCAGGCAAAGGTGTCGCCGGGAAGAACAAGCAGCGGAATTCTGTTTGCCGTTGCGGTTCCGCAGGCAGTCACCATATTGAGAGCACCGGGACCGATTGAAGATGTGCAGGCAATTATCTCGCGCCTTTTTTTCTGCTTTGCAAAAGCTATTGCCGCGTGAGCCATGCCCTGCTCATTATGTCCCTGATAATAAGTCAGAGAATGTCCGCCCTGCTCAAGAGCCTGACCGATTCCGACAACGCAGCCATGACCGAAAATGCCAAAAATACCTTTGACGAACTTCGTCTCTTTTCCGTCAAAGGAAACGTACTGATTGTCAAGAAATTTAACGAGAGCTTGCGCCATTGTCAGTTTCATTATTTCATTCTCCTTTCATCGGCGGCCACATAAGCTTTTCATTTTCCGGTTTTGTCACCCAACGGTGTTCGGGAATGAAGTACGGCGTAATATACGGATTGCCGTCAAGGTGACGGATAACCCAAAGATACCACATTGCATAGCCGGGAGCGGTGGTCTGCGGATGAGTTTCTTCATTGACAATAAAAACGGTTGAATTGTTGTGGGTCTTATAGACCGTCTCGTCAAGTTCGGCAAAGCCGTAGCCGTTTTCCGGGTTGAACTTATAATAATAAATTTCGGGCTGAGGATGATTGTGAGGCGGATAGCTACTCCATTTCCCGGGGAAACCTATGACCTCACCGAGAACAAGATTTGAATAAGGAGCATTTGAATAATCAAAAACAGTCCTGACTATTCTTGTTGAGGCCTCGCGCATTGTTCCCTTTCCCCTGTTTTCGCTCGCACATTCCTCGGGGGCGTAAAGCTTTGAGGGGAAAGCTTTGTCGTTATCGGTTCTGTGTACGCACCATTCGCTTTCAGCGAGGGCGGTGATAGTGACCTTGACATCGTTTGCAACGTGAAGCACCCACGGCTCATAGTCAAAGCAGTTTGCGCGCTCAACAATAACCTCCTTATCGTCATAAGAAAGCTTTGCCTTTCCGTTAACGAGCAGATAGGCGCGCTCAAGGTGCTGACCTTCGGAAAAGACGTCGCCCTCCTTCATCCGGAGAATACCGAAATCCATGAGCGAGTGCTGCTCCTTGTTATCCATTGTTGCAATCGCTTTATAGCCGTATGGAAATTCTTTTGGACCTCTGATATGCATAAACTTTCACCAAAACCTTTCCGGCTGCAAAATATCATAATGTATTGCTGCGCCCTGCTGTAGCCGGACAAGGCGCAGAAAAGCAGCGAACAAAACTGCATCAAAAAGCAACAGTCGCGGTTCAAAAACTTCAATTTACGCTATCTCTGAAAGCTTTACGGGTCTGCCTTCCTTAACGGACTTTTTTGCGGCAAGCGCAATGAGGATAGCAGCAAGACCGTCCTCACCGGTGGTCGGAGTCGGCTTATCGTTCTGAACGGCGTCAACAAACTGAATCATTTCGTCACGGAACGACTGCATGTATCTTTCAAGGAAGAAATAGAGCGGCTTATCGGTCATTACGCCATCGGCGGTCATAAGGGTAACGTTGGTCGGGGTGTCGTTTGCGGCAACGGCGGCGCCGAGCGAGCCGAAAGCCTCAACCCTCTGGTCGTAGCCGTATGCGGCGCGGCGTGAGTTATCAATAACGCCGATAGCTCCGTTTTTGAACTTGAGCGAAACAATGGCTGTATCAACATCACCGGCCTCTCCGATAGCGGGATCAACAAGGCAGGTTGCGTTAACATAAACCTCCTCAACCTCGCTGCCCGCAATGAAGCATGCCATGTCAAAATCATGGATAGTCATGTCAAGGAAGATTCCGCCGGAAACGGCAGCATACTCCGCTGACGGAGGCTCCGGGTCGCGTGAGGTGATTTTGACAAGCTCAAGCTTTCCGATCTTGCCCTCGTTGATAAGCTCGCGGATATGAGCAAAGTTATGGTCAAAGCGGCGGTTGAAGCCGACCTGAAGCTTTACACCGGCCTTTTTGACGGCGTCGATTACGGCAAGAACCTTTTCGGGAGTGAGGTCAACGGGCTTTTCGCAGAAAATGTGCTTGCCGGCCTTTGCAGCTTCAATGGAAATGTCTGCGTGAGTATCGGTTGAGGAACAGACAAGAACAGCGTCGATCTCGGGATCGGCAAGCATTTCCTTATAGCTGTCGTATATCTTTTCAATTCCGTATTCGGCAGCAAGAGCCGGAAGAGCGTCCTTATAAACGTCTGTTATTCCGAGAACCTTTGCGCCGGGTACGTTATATGTAATTGACTTCATATGTACCTTGCCGATTCTTCCGGCACCGATAATGCCGATATTTAACTGTTTCATGAAAAAATTCCTCCGTTTAACATAGTATGCGGCAGCTATCATTCTTAGATTCTGCTACACTATTTTAAATTATAGCACACAAAAGCGGACGGTTTCAAGAAAAACCATCCGCCTGATGTTATAAAATAACGCTTTATTTTTGTGCAAATAGCCAAATTATTCCACCGGTTTTATCAAGCTTAAATAAAAATCAAACTCAAGCTCGTCCTTGATAAAAAGCTCATATGGCGCAAGAACGTCCGGACCGCAGCTTGCCGTTCCGGTTCCTCTTACAAAGCCGTCAATATTAAGGAAAACCTTGTTTTCGTTTTTAAGGTTTTCAATATGCTTTGCGCTTCTGAGCGACTTGTTTGAATACGGTCTGACAGTGAAGGAGAACGGCAACTTTCCGTTTGAAATTCTGATTCCCCTGCCCTCGCTATCGGAAAGCTCAAGGAAGCGTACGTTCATATGCTCGCCGTTTTCCTGCGGTTTTATGTAATACTCAAACATTTTTTCGACCGTTGATTCATAGACGCCCATGCTTGCCTGCGCCTTGAAATCGGGCAGATTCTCAAGCTCGCCGAGTCCGTAATATCTGACAAACTGAAGCGACTTGTCCAAATCAAGACTCACGCCGAAGCGAGCAAGAGACATCTTTTTAAGCGAGGAAAGAAACGGTCGCTCAATCTCGGCCTTAACCCGGATGGTTCCGTTCGGATAGATTTTATACTTAAGCTCATACTCAAATACCTTTTTTCCGGCATATTCAAGCAACGCTTCGCTCTTTAGCTTTACAACGCCCTTTTCGCTCTTGCAGGAGACAAGCTTTGAAGAAACCGTCCTGAGCTGGTCGAGCCCGTTTTTGCGCCATGACTTGTCTTTACGGACATCATTATCAAGAGGAGCACGGTAAAGATTCGGAACAAAGCCGAAGTTGTCGGAAAGCATCTCCTTTGAGCCGAGCTTATAGCTGTAAAACGCGCCGGTCTTTTTGTCAAAAGCCGCAATACCGCCGTCAAAGGCAACAATAATGCTGTCTCCCTTTTTGGTGTAGGCAACACTTTTGTTTTCGGCAATGACGGGCTTGCGCAAAAGCTCAAAGAGGGTGTGCTGCTCCTTTGCAACGAGGGCGCCGTTCTTTTGGCGGTAAGTAAAGTTTATATACCAGTCGTGAAGCTTATCGGTCATCTTATGCGCAATGACATAGCTTTTAACCCCTCGCGGCTCAATATCAAGTGCCAACGCGCCCGAATCAACAACTTCACCGTCGCAAAGAAGCTCATAGGAAACATCGTAAGCATCAGTGCCAAGAAAACGGTTTGTATTTGTGAAGCAGTAAAGGTTATCGCTCAAAAACTCACTTCTTACGGGGCGGTAAACCTCCTTCATCTCGAAGGCGCCGGCATGAGGTCTTCGGTCGGGATAAAAAAGACCGTCTACACAAAAGTTTCCGTCGTGATATTTTTCACCGTGATCTCCGCCGTATGTGTATTTATATTTTGCATTTTTGTCAAAAACGCTGTGATCCGCCCACTCCCAGATGCAGCCGCCCGTAAGCTGGTCGTTGTCATAGATAAGCTGCCAGTAATCCTCAAGTGCGCCCGGACCGACGCCCATTGCGTGGCAGTATTCGCAAAGAAAATACGGCTTGTTCTTGTAGCGCGGACCGAGAGTATGTTCGGCAATTTTTTTAATTACGGACGGGTGCTGATACATTTCGGAAATCACGTCATATGAGCCGCGCGGAGTTCTGATTGCGGCCTCATAATGAACGGGAAGAGCCGAACGCTCTTTCAGAAGCTTATAGCATTTGTCCTGATTCTTCCAGCCGCCGGACTCGTTGCCGAGACTCCACATTGTTATTGACGGGTGGTTCTTGTCGCGCTCAAACATTCTCAGAACTCTATCCTCAAAGCGAGGCAGCCATTTTTTGTCATTGCTGATAATATTCGGCTTGAGAGTGGGCTTAAGCTCAGAATCAAACTGCGTTCCGTGGGTTTCAATATCCGCCTCGTCAATAACATAAAGACCGTATTCATCGCAGAGATAAAGGAACATAGGGTCGGGCGGATAGTGCGACGTTCTGACGGCGTTGACGTTGAACTGCTTCATAAGCGTAATATCCCTGAGCAGGTCCTCGCCCGTCATGACATAGCCGGTCTTTTCGTTTGTATCGTGATGATTAACACCCTTGAATTTTATTGCAGCACCGTTGAAAAGAAAAAGTTCATTATTGATAACAAGAGTCTTAAAGCCGACTCTTTCATGAATGACCATGGGCTTCTGACCCTTTGACCTCAGAGTGATATAAAGATCGTAAAGCTCCGGCTGCTCGGCGTTCCATTGAAGAACGTCAAGATTTGCAAAAAGGAACGCAGCTTCATCTCCCGCACTGTGAGTCTGCGTCGCAATGACGTTTCCGTCCTTAGAAAGCTCTGCTTCAAGAACGGCATTGTCGCGCTTCCCCTCAAGAAGAAGGGAAAGTTCAAGATCATATCTTCCGTCGGGCTGCTTTACGGTTTCAACGCGGTAATCGCGGATATAACATTCGGGGTATTCGGTAATATAAACATCGCGGAAAATTCCGTTTTCGCGGAACATATCCTGACATTCGAGATAGGTGCCGTTCGACCATTTTGTTACGATTGCAAGAAGCTCGTTTGTTCCCTTTTGCGCAAACTCGTCAAGGCAGAATTCCGCCATATTATGGCTGCCCTCACTATAGCCGACAAACTTTCCGTTAACATAAAGAGTCAGCGACGAGCAAACGCCGAGGAAGGTGATGAATGTGTGCGCGGTATCCTCTTTCAGATTAAACCGCTTGAAATATACACCGGCCGACATTTCCTCGGGAACCGTTGGAAGCGTCATTGGAAACTGATAGCGCGTATTGAGGTACTGCGGCTGCTCGTAGCCCGTCCTCTGCCACGTTGAGGGAACCGAAACCGTGTCAAAACCAAAAGCTTCGGTATCTATCCTTGACGGCAGGCGCGACAGTTTTTCGTAATACTTAAAGCCCCAGTTATCGTCCGACAGCACAGTGACCATATCGCTTGAATAACGTTCGGACAGTACGCTTTGCTTTTGCAATGCGGCACGGTCTGTATAAGGAATGAAATAGCTCCGTGCCGGAAGCTTTCCGATTTCAAAAACGTCAAAGTTATTCGCTTCAAGCCTTTTAATCTGATATTTCATCTGTTTTGTACCCCTTCCGATAGTTAATAAGGTTATCATAACATATATTTAAATCTTTTGCAAATATTACCTTGATATATCCTGCGCTCTTTAGGCAATAATCAAAATGAAACAAAAAAGCCGCTCCTTTCGGGCGGACAGTTTTTCATTGGGGGAAGAGGCTTGCATTTCAACAAGGTAGAGATTTGCGGAATTGACACATCAAAGCTCAAGGTGCTCACCGAAAAGGAGAAAACCGAGCTTTTAATCAAAAGCCATGCAGGCGACAAACAGGCGCGCGAAAAGCTAATCAACGGCAATCTTCGTCTCGTTCTGAGCGTAATTCAGCGCTTTACCAACCGCGGCGAAAATCCGGACGATCTTTTTCAGGTGGGCTGCATCGGACTTATCAAGGCAATTGACAACTTCGATGTAAATCTCAACGTCAGATTTTCAACCTATGGCGTTCCGATGATCATCGGCGAGATACGCCGTTATCTCAGGGACAATGCTCCCGTCAGGGTTTCCCGGTCTATCCGGGACACGGCGTACCACGCAATGCAGGTGAAAGAAAAGCTCCAGAACGAAACGCAGAAAGAGCCGACGGTTGAGGAAATTGCAAAAGAGATGGGAATCAAAAGAGAAGCGGTTGTGCTTGCGCTTGAAGCCATTGTTGAGCCTGTTTCGCTTTATGAACCCGTTTACTATGATGCAGGCGACACAATATATGTTATGGATCAGATTGGCGACAGCAACACGGACGTCAACTGGATTGACGAAATACTGCTCAAAAAAGCCATACGCGACCTGCCGGAAAGAGAAAAGAACATCCTCTCCCTGAGGTTCATGCACGGTCTGACCCAGACCGAGGTTGCAAAGGAAATCGGCATTTCCCAGGCTCAGGTGTCCCGGCTTGAAAAGGGTGCGCTTGACAAGATAAAAAGTCACAGAAAAATATTTATTTAATAAACTGTTTACGCATAGCCCTGAGTGTAAAGCACCCACGGGCTGTTTTCGTCCTTCCTGCCGAAAACGAAGTTCCAGCCGGAAATATACGAATACGGCTCCTGCACCTGAGTTTCCTTGCCCGTCAGGTAGTCGGCTTTAACGACGAGAATGTTCTCCGCTTTGCTCACACCGTCAATCTGACCGAGGAATGATTCTGCATAATCGAGCCATTCATCACTGTAATATATTTTTACGGGATACCGCTTCACTTCGCCCGAATTGAGTTCAGTTTTTGCAAGCTTTGCACATTTTTCAATATCTCCATCAGAATATATCGAACTTTTTTCAAGCTCATAGCCGGGCTTATATCTCCCGACAGCCGCACCGGCAAAAAATGCACCGATAACAGCAATAAAAACGAAAGCAATCGCTATAGCTTTTTTCATACTTACACCCCCTTTCGTCTCAGCCGAGCGCGCACAGCAGAAAGTCCTTGTTCCTTGCAAGCACCTCACGAAGCGACCAGACAATCTGCTGCGGATAAAACGGAAGATACGCCGTGACTCCGTAGGCTTCAATTCCGAGCTTGTTTGCAATGTAAAGCGCGCGGTACATATGGTAAGGCTGAGTGATTATTATAATTTTCTTTGCACCGAATTTGGTTTTGGCATTGTTAAGGCTCTCGTAGGTTGAAAAGCCGTAATCGTCAATGGCGAGGTTTTCCTCCTTTACGCCGTTTTCAAGGCTGACTTTTTTCATTGCGGCAAGCTCATTATAGCTTTCGCCGCTGTTGTCGCCTGTCAGAAGAAGCAACGCTCCGCTTTGATTTTTCCAAACCTCGGCACCCGTTTTCAGCCGTTCATAAAGCATATGCGACGGCTCACCGTCCTCCTTTACGCCGCAGCCGAGCACAAGAACGTAATCAACCTTGTCAAGGCGCGCTGCCTCCTGAGTGCTGAGTATATTTTCCTTTTGAGAGAGTATGACATAAAAATTTACGCCGAGAATATAGCATCCGCAGAAAAGAAACATTATCAAGGCAGCCGCAAGAAGTCTCTTTGCGGTTTTCGGCAAGCTTCTCTTTTTCATTTTTAAACAGTCCTTTTCGTTTTTCTGGTTCTATTATATCAACAAAGCTTTTATATTCAACAGCCTAAAGGAAATCGTAAGTTTACCTTAAGAAACTCTTAAGGAACCTCTGAATAAAACAGCGGCAGACCGAACAGCCTGCCGCAATTATTCATTGTTGTGTTATCTTTCGCACTCAAAGCAGACCCAGCCCTTATCGTTTCGGCGCGCTTTGATTTTAAAGCCATACTTGTTGAAAGCGTTGACAACGTCCTGCTCCTTTGTGTCAATGATGCCGCTCGTGATGAACACAGCACCCTCTTTCATGAAAGACGCCACGTCCTTGCAGAACATTATGATAACGTCCGCAACGATATTTGCAACAACAACATCAAATTTTCCGCTGACCTTATCGGTAAGATTGCCCTCAAGGACGGTATATTCCGGCTCCTTGAAGCCGTTGACAAGACCATTCTCCCTTGCAGTCTTAACAGCGAGCGCGTCAATGTCAACGCCGACAGCTTTTTTTGCGCCGAGGAGGAGCGACGCAACGGAAAGGATTCCGCTGCCGCAGCCGACATCCAGAACAGCGGTGTCGGGAGTGATGTATTCTTCAAGTGCTTCAAGGCAAAGGCGCGTAGTTTCATGCGTACCCGAGCCGAAAGCAAGACCCGGCTCAATGCTCAGAACAGCTCTTCCCTGAGCGTCGGCGTCCTCCCAGAGCGGACGGATAAGAAGCTTTTTTCCAACCGGCATTGCATGAAAATACTGCTTCCAGTTGTTCTCCCACTCCTCCTTTTTGCATTCGCTTGTTTCAATCTTGTTTTCAATGCCCTCGGCAGACAGCCTTTCGCTAAGAAAAGCGACTGCTTCGAGCGGATTTTCCTCCGGCGAGATGTAGACATGGACAAAAGCGCGGCTTCTGTCCTTTTTCAAAAGCTCCTCGTCAATCAGGTCAATGTGGGCAATTTCCCATGCCTGTTCTTCAAGATCGCGGTAATCTTCAATATATATTCCGTAGGGCACTACCATTGTTGCAATGTCGCCGGCCCTGTCAACGTCCTCTGCTCTGACGCCGATTTTTACTTCTGTCCATTCGCTCATTTGCCTGTTACCTCCGTTTTCAATATCGCCGCCGAAAGAGCCGGAAGATGCACGGCACCGTTTTTGACCTTTTCGCCCAAAAGAGACTGCGCAGTTTTCCATTCCTCGGGAAGATAATAGTCTATATCATGTTCGTTTCGATTGACAACAACAAAAATTCTGTCCGTTTCGTCCTGCCGTGTAAAGGCAAGGCAGGAAAGCATTTCCGAAACGGTAAAATACGTCCCCTCTTTCAGGCAATGACAGCTTCTGCGGATCTCTCCGAGCTTTTTGTAATATGAAAGCAAATCTTCGTTTTCATTGCCCCAGGGATAACAGACACGGTTGAACGGGTCTTTATAGCCCTGCATTCCGGCCTCATCACCATAATAGAGCGACGGTACGCCCGGGAGCGTATACTGAATTGCGGCGGCAAGCTTCAAAAGCCTGACCCCGTTTTCGTACTGCTCAACGGAAAGTGCTCGTCCGCTTTGCCAAATGCGGTCGCGTCCCTCGCAGCTTTCGCCCGAAAGCGCGGTAATCGCCCTCATGGTATCATGCGTCCCAATATGGTTCATCAGAACGTCAACAACACATTTCGGATAGTTTTCAAGCACGGTAAGTATCTTTTCCGAAAAGCCCTCAACAATTCCGCTTCTTATAAAGCTCAGAATTGCTTCGGAAAACGGATAGTTCATCACGGAATCAAGCTGGGCGCCCTGAAGATAGCGCCGTCTGCTGCCGTAGCTGCACTTGTTTGACGCATCCTCCCAGACCTCGCCGAGAATGAGCGCATCGCTTTTTTCCGTTTTTACCGCCTTGCGAAACTCATCAAGGAACTTATCCGGCAGTTCGTCCGCAACGTCAAGCCGCCAGCCGCGCACGCCTGCCTTGAGCCAGCGCCTTGCAACGCCGTTTTCGCCCGTGATGAAGTTTATGAAGCTTTCGTTTTCCTCATTGACCTCGGGGAGCGTTTCAAAATTCCACCAGCACCTGTAATCATACGGCCACGCGCGGAAAGTGTACCAGCTGAAAAACGGCGACTGCTCTGACTGATAGGCGCCAACAGTGTCGTATCTTCCGCGCCGGTTAAAATACCGGCTGTCATCTCCGGTATGGCTGAAAACGCCGTCAAGGATTATTGAAATGTCAAGCTCCTTTGCCTCGGCGCAAAGCTCCTTGAGGTCCTGCTGCGTTCCGAGCACGCTGTCGATTTTTTCATAGTCTGACGTATCATAGCGGTGGTTGCTCTGCGCCTCAAAAATCGGATTGAGATATATGCAGCCGACTGAGAGACTTTTCAGATACGGCAGTTTTTCTTTTATACCGTCAAGGTCGCCGCAGAAGTAATCGTTGTTGAGAACCTTTCCGCATTCATTCGGCCGCCAGCAGGGTTCGCCGCCCCAGTCCGAGCGAAGCACGCGGTCAGAGGGCACATTTTCCTTTCCCTTGCCCGAAAAATAAAAACGGTCGGGAAAAATCTGATAGATTATACTTCCCTTGAGCCATTCGGGCGTTTCAAAGTCTTTTGAAAAAACCGTAAGCTGAAAATCATTTTTTCCGCCGCTGAGTACGCCGCAGGAGCCTTCGTTTTTCCTTATCGCTGTTTTACCCCAGGCGGTGACATACTCAAAGTGATAAAAATAAAGCCCCGTTTCGTTTTGGATGTAGTCAAGGCACCACCATTCCTCGCCCTCGCCCTGCATTGAGAGCCAGAAGAACGGAATGCGGCTTTCACCTGCGCCGTCCTTTTTAATAACAAGCTCAACGCCGCTGCACGAAAGCGAACGCGGAAGAACAATTTTGAATGTAATTTTTTCGCCCTGCTTCACTGCGCCGAACGGAGTTTTATGAAGCGGGCTGCGCGAATTAAAGGGTATATATTCCATAAAGACTTCCTTTGAATCATGATTCGCCCCAAATGGGCATAGGATATATCAGGTAACTGTTGATTAACTGATAAAGGTGGACTGAATATGTTTTATGTTTCGGTAAAATCGTCAAGTCTTAAAACCGTTGCGCTCATTGCGGCGGTTGCAGTCCTTGCAACGATAGGCGGAGTCTACGCCGTGAAAAAGAGCAAAAGCGCCCCCGTTTCAAGCATGAACGGAATTGTTTATAAGGCGGAAACAGCCGAGGAGCGGCTCTCTTTCCTTTCGCAGTTCGGCTGGGAGGTTGAGGAAGAACCTGCCGAGGTCAAGGAGGTTGTTATTCCCGAAGAATTTGACGATGTTTATAATCAGTACAATGTTATTCAGAAAGAGCAGAAGCTCGATCTTGAAAAATATAAGGGTGCGCGTGTCAAATGCTGGTCATACAACGTCAAGAACTATCCCGGCTATGAAAACAGCGAGGGGGTTATCAGAGCAAACCTGCTTGTTTATGGCGGAGTTGTTATCGGCGGAGACATCTCAAGCATTGAGCTTTCCGGCTTTATGCACACCTTTGATTTTCCGCAGGATAAGGCAAATGAAAGCAGCACCGCGGCTTAATCATCAATTATCCATTCCTTATATTCATCAAGAAGCGACATTTCAACCGTAGCACGCATGAAAAGTCCGTCCTCTCGGTACTCCTCCTCATGCACCACGCCCTTGTCCCGTATTCTTGCCGCTGCCGCGCCGTTTTTGAACGGAATCAGCAGCGAGGCGGTTTTGCGCGTTTGCGGCAGCTCCTTCTGGATTGCGGCAAGCAGTTCGTCAAAGCCGCGCTCGCAGAGTGCCGAGATGAGAACCGTCTTTCCGAACGTGGGCATTGAATAAATGTTGCCGACAAGGTCGCATTTATTCATGACGGAGACTACCGGAGTTGAGGCACAGCCCAGCTCGTCAAGAAGCTTTTTCGTCACTTCAAGATGCTCCGAGCAATGCTCGTCCGAAGCGTCGCAGACATTGAGGATAACGGAAGCCTGAGCAGCCTCCTCAAGCGTTGATTTGAAGGCTTCAACAAGCCTGTGCGGCAATCTGCGGATTAGACCTACCGTGTCAACAAGCATGACCTTGCGACCGTCGGGCAGAGTCAGTGCGCGCGAGGTTGGGTCAAGCGTTGCAAAAAGCTTATCCTCCGCCAGAACGCCTGCCTTTGTCAGTGCATTCATGAGCGTTGATTTGCCTGCATTGGTATAGCCGACTATTGCGACGGTCTGAATGCCGTCCTTCCTGCGCCGCCTTCTTAAAAGATCGCGGCGCTTTTCAAGTTCATGAAGCTGTTCTTCAAGCTTCTGAATACGCCTGTTGATGTGTCTGCGGTCGCTTTCAAGCTTACTTTCGCCCGGACCTCTTGTTCCGATTCCGCCGCCAAGACGCGACAGCGACTGACCCTGGCCGGCAAGGCGCGGCAATGAGTATTTCAGCTGAGCCAGCTCAACCTGAAGCTTGCCCTCCCCCGTTCTTGCCCTTGCGGCAAAGATGTCAAGAATGAGCATTGTGCGGTCAATCACGCGCACACCGGTAAGCTTTTCAAGGTTGCGCTGCTGCGACGGAGTAAGCTCACTGTCAAAAATCAGCAGATCCACATCCTGCGCAGAGCAGAAAGCAATGATTTCCGCAAGCTTTCCGGCGCCGACAAAGGTGGCGGCTTCGGGTCTTTCCCTTTTCTGAATCAGCTTTCCGAGCACCTCGGCGCCCGCCGTGTGCGCAAGCTCCTCAAGCTCGTCAATGGAAACCTCGGCGTCAAATTCGCCCGTATCAACGGAAACAAGCAAGGCTTTTTCCTTTTCCCGTTTATTTTCATACATTTCCACGGCTGCCGCCTCCTTCTATTGTAATATATGAGTATTTTATAAAATTAGCAGCTCTTTCGGGCATTCGGTAAGATTAATGAAGCCGTCTTCGGTAACATACAGCATATCTTCAATCCGGACGCCGAATTCACCGGGAATATAAATTCCCGGTTCGATTGTAATGATGTGACCGGCCTCAAGCACGGTGCTGCTGCGCGGTGAAACGCTCGGAAATTCATGAATTTCAACTCCGACTCCGTGACCGAGACCGTGACCGAAGTATTCGCCGTAGCCTTTTTCGGCAATTATATCTCTTGCGACTTTGTCAATATCGGAGCACTTTTTTCCGGCGCAGACCGCATCAATGGCGGATTTTTGCGCTCTGAGAACCGTTTCATAAACATCGCGCTGCTTATCGGAAACCGCGCCGACGGCAAAGGTTCTTGTCATGTCGCTGTGATAATCCTTATAGACCGCGCCAAAGTCAAAGGTGATAAAATCTCCGCTTTCAATTTTTTTATCACCCGGTATACCGTGAGGCATTGAGCCGTTTTTTCCGGAAACGGCGATTGTCTCAAACGAAAGAGCCTGAGCGCCGAGCTTCAGCATTGTATAATCAAGCTCAAGCGAAAGCTCGCGTTCAACCGCTCCGACCTTTATCTTTGGCAGAAGCATTTCAAGGGCTTTTTCCGCAATGCGCTGGGCTTCAATAATCTTCCGGCACTCCTCCCTGCTCTTTACGGCGCGCAGAGAGTCAATTTCACCGTCAAGCTTTTCGGTTTCAAAATCAACGGACAAAAGCACCTTTTTAAGCTCATTGAGCCTTTTTACGGTTATTCTTGCGCCCTCAACCGAAAGAGTCTTTATTGAAAGCTCGTTAACAAGCGAAACGAGCGATTTTTCAAAGTTTTCAAAAAGAAGAACACCGTCAACGGTTTTTATCGTTTTGCGTGCAGCCTCAATGTATCGGCTGTCGGTAAGGAAAAACGCATTCTCTCCCGTTACAAGAAGATAACCGTTTGTGGAAGAAAACGACGTGAAATAGCGCACATTATCCTCACTCATAATAAGAGCGGCGGCAGCGCGGTCGCGAAGCATATATTTGAGTTTTTCAATCGACATATAAACACAGCCTTTCATTAACGCCTTTGTCTGCAACTTTTTGAAAAAACAAAATATCCTTTAGCAGACCACGGAAAAAGGAGCATTCAACAATAAAAACGGGCAATGGAAAAACCATTGCCCGCCCAGTTGTTGGTTTACTTGTATTTACGCTTACGAGCAGCCTCAGACTTCTTTTTTCTTGCTACGGAAGGCTTTTCATAATGTTCTCTTTTGCGAACTTCCTGAATGATTCCGTCGCGCGAGGTCTGTCTTTTAAAACGTCTCAGAGCGCTGTCAAGAGATTCGTTTTCTTTAACTTTAACCTGACTCATCTATAATTCCCTCCCTCCGCCTGTTTAGCAGGGGTATATTTCCACTTAGGATACGCCAAATATTATACAATAACATTTTCAGCTTGTCAAGCGTTTATTTGCAATAATACAAAGCATTTGGTGGATTTTTTCGTCAGCGGTATTATTTTGCAACGATATTGACAAGTCTTCCCTTAACATAAAGCTCTTTGATAATGTTCCTGCCCTCAATTTCCGCAGCAACCTTTTCTTCATTTTTTGCAAGAGAAATTGCGTCCTCCTCAGAGATATCGGCCGGAACGCTGATTCTGCCCCTGAGCTTACCGTTGACCTGAACGGCAATTTCAACGGTATCGTCGGCACACTTTGACTCGTCAAAGGACGGCCATTCGCTAACGGCGAGCATTGAACCGAGCGAAAGCAGCTCGTTGACTTCCTCCGTAACGTGCGGAGCAAAGGGATTGAGAAGTAGCAGGAAAGTGCGAAGCTCGTCCCTTGTTATTGAGCCTGCGGCATAAATTTCGTTAAGCAGAGTCATCATTGCGGCAATGGCGGTGTTGAACTTGAGACCTTCAATATCGCTCGAAACCTTTTTGATTGTCTTATGGAACGAGCTTTCAAGCTTCTTTGAAAAGCCCGTTTTGTCGCTTACGATATCCTGAAGGCCCCAGACTCTGTCTATAAAGCGCTTGCAGCCCTTTACGCTGTTTTCCGACCACGGAGCAGCTTTTTCATAGTCGCCCATGAAGAGGACATATGTACGAAGAACATCTGCGCCGAACTCGTCAACAACATCGTTCGGGTCAACAACGTTGCCCTTGGATTTTGACATTTTGTCTCCGTCGGGACCGAGAATAAGACCCTGAGCGGTACGCTTGGCATAGGGTTCGGGGAACGGAACAACGCCGATATCATAAAGGAACCTATGCCAGAAGCGCGAATAAATCAGGTGGCGCGTTACGTGCTCCATACCGCCGTTGTACCAGTCAACGGGACCCCAATAGCGCATTTTGTCCATATCGGCAAAGCACTCGCTGTTGTGCGGGTCAATGTAACGCAAAAAGTACCACGAAGAGCCTGCCCACTGAGGCATGGTGTCCGTCTCGCGGCGTGCCTTTGAGCCGCACTTGGGACAGGTGCAGTTGACAAAGGATTCAATCTTTGCAAGCGGACTTTCTCCGTCAGAGCCGGGCTTGAAGTCCTGAACCTCGGGAAGCTTCAGCGGAAGCTCGTTATAAGGAACGGGTACCATTCCGCACTTTTCGCAGTATACAATGGGAATAGGCTCGCCCCAGTAACGCTGGCGGTTGAACGCCCAGTCTTTCATCTTGTACTGAACGCCTTTTTCGCCGACACCCTTTTCCGTGAGGAAGCAAAGCATTTTTTCAATCGCTTCCTCTTTATGCTTGCAGCCGTTAAGGAAGCCGGAATTGACAACCTCTCCCTCGCCGGTATAAGCCTTTTCGTTTATGTCACCGCCTTTGATGACCTCAATTATATCAACGCCGAACTTCTTTGCAAAGTCATAGTCACGCTGATCGTGAGCCGGAACGGCCATGATTGCGCCGGTACCGTAGCCCATCATGACGTAGTCGGAAATAAAGACGGGAATCTCCTTGCCGTTAACGGGGTTGATAGCCGAAAAGCCGTCAAGGCGAACGCCTGTTTTGTCCTTGACAAGCTGAGTCCTTTCGAATTCGGTCTTTTTGGCGCATTCAGCCCTGTAGGCTTCAACTGCGTCAAAATTTTTGATGCGGTCTTTATACTTATCGAGGAGCGGATGCTCCGGAGCCATAACCATGAACGTTACGCCGAAAAGGGTGTCCGGACGGGTGGTGTAAATCCTGAAGCTTTCGTCAATATCCTTGAGCTTAAAGACAACAAACGCGCCGGTCGATTTTCCGATCCAGTTTTCCTGCTGAAGGCGAATATTGGGAAGAAAGTCAACATGATTAAGACCCTCAAGCAGCTTGTCGGCATATTCCGTTATGCGAAGATACCACACGTCCTTGGACTTCTGAACAATTTCGCTGTGGCAGATATCACACTTTCCGCCCTGCGAATCCTCGTTGGAAAGGACAACCTTGCACGACGGGCAGTAGTTGACAAGCGTCTTATCCCTGAAAGCAAGTCCGTGCTCAAACATTTTGAGGAAAATCCACTGGGTCCACTTGTAATACTCCTCCTGAGTGGTGTCGATAACTCTTGTCCAGTCAAAGGAGAAGCCCACCCTTTTAAGCTGGCTTGAAAACTTTTCAATGTTCATATCCGTAACCTTGCGCGGATGAATTCCGGTTTTTATCGCATAGTTCTCCGTCGGAAGACCGTAAGCGTCAAAGCCTATCGGAAAAAGAACGTTATAGCCCTCCATTCTGCGCTTTCTGGAGATTACCTCAAGACCGGAATAAGCCTTGATATGGCCGACGTGCATTCCCGCTCCGCTGGGATAGGGAAACTCAACAAGGGCGTAGAACTTTTTCTTGTCGGAATTATCCTGCGCGTGGAAAACGCCGCAGTCCTCCCATTTTTCCTGCCACTTTTTCTCTGTCTTTTTAAAGTTGTAGTTCAAGTTTATCACTCCGTATTATATTAATCTCTGTTGTCTGCAATATCGCTGATGTCAATTTGCGCGGCGTCCGACCAAAGGCGCTCAAGGTTATAATACTCGCGGCTTTCACCGGTGAAAACGTGGACGATAACCGAACCGTAATCAAGCAGTATCCAACCCGTTGCCCTGCCCTCGATGTGTGATGGCTCGACTCCCTTTTGCGAAAGCTCATACTCAACCTCGTCCGCAAGAGATTTGACATGGGTGTTTGAAGTACCGGAGGCAATTACGAAATAATCCGCAACAATGGAAAGCTCGTTGATGCGCAGCACCTTGATATCCATGGCCTTTTTGCGGTCAAGCACTTTCACAATTTCCCTTGTTAATTCAAGTTCGTTCATTGGCATTTTTCCTTTCTGTTTCGGCTTTGACCGAAACGCCGAGAATAACAAGCTCGTTATAAAAGCTCAGGCTGTCGTTGTGAATGACAAGCTCGCTTTTTGAAAGCTTTTTCAGGGTATATTCAAGCGAATACAGCGCCGCCTTTTCAAGGCTTTCCTTTGCAAGAGCGCGCATGACGTCAACATCGGGATAGTCGCGCTCGGCGGAGATGTAATCGGCGATATAAACAATTTTTTCAAGCAGGCTCATTGAGGCTCTGCCCGTGGTGTGATAGCGGACAGCCGAAAGAATTTCTTCGTCCGTGACGCCAAGCTCGTTTTTAATAAAGATAGGCGCGGTCATGGCATGCCAAAGCTTGGGGTTGTTCTTTTCAACCTGATTCAAGATTATACCATCACTTTCAAACAATTTCAACTGTCTTTCGTTCGTTTCGTTTTTTGTAATGTCATGAAGCAGACCGGCAAGATACGCCTTGTTTTCATCTGCGCCGAAGCGCACGGCAAGCTCCTTTGCACTGTCGGCAACGCCGAGCGAATGGATATAGCGGTGTTCATCGAGCCGCTCTTTCAAAAGGGCTTTGATTTTTTCATAAGAAGTCCCTGAATAAAAGGACTTTTCTTTAATATATTCATTTGCTTTTTCGGTCAGCATATTGCTCAAACTTTTGCCCTCCTTTGCTTTTTGCCTGACCTCGGTTGAGGAAAGCTCAAAAGCGTCGCTGTCAAGAATGATAAAATCTTTGCTCAAAAGCTTCAGCTCATTTTTGCAATATTCAAAAAGCTCTGCTCTGCTGACCGCCTTTTCCCTCGTCATTACGCAAAGCGAAGCGTATTTCAGAATATCCTCATACCGATACCAGTTTTTAAAGCTCAAAAGCATATCCGAGCCGATAATCAGGAAAAACTCATCATCGGGATAAAGCTCTTTCAGCTCCTCAAGCGTCTGAACGGTATAGCTTTTTCCTTTGCGCCGAAGCTCAAGGTCGGATATTTCAAACTTTTCGCCGCAGAAAGTGCGTCTGCAAAGCTCAAGCCTGTCCTCGCTTTTCAAAAGCTCCGGCGCGGCTTTATGCGGCGGAATGAATGCAGGCATGATTATTACGCGGTCAAGCCTTGCGCCCTCTATGGCTTTTTCGGCAAGGCGCAAATGTGCAACGTGCGGCGGATTGAATGTTCCGCCGAAAAGACCGGTTCTCCTCATTTTTGCTTTCCGAGCGCTCTTACGGTAAAGCGCTGCTTTTGCGCCGCCCTTTCCTTATAAAGCTTTTCCCTTGCTTTTTTTGCGGCGAGCTTTTTGTTCTTTTCCTTTTGTGCCGCTTTTTGCTTCAGCTCCTCGCTCTCGCGGTAAAGCACAATTACACCGCCGATGACCTGAATGACCTCGGCAGAGGTTCTGAGTGCAAGCTCGTTTGCCGCTTCGCGAACGCTTACAGGCGAGGATTCAAGCAGAACCTTGAGCTTGATAAGCTCCCTTGCGCGCAGTGCGTCATCGGTCTGCTTTATCAGTGCGTCTGATATTCCGCCTTTTCCGATTTGAAAAAGCGGTTCAAGTGAATTTGCCTTTGCGCGCCATGCGGCGCGTTCTTTTCCTGTCATATTTGCGTCTCCTGTTTGTTTATTTCAAATACTCCGGCAGTACCCGCACAAGTTTGCGAAGTGCGTTGCCGCGGTGGCTGATTTTGTCCTTTTCATCGGCGGAGAGCTCAGCAAAGCTTTTTTTGCCGACCATGAATACCGGGTCATAGCCGAAGCCGTTATCACCGTGCTTTTCAAAACCGATTTTTCCCTCGCATTTTCCGTCAACGGTAAGTTTCCTGCCGTCAGGAAAACACACGCAGACCACAGAGACAAAGCGCGCTGTGCGCTTTTCGTCCGGAACATTTTCAAGCTTTTTGAGGAGCTTTTGAATGTTGGCCTCATCGTCTCCGTGCTTTCCGGAATAACGAGCGGAATAAACGCCCGGCTCGCCGCCGAGGAAGTCAACCGAAAGACCGCTGTCGTCCGCAATGCAGGGAAGACCGCTTTCACTACAGCCGTTTTCGGCTTTGAGAACGGCGTTTTCCTCAAAGGTTGCGCCCGTTTCCTCAACATCAGTCAGCGTTACTCCGGCCATTTCAGCCGTTAGAACCTCAACGCCGAGCGGCGAAAGAATACGCTGCATTTCCGCCTGCTTTTTCATATTATGTGTAGCAATGATGAATTTCATTATTCGTCCTCGTCTTTATGAGTTTCTGCGGTATTTTCAAAAAGAGCCTTTGCAAAAACCTTTTCGTTGAACGGCTGAAGATCGTCAATTTTTTCTCCGACGCCGATATATTTAATGGGAAGCTTCAGCTCGTTCTTGATTGCAAGAACAACTCCGCCCCTTGCCGTTCCGTCAAGCTTTGTGAGCACAATTCCGGTAAGCTCGGCAACCTGCATGAACTCCTTGGCCTGGCTGATTGCGTTCTGCCCCGTTGTTGCGTCAAGAACAAGGAAAATTTCCCGGTCGGCATAGGGAAGCTCCTTTTCAACAACGCGATAGATTTTTGCAAGCTCGTCCATGAGGTTCTTTTTGTTGTGCAAACGTCCGGCGGTGTCGATAATTATAATATCGCTGTCGCGTGCTATGCCTGCCTGAATTGTATCAAAAACAACAGCAGCCGGGTCTGAACCCTCCTGATGCTTTATCATTTCAACGCCTGCGCGGTCAGCCCAGACCTGAAGCTGTTCTATTGCTGCGGCGCGGAAGGTATCGGCGGCGCCGAGAATGACCTTTTTGCCCTGCGACTTATACATCGCAGCCATTTTTCCTATCGTGGTGGTTTTTCCGACTCCGTTTACGCCGATGACGAGAATGACGGACGGAATGGTAACAAGACCCCAGTCCTCGCCGCCGTCAAGCATTCCGGCAATGATATCGGCAATAACCATTTTTGCGTGCTTCGGGTTGCGCACCTCGTTTTTGTTCACGCGGTCACGCAGCTCATCAATGATTTTTGTTGCGGTGGTCACTCCGACGTCGGCCATGATAAGCGCTTCTTCAAGATCATCGTAAAGATCGTCAGTAATCTCCTCATATGCGCCGATAACATCCTCAAGCTTTTTATCAAGACCCTCGCGCGTTTTTTTCAGCCCGAAGCCGAATTTCTTAAAAATGCCCATAAACTTCCTCCTGTGTATCTATCTTTCCAAAACTATGCTGCAGTCCTGCCGTTTTCAGGTGACGCCCAATTTTCCGGCAAGCTCGGCTGTCTTAAGCTCAAGCAGCTTTGAAACGCCCTGTTCCTGCATTGTTATTCCGTAGAGCATGTCAGCCTCCTCCATTGTTCCCCGGCGGTGTGTGATGAGAATGAACTGGGTGTTTTTTGTCATTCTTCTGACATACTGGGCGTAGCGCGTTACGTTTGCATCGTCAAGCGCGGCCTCAACCTCGTCAAAGATACAGAACGGAGCAGGATTAACCTTGAGTATTGCAAAAAGCAGCGCGATTGCCGAAAGACCCTTTTCGCCGCCCGAAAGCGCGTCAAGGCGCTTAACGTTTTTACCCGGAGGCTGAAGACGAATGTCGATATCGCTTTCCAGCACGTCTGCCGGGTCGGTGAGAACGATTTCCGCCTTTCCTCCGCCGAAAAGCTCCCTGAACGTTTCGCCGAAATATTGGTTAATAAGCGCAAACTGATCGCGGAAACGGTTCGCCATTTTTCCGGTCAGATCGGCAATAAGCTTTGTAAGCTCCTGCTTTGAGCGTTCCACGTCCGAAAGCTGAGAGGACATGAATTCATAGCGCTCGCTCACCTCTTTATATTCATCGATTGCGGAAACATTGACCGAGCCGAGGGCGCGTATTCTGTTTTTGATTTCGCCGAGTCTGCGCTTTGCGCCTGAGGGATCATCGGTTTTGCTGTTTGCCGCCGAAGCCTCCCTCAATGTAAGCTGATATTCGTCATAAAGCTTTGAAACGGTGCTGTCAAGCTCAAGCAGCATGGTTTCCCTGCGCTCTTCAAGTCTTGCCTTTTCGCCGCCGACGGTTTCGCGCTCGGCGCTTTTTTCGCGCTCGGCGGTTCGCAGCTTTACCGACTGCTCCTCCTTTTCGGCGCGCTGCTTTTGAAGAACGGTGATTTTCTCCCTGCTTTCGCCGCTGTCCTTTCTTAGGAGGGCAGCTTTTTCCTTGAGTTCCTCAATAAGAGAACCAAGCTCAACATTCTTTTTTTGGATTTCTTCAATTTCCTCATCGAGCTGCCTGTCCTTATCCTCATGGCTGACAAGACGGGAAATCAGCAAATTCATCGCCTGAGTCCTTGCGGCAAGATCCTTGTCCGCGTCATGAAGATCAAGACTGAGCCTTGAAAGTTCAGCAGTGATTTTTTCGCGCTGAGAAGAAAGCTCGTTTTTCTTTTCGCCGAGCGAGGAAAGCTTTTCTTCGTTTTCCTCAATTGAGGAGGAAAGGAGTCTGCTTTCTTCACCGGCCTTGCTGAACGCTTCCTCAAACGAGGAAAGACGTTCAAGGCAATTTTCCTTTTCGGTTTTCAGCTCGTCAAAAGCAGCTTTTGAGGTGAGATACTGCTCCTCGGAAAGCTTTTTTTCGCCCTCAAGGCGTATCTTTTCCTCCTGCTTTGAAAGAAGCTCGCCCTTTGCCTTTTCAAGCTCGTCCTTTGCTTTATCTATGCTTCTGCAAAGCTCGTCATAGCTTTTCTGAAGCTCGTCTGTTTCCTTTTGAAGCTCGCCGTGCTTTTTGGAAAGGCGCCCGATCTCGTTTGCGCGGGAAAGAATACCGGCGTTCCTGCTCTGCGAGCCGCCGGTCATTGAACCGCCGGCATTGACAACCTGTCCGTCAAGTGTGACTATTTTAAAATGATAGGAATATTTTTTTGCAAGATTGATTGCGCAGTCGATATCCTCGCAAACGGCAATGCGTCCGAGCAGCGAACGGACAATCTCGTCATACTTTGAGTCGTAGGAAACAAGCTCGTTTGCCATGCCGACAAAGCCCTCAACCTTTTCAAGTCCCTTTTCCTCAAAGCTTTTTGCCCTGACGGAGGAAACGGGCTGGAAGGTTGCGCGACCCGCGCCGTTTCGTTTAAGATAATTAATTGCGTTCTTTGCGTCGTTTTCGCTTTCGCAAACGATGTTCTGAACAGAATTGCCAAGAGCGGTCTCAATGGCAACGGTGTGTTCGCCGTTCATTGAGATGATTTTTGAAACCGTTCCGATTATTCCGGAAAGAGTGCCGTTTTTGCCCTCCTTTATCACGACCTTGACCGAGCCGGAATAACCGTCCATATTTTTTTCAAGGTCTTCAAGCATTTTCCTTTTTGAAAGAAGGTGCTGAAGCTCAAACAGCTTTTCGTCAAGCGTGCGTTTGAGCCCGTCCGCCTTTTCGTTCCTTGTTTTAAGGCGGAGCGAAAGTCCGTCAACAGCGTTTGAAAGTGCCGCAATTTCCTCGGCGCACAGACCTAGCGCAAGGAGCTTTTCCTCCTTTTCCTTTTCAAAGGTCTTGAGGCTTTCCGCTCGCTGAGCGCTTAGCGCTTCAACGGCTGAAATGCGCGCTCTTATTTCCTCCATTGAGGACTGCGCGGTGGACTCGCTCACGCGGCAGTCTGCAAGCCTTGAGGTGAAAGCGGCAATTTCCGCTGAAAGCTTTTTGCTCAGCTCGTCAAGCGACTCGCCCTCGTGGCTCTTTTCCTCAAGCTCCTTTTTGACTTTTTCAATCTCGTTACGCTTTTTTGTGGCTATATGCTTAATCTGAGAAATGAGGTTTTCTTCGGTTTCAATCTCCTTTTTAAGCTGCTCGCGGTTCTGCCTTGAATAGTCCTTATCGCCTAAAATACGGGCGATGGTCTGCTTGTTATGTTCTATTGAGTTTTCAAAAACGGCGCACTGACCGTCACAGGTCGAGGCCGCCTCCTCAGCTTCGGAAATTTTTTGGCGGATCTCCTCAATCTTCAAGGTAATGTTCTGGGCTTCTTCATAGGACAGCTCAATTTTCTTTTCAATTCCGTCAAGCTCGCTCTGAGCGCGGTCATAGTGGGCTGCGGCAATGGAGATGCTGTCCTCCTGCTTTCTGATTTCGGCTTTAAGCTTATCTATGTTGTATAGCCAAAGCCCGATTTCAAGTCCCTTGCGTTCTTCGGAAAGGACAAGAAATTTCTGCGCCTTTTCGCTCTGCGTTTTGAGCGGTCCTATTCGGCTTTCAAGCTCCGCAAGGATATCGCGCAGCCTTACAAGGTTGTCCTCCGCCTGAGAAAGCTTTCTTACGGAATCGTTGCGGCGATAGCGGTAAGCGGAAATTCCGCACGCTTCCTCAAGCATTTCACGGCATTCTCTGCCCTTGCCGGATATCATCTCGGCAATTTTGCCCTGACTTACCATTGAGTAGCCGTCGCGACCGAGACCGGTGTCCATGAAAAGCTCATTGATGTCGCGCAGACGTACCGTTTTTCCGTTGATTTTATATTCGCTATCACCCGAGCGGTAAAAGCGTCTTGTTACGGCAATCTCGTCCTCGTCAACGGACTCAATGCTGCGGTCGGTATTATCAAGCTTTAAAGTTACGCTTGCATAGCCGTGGGCTTTTCTGACTTTTGTTCCGTCAAAAATGACGTCCTCCATTTTTGAGCCGCGCAGGGATTTACTGCTTTGCTCGCCGAGCACCCAGCGGACGGCGTCGGAAATATTGCTTTTTCCGCTGCCGTTGGGACCGACAACAGCCGTTATTCCGCTGCCGAATTTGAGCGTTGTTTTTTCAGGGAAGGACTTGAAGCCCTGCATTTCAATTTCTTTTAAGATCATCTTGTTCTTCCTTCTCCGCTTTCGGTTCGCTCGGGTAAAGAACGACCGAGTCTGACTTCGTATTGTTCAATGTTTTCTTTCGTGACAATATTTATATTATATCCGTGCTCATTGAAATAGGCTACATTCTCCTTTTTCTGTCCCTTGGCCTGCGAAAGATACCGCGGCGAAACAAAAATGGTTGCTTCCCCTTTTTGAACCTTGTTTTCCGAAAGAAGCTTTTCAATATTTTCACGGTAGAGTCTGCTTTCGCATTTTTCACAAAACGCCGGGTGATACGCGCCGGCAACATAGTTTTCCTCAACTCCGCCGCCGGAGTGAAGTCCGAGCCTTATGACCTTAATGCCGCCTTGAGTAAACATTTTTAAAAGCCTGCTGCAAAGCGCAACGGCCTCTTCAAGCGTTTGCGCGCGATACCTGCCCTCGGCATACAGCCTTTCAAGCGCGGTATTCTTCAGCACCACCGTTGGATAGATACGCACCGTGTCAGGTCTGAGAGCAATCAGCCTTTGGGCCGTTTTAAGTGCTTTTTCATCAGTATCGCCGAAAAGCCCCGTCATCATCTGAACGCCCAGCTCAAAGCCGTATTCCCTGACAAGGCGGCAGGCGTTTTCGCACTGAGCGGCGGTATGCCCGCGCTCATTGAGAAAAAGCACCTCATCGTCCATGCTCTGACAGCCGAGCTCTATTGAAGTGACTTTGTACTCCTTCAGCAAGGCAAGAACCGATTCGTCAATACAATCCGGTCTTGTTGAAATTCTTATACCCTTGAATAAGCCGCGGTCAAGATAGCTTTTTGCACATTTCAGCAGCGAAAGCATATACCCTCTTTCAATGGCGGTGAAGCTTCCGCCGAAGAAGGCAATCTCTCCCCCGGAAACGTCCTTTTTTCCGTTCAGAGCGGTTTCGCAGGCACTGATGACGTCATTAGGCTGAGGTCTTTTGCTTGTGCCGGTAATGGTCTTCTGATTGCAGAAGCTGCACCTGTGGGGGCAGCCCTCATCGGGAATGAAAAGGGCAATATTTATGTGCTTCATTCCTTTATGCCCATGAGTTCAAGAGCTTTTTTGGCGGCGGCCTGCTCGGCACCCTTTTTTGAGCCGCCGATTCCGCTGCCGATAACATTGCTGTTAAGGTGAACCTCCACCTCAAAGCTCTTATCATGATCCGGACCGCTTTCGCCGACAAGTATATATGTCAAGTGCTCGTCGGGATTCTTCTGAATAATCTCCTGCAGCGCGGTTTTATAGTCCTTGAACTTCGGCGTTTCATTGACCGCCTTTTTGAGAAAACGCAGAATGAACCTGCGCGCCTCCTCAAGTCCTCCGTCAAGATAAATAGCCGCAATAACAGCCTCAAACGCGTCGGCTAGAATTGACGGACGGCGGCGGCCGCCTGTGTGCTCCTCACCTTTTCCGAGCAGTATGTATTTGCCAAGATCGATCTCCTTTGCAAAGCCGAAGAGCGATTTTTCGCAAACGCACGCTGCCCTCCTTTTGGTCATTTCACCCTCCGGGAGATGGCTGAAATTATTGAAAAAATAATCAGCCGAAACAACACCCAAAACCGAATCGCCCAAAAATTCAAGCCTTTCGTTGCAATCGCGCGAAAGCTGCTTTTCGTTTGCGTAGGACGAATGAGTAAAAGCAACTTCAAGAAGTTTTTCGTTATTGAATTTATAGTCTATTGTTTTTTGAAATTCGTCAAACATATACATACCTCCTTTACGGCAGTTCAATCACTTCTGCAAGCGAAGCAAGGCTCCGTTTTGAAAGAGCGGCATAGCGCTCCTTTTTATCTCTTATCTTGGGTTCAATGGGCGGCAGAACGCCGAAGTTTGCACCCATCGGCTGAAAATCCGAAACGCTCCCGTCGCTGATATAGCGCGAAAGCGCGCCTATCATTGTCGTTTCCGGAAGAATAACTGTTTTTTCTCCTTTTATCCGCCTTGCCATGTTAAGTCCGGCCATGATTCCGGAGGCTGCGGACTCCATATAGCCCTCAACGCCTGTAATCTGACCGGCAAAAAAGAGTCCGGGTCTTGTTTTGAAGCTGAAATCGCCCGAAAGCAGGCGCGGAGAGTCGATATATGTATTGCGGTGCATAACGCCGTAGCGCATGAACTCGGCGTTATGCAAAGCAGGTATCATTGAAAAGACCCTTTTCTGCTCCGGAAACTTCAGGTTGGTCTGAAAGCCGACAAGATTATAAAGCGTTCCGCTTTTGTTTTCCTTGCGCAGCTGAAGAACCGCCCACGGTCTGTGACCTGTTTTCGGATCGCGCAGACCCACCGGTTTGAGGGGACCGAAACGAATGGTATCCTTTCCCCTTGACGCCATGACCTCAATCGGCATACAGCCCTCATAAACATCTTTACGCTTATCAAAGGAATGAAGCTCGGCGCTTTCAGCGTTTATGAGAGCTTCGCGGAAGGCTTCGTACTGCTCTTTATTCATCGGGCAGTTGATATAGTCGTCCTCTCCGCCGCGGTCATAGCGTGAGGCAGAAAAGGAAAGCTCGGGATCTACGCTTTCGGCAGTTACAATCGGCGCCGCAGCGTCAAAAAAGAACAGTCCGGTTCCGCAGAGTCTGCTTATGCTTTCGCTTAAGCTTTCGCTTGCGAGCGGTCCTGCGGCAATAATGACGTTGCCGTCCGGTATTTCGCACACTTCCTCGTGAATGACGGTAATGAGCGGATGAGAGGTTATCTTCTCAGTTACAAGAGCGGAAAACTTCTCCCTGTCAACCGCAAGCGCGCCGCCGGCGGGAACCTCACATTCGTCCGCGCACTGCATACAGACCGAGCCGAGCAGGCGCATCTCCGCTTTGAGAAGTCCGGCCGCAGACTCAAGTCTTTTTGCTTTGAGCGAGTTTGAGCAAACAAGCTCTGCAAGAGTCGGCATATGATGAGCGGGACTGAATTTTTTCGGCTTCATTTCATATAGCTCGGTTTCAATCCCGTTTTCGGCAAGGTGCCACGCCGCCTCAACACCGGCAAGTCCGCCGCCGATAACCTTAACTTTGCTCATAATATCCTCCTCGGCTTTTTAAGGAATCTCCGAATAAATCGCAGCTTCCTTAACCGTATTTCAGCCGTAAATCCGTTTAACCGCTAATATTTATTTGGCTTTATAGCCGCACTTTTCGTCCAAACAGGCAAGAACGCCGCCCTTGCCTTTAAAGAGTGATTTTCCGCACTGCGGGCACTTCTGCTCGGTCGGTTTGTCCCAGGTCATGAAGTCGCAGTCGGGCCAATTATCGCAGCCGAAGAAGGTGTAACCCCTCTTGGACTTTTTGGCAATAACCTTTCCGCCGCATTTCGGGCAGGTCGCGCCCGTTTCAATAACGTAGGGCTTTGTGTTTTTGCATTCGGGATAGCCCGGACAGGCAAGGAATTTTCCGAATCTTCCGGTTTTGATAACCATCATACGTCCGCATTTTTCGCAGGGTATGTCGGTCTGATCCTCCTGAAGCTGAATCTTCACGCCCTGCATTTCGCCCTTAACCTTTTCAAGATTCTGCTCAAAGTCATCATAGAATTCATGCAAGAGCTTTATATAATCCTTCTGACCCTCGCCGACGCTGTCAAGTCCGCTCTCCATTTGCGCGGTGAACTTGGTGTTGACAATTTTCGGGAACTTTTCTTTAAGAAGCTTTGTAATCGTTTCCCCGAGCTCGGTGGGCACAAGCTGCTTTGATTTTCTTGAGACATATTCGCGCTTGACAATGGTTGAAATTATGGTTGCATAGGTGCTCGGACGACCGACACCGTTTTCCTCAAGCGTTTTGATGAGTGTTTCTTCCGTATAGCGCGCGGGCGGCTGAGTAAAGTGCTGATTTTTGTTGATCTCGCGTTCTTTAAGGCTTTCGCCCTCGGCAATACCGTCGGGAAGCTTGCCCTTTTCCTCATCGTCGGCGGCGTTATCATAGAGAACGGTAAAACCGTCAAACTTGACCGAATATCCGCTTGCGGTGAATAGGCAGTAAGCACCCTCCTTTTCGTTTTTTCCAACGCCCTTGATTTCAAGCTTTACGGTGTTCTGAACACACTGCGACATGAGCGAAGCTACGAAGCGGCGCCAGATGAGGTTATAAAGCTTATACTGATCGCCCGAAAGGCTTTCCTTGACGGACTCGGGAGTAAGGCCCACTGTTGAGGGTCTTATTGCCTCGTGTCCGTCCTGTGCGTTGCTTCTTGATTTGAAATAGCGCGGCTTATCGGGCATATATTTGTCGCCGTAAACCGAACGGACGTATTCATCGGTAGCACTCCTTGCTTCTTCGGAAATTCTAAGCGAATCGGTTCTCATGTATGTGATAAGACCGACCATGCCGTGACCCTCGATATTAACGCCCTCATAAAGCTCCTGAGCAACCTTCATTGTTTTTTCGGCGCGGAAGCCGAGTCTGCGCGCGGCCTCCTGCTGGAGGGTTGAGGTGATGAACGGCGGCGCAGGATTCTTTCTTCTTGTTCCCTTTTTGAGCGAGCTGACGCTGTAACGTGCGTCCTCAAGGCGCGCAAGCACGGCGTTTGCCTGCTCCTCGTTTGAAAGCTTGAGCTTTCCGCTTTCATCGCCGTAAAACTGGGCGTTGACAACCTTTCTTCCGGCAAGGAACTTGCCCTCAATCGTCCAGTATTCCTCCGGAACAAAAGCGCGTATCTCATCCTCGCGGTCAACAATCATTCTCAGCGCAACGCTCTGAACGCGGCCCGCGGAAAGACCGCGGCGTATCTTCTGCGAAACAAAGGGGCTGAGCTTATAGCCGACAAGGCGGTCAAGAATACGGCGAGCCTGCTGAGCATTGACAAGATCGAGATCGACCTTGCGCGGCGCGGCCATGCCGTTTTTGACGCCGGTTTTTGTAATTTCGTTGAAGGTTACGCGGTTGCTTTCGTCAAGGTCAAGACCAAGCAGTGACGCAAGATGCCATGAAATTGCCTCTCCCTCGCGGTCGGGGTCGGTTGCAAGATAGACCTTATCACTCTGAGCCACAGCTTCCTTAAGCTCCTTGACAAGCTTTTCCTTTCCCTTTACTATGCTGTATTTCGGGGCAAAATCATGCTTGATATCAACGCTGAGGCGCGCTGCCGGAAGATCCCTGACGTGACCTTTTGAGGCCACGATGTTATAGCCCTTTCCGAGATAGCTTTTAAGAGTCTTAGCCTTTGACGGCGACTCAACAATAATCAGATCTGACATATTTTCACCTTTCACAAATCAGTGGTTTGTTGAATTTTATTGCGCTTTTCAGGCGCCGGTAACTCTGTAATTATTTCCGCCGACGCAGGTGACATGGCCGCCGATTTCAAGCTCGGTCAAAGCAATGAGCACCTTGCTGACGGACAGAGAACTCTCTCTGATGATGTCATCAAGAGGCATGTCCTCGGTTTTCATTACATTATACACCAAAGCCGCATTTTTAGAAATACCTTCAGGAACGGTTTTTAAAATTTTTGCTTTTTCCTCACATTTGGGCGCTGCGGCGCGCGGTTTTTGTGCTTTTTTCACAGGAATTTTCTCCTGCGGCGCGTCATTTTCACCGAAAGGAAATAAATCAATGCCGTCAAAAGGCGTTTTCGGTTCCCGGTTTGAAAATTCCCTCTTGCCTGCAAGCTCAAATCGATAGCGCTCAAGAATATCCTGCGCGCTGAAAACTGCGTGCGCTCCGTCAATTATCAGCTTGTTTGAGCCTGCATAGGAAACGCTTGAAACATCTCCGGGAACGGCAAAAATATCGCGCCGCTGCTTTTTGGCGTGGGCAGCGGTATTGAGCGTTCCGCTCCTGAGATTTGCTTCGATTATCACAACGCCGTTGGAAACGCCGGAGATAATGCGGTTGCGCAGCGGAAAATATCCCTTTCCGGCCATAGTCAAGGGCGGATACTCGGTTATTGTTGCTCCGTTGCGCGTGACCTCTTCGCGCAGCGCCTCGTTTTCGCGCAGATAGCGCGAATCGTGACCGCAGCCCATTACGAGAACGGTTTTATCCTTTTCGGCTATGGCGCTCCTGTGGGCAACGCTGTCGATGCCGAGAGCGCCGCCGCTGACGATTGTCACCCTGTTTTTTGCAAGACCGCGCGCAATCTGCTCGGCAGCCTTGATGCCGTACTCGGACGGCTTTCTTGTGCCGATAACGCCGATGGCAAGGCTGCTTTCGTTAAGGCAGGAAATATCGCCCCTGACAAAAAGCGCAAGCGGATAGTTCTGAATGCCGAGAAGCCTTTTCGGGTAACGCGGATCATCGGGAGTAATAACGCTTATATAGTTCTTTTCGCAGTATTCAAGCACGCTTTCGCCGGCGCGGATATCGGTCTGCTTCAGCTTTTGAAGACCCTGAGCCTTAAGACCGAAAAACCCCTCGGAAAACGCGCCCGAAAGGCGCAGATCATCGTCCGAGGCTTCATATATCCTTTCCGCAGAGCCATAGGCTGAAACAAGCGCATTTGTGTTTGCACCGAAGCCCAGAGCGCTCTGAAGCCAGAGCCAGTATAATCTCTTATCCAATTTTTTCTCCTTATGCTTCTTTATCCTTTCATAAGCTCCCACATGACGAGAGCGGCGGCAACGGAAGCGTTGAGCGATTCCGCGCGCCCTTTCATGGGTATCGTTACACTTTCGCAAGAGTCAAAAATCCTTTGTGAAACACCGTTGCCCTCGTTGCCTATCACGGCAATAACAGAGCCGCTCATATCGGCTTCGGTAATGAGCTTTGCGCTGTCTGAGGGCGTTGTTGCATACGTCTTGAAGCCCCTTGCCCTGCACTTTCCGATAAGCGCGCAAAGGTCGTCCGTCCTGATAACGGGCAGGCGCAAAAGCGAGCCCATGGCCGCGCGCTGAGCTTTCGGGTTATATATGTCGCAGCCGCTTTCGGTAATGAGCGCGGTGATTCCGAGCGCCTCAGCCGTACGGGCAACTGCACCGAGGTTCGAGGGATCCTGAAGATTCTCAAGAGCAATGAATTTTCCGCTTTTGAGTATGCTTTCCTCGTCACGCGCAGGAAGACAGGCGCAAACGCAGAAAAACCCCTGCGGAGTTTGCGTGTCGCTCAGCTTCAGCGCGGCGGCTTTTGATATGAGAAAGGTATTTTCGGCTTTTGAAGAAATGAAACGAACGTCCGCCTCATGTTTTTCAAATGCATTTTGTGTGTAAAAAAAAGTCCTGACCGAAACGCCGCATTCCGCTGCGTCGCGGCAGAGGCGAAGCCCCTCAAGCAGAAAGCTGTTTTTTTCCTTCCTCTCCTTTGATGAGACGGAGAGCTTTGAGGCGACCTTGATTTTTTCGTTCGAGGCGCTTTCGATAACGCTTGTCATATTGTTTTTCCTTTCATAGGCTCACCGGCAGTCACCAAAAAAAGACAAATACGCCCGAGAGGATTTCTCGGACGCATAACAGTCAATTAAAGAGCAGCCTTTGCCTTTTCAACAAGAGCGGTGAAAGCGGCGGGATCAGCAATTGCAATCTCGGAAAGCATCTTTCTGTTAAGAGTGATGCCGGCTTTCTTGAGTCCGTTGATAAAAGTTGAATAGTTGGTTCCGTTAGCCTTGCAGGCGGCGGAAATTCTTGTTATCCAAAGGCGGCGGAAGTCGCGCTTTTTCTGCTTTCTTCCGATGTAAGCGTAATTACCGCTCTTCATAACGGCCTGCTTGGCTGTTTTGAAGAGGCTATGCTTTGAGCCGTAATAGCCCTTAGCGAGTTTTAAAACTTTATTTCTTCTCTTGCGAGTCATCATTGCGCCTTTAATACGTGCCATGATAAAGTACCTCCGTTATAATATATTTCTCTAAAATCAGAAGTTGGTGGAAAATGAGCCGCACGGTCAACCGGCGGAAGTCATCTTATTTGTAAGGAATGAGACGTTTGATCTGCTTCTGATTTGTAACGTCGGCAACTTCTGTTTTGCGAAGATTTCTCTTGCGCTTGGTAGTCTTTTTGTTAAGGATGTGAGATTTGTAAGCATGACCACGGATGGGCTTACCGTTCTTTGAGAGCTTAAAACGCTTTTTGGCTCCGCTGTGAGTTTTAATCTTAGGCATGATTTTTCCTCCTGTAATTACTTTTTTGTTTTCGGTGCAAGGAACATCTGCATTGAGCGACCCTCGAGCTTTGCCGGCTTTTCAACCGAGCTGAACTCAGAGCAGGCTTCGGAAAAGTTACTCATTGTAACAAGACCGTTTTCCGGGTGAGCCATTTCACGACCGCGGAAGCGGATTGAAACCTTGACCTTGTTTCCGCTTTCAAGGAAGCGCTTTGCGTGATTGACCTTGGTTTCAAAGTCATGCTTGTCGATATTAAGAGAAAGGCGAATTTCTTTAATTTCGATAATACGCTGATTCTTCCTTGCTTCCTTTTCGCGCTTGGTCTGTTCAAAGCGATATTTTCCGTAATCCATGATTTTGCATACCGGCGGTTTAGCCTGAGGAGCAATTTTGACAAGATCAAGATTTTTTTCCTCGGCAATCTTCAGCGCCTCGGCGGCAGACATGATGCCGATTGCCTCGCCGTCTGCGTCGATAACACGAAGCTCTTTGTCTCTGATTTCCTCATTGATCTGCATTTCTTTGATAGCGATGTTCATACACCTCCAAAAAATCTGATAAAACTAAAGCGTGAACAGAGTTTTTCCGTTCACGCACAATACACTTAAAGAAGTTTATTGACCTTCAAAAACAAAATTCGGAAGGTGAGAACGAAACAATGCTCTGCTTTGTTGCCTAAATATAATACTACCGTCTTTTACGTTTGTCAAGTAGTTTTTGAAATTATTATCGACCGCTTTAAACAAATTATTAATTATTAATTGCTGCGAAGAAAAGGAGCCTTACATTGCGCGGTCGGTAAGAACAATTTCGTTTGTGTCCGTAAACGTTGCAACAATTCCGTCATGATTGACGCAGGAATAAATAGAAGCTTTCGCCGTTACGGTAAGATTCCATTTGACGTTCGGATAGATCTTTCCGAGGTAGTTTGTGACTATCGCAATCTTCGGCGAGAGCTTTTTAATAAAGCTGCGTGAGGACGAGCCGAAATAACCGTGGTGACCGATCTTTAAAAGGTCAACGTGGCCTATCTCATCACCGTACCTTTTTTCAAGACCGGACTTTGCGGTGAAGTCCGCCGCAAGAAAAGCGGTGCGCTCCCCTTTTTCAAGCAAGACTCCAACGCTTGCGGCGTTTTCGCCTTTGCCAACGAGCTCTTGCGGAGTAACGGTGTTGATAAACCTGACCCTGAAATCTCCGAACATGAATTCTTTGTCCGGTAAGTTTCCGGTGAACGGAATGTTCTTTTCCTTCAGCGCGTCAATTATCCTGTTATAGGTCTGAATATTGCCCCAGCCGTTGCTTTCAAGGTCTGTGCCGACATTCGGGTCATACTCTTTAAAATACGCTTTTTTAATTACTATATCGTCATTTTTAATGATATCCTCAAAGTTTCCGTAATGGTCATAGTGGCAATGCGTTCCGAGAATAAAATCAAGGTGCGCCTTACCGTCCTTTCCGGTTGCAACTTTTTTGATGTAATTGATAACATCGTCACGGAAACCGCGGTATTCGGTCTTTCTGCGCGGATCGTCGTTCCCTTCGCCGGAATCCACAAGCGCAAAGCGTCCGTTGCTTTCAATAAGCACGCAATCGGAGTTCGCCGTGTTTAAAAAGTGGATACGGTCGTCTCCGTACTTATAATCAAACGTCTCGGCTGAAAAAGAGTATTCCTTTTCATACTTATTGCAAAGAACAAGCGTATAGATATCAAGGAGGAAAACCGAAATCATAACAATATAAGTAAGTCCCCTGACGATATCCTTTACCAGCTTACCTTTGCCGGAGCTTTTATTATTTTTCATAACTCTGCTGCTCATTTTTTAATCCTCCCTGCCGCAACGGAAAACACAACGCAGATAATCGCCGCTATGAACGGGTCAAAGAAAACAAAGACGAATGCGGAAACAAAAAACATCGCAATTCCAATAAAATTCTTTTCCGCAAACACAGGCGCGGCAAGCCTGAACGGAACCCTCTGCCAGGCAGAAACGATGAACATAACAGCAAGCGAATGCAGAGGTATTCTTGAAATAATGCCGGAGCAAAGCACGGCAAACAGTGTGGACGCAGCAACGGCAGTCAGCGCCGAAAGGGAGGTATATTTCAGAATATTGCGCCGGGCAGCCGGAAAGCCGCCGAGCAAAGCCGAAACCGCGCCGCACGAGGCGGCAGAAAGGGAATCCTTCCTTTCCTGCGGCTTGAAAAGCGTCCAGACAAACGCAAGAGCGAACGCGCCTTTCATCACGGTCACAAGACCTTCACCGCCGGAAAGCGCAGAAAAATCAAGAAGCGGCAAAAAGCTTTTTACGCCGGAAAGCACCGTCATATCGGAAAGCGCGCCGACCTCGAGAATTGGAGTCGAGTTTTTATCGGGATTGAGAAAAAGGTTCAACACAAGCGGTATTATCAGGGAAACGAATTCCGCCGGAAGATACTTTGAAAGCTTTTTGAATCTGTACGGAAAGACTATCATTACAAACAGGGTTACCGTGCCGAAGAAAACGCCGCGCCAATTCGGATGGAAACCTAAATAGCGGTAGTTTTTGAGCATTTCAAAGGTTGTGCTTCCCGAAGCGCCGATTCCGAAATAATATGTTGTCAGAAGCACCGTTATTGAAAACGCAAGTCCCATTGCCGCGCCGGCTTTTACATACGGCGGAAAGGTAAGCTGATTTTTTGAAAGCGAGAGCAGAATGCAAAGCAGGGAACCGACAAAAACGGCAAGCGGCAAAGCACCGTTTCCGGACGCAACGGCAACAAAAACCACCGGAACAAGCAAAAATGCGTTCAAGGAAAGCACCTTTTTTTTCAGGGCAGCAGACAAAGCAAGGCAGACTATTGCCGAAACAAGAGCGTAATATACGTTGACCGAAAGGCAGGCAGCCGCTGCAAGCGCAGGAAGAAACACCTTTCCGGCGGCGGTGAGACCGAACAGCATCTCGGAAAAAAGCTTTTTGTTTTTATCTTTCATTTAATACACCTGTTTTTTAACAAAATCAATTTTAAGAAGTCTCTTAATAAATCATAACTTTTTTAAGGAAGCTCTGATTAAATCTGATGTACAGATTACGCCGTCAGATTTTTCGTCAGATTGTGCAAAAGCCGTGCAGGAATCCTGTCGGATTTCAAGCGGTTTTTGTGCAATATGGCGGAAAAGATGCAAGTAAGATGTGCATCAAAGCGTATGCT
>JAEDIH010000065.1 GCA_016292575.1 Clostridiaceae bacterium | reverse complement strand
CCTTTATCCCTGCCGTTGAATGGACGCATTATAACGGACACATGAATTTTTTCGGTGTAGAAGCGCCTTTTGAAAATTCGTTCATTGCAAATAATGAAGCCGAAGCGGAAAAGCTCATTGCCCATGCCCGTTCGCTCGGCGCAGTAATTTCGGTGAATCATCCAAAATGCAGAATCTGTCCGTATCTTTGGAAAAATGAAAATTTTGACGCGGTCGAGGTGTGGAACGGTCCTATGCGCCCGACAAACAGCAGAGGAATCGTTTTCTGGACTGAGCTGTTGCGCAAAGGGCGCAGAATTCCGGCCGTTGGCGGAAGCGATTACCACAAGCCGCTCAATCCTGCAAGAATAGGAAACCCCGTAACGGCTGTTCTGAGCGATTCAAGGAGCAGCAAGGACATTCTTGACGCAGTTAAAAACGGCCACAGCTTTATCACGGACAGTGTCAGGGGAGTAAGGCTTCTGATAAACTGCGGAAAAGCTGAAATGGGTGACACTGTTGAAACAGAAGAAAGGCTTTTGAAAATTAAAGGAGAAAACCTAAAAGGGGAAAGCCTTGTTCTTGTAACAGACACTAAGGAAGCTGTTGCTTTGAAGAATTGCCGCGGCAGTGTTAAGATGGCAGTTTCTCTTGAAGAAGACGCAACCTTTGCATACATCAAGGCTGTTTATTCTGTCGGCAAAACGGAGTATGTCCGAGCAATAACGAACCCAATATATTTTAAAAAATGATAACCGGGAGGTAAAACGAATGAAAACCAAAACGCAAGCAAGCGAAAGCCCGCTGAGAAAAACATCACCGTTCAGATACGGCTTCGGAATGTTCGGAACGTCAATTCCGGTCAATATGTTCAAGTCGTATGCAGCGGCGTTGTACCTGACGAAGCTTAATCTTATCACATCGGATCAGATGGCAAGGATAGTGTTCATCTATACCTTTGTTGACGCAATCGACAACCCCATATACGGTTTGCTTTCGGATAGGACAAACACAAAATGGGGCAAGCGCAGACCGTGGCTTGTAATCGGAACGCCGCTTCTTATACTTTCGTTCATAATGTTCTTCAATATGCCGCAGGGTATACAGTCAAACGAAACTCAGGCGTATATTTATATACTCTTAATGTATATCCTCACAGGAACGCTTGACTCGCTCATTAATGCCAACTACGGAGCACTGTTCCCAACGCTTTTCAAAACAGATGTGGAAAGGGCAAAAACAAATGGCATCAGGCAGATATGCCAGCTTGTGGCAATGGTAATTTCCATTGTTCTCACTCCGCTTGTTGCGAAAGCAATCGGCTACGGTCTAACGGCTATTATATACGGCGCAATAGCACTTGTTGTTATTTTGTATATGACTTTCGGCTGTCATGAGAATATTGAAGAAGAAAAAAGAGAGCTTGAAAACGCGGAAAAGCCGAACCTTTTCAAGGCGATTATTGCGCTTGCAACAAACAGCAAATTCTGGATTTTCGGTTTTGCCAGTGCTTTCTATTCGGCGGCATTTTCGCTCATATCCCAGGCAGTTCCGTTCTATGTAAAATACACCCTGAAGCTCAACGAAAGCATGACTACAGTTATGCTCGCCGCAGTGTTCGCATTTGCTTTGATTGGTATAGTTGTGTTCTCGGCAATTTCCAAAAAAGTGGAAATTATTAAAATATGGCGGCTTGGATTTATTGTAATGGCTGTCGGCTTCATTCCTCTTTATTTTGCAAAGAATCTTCCGGTTGCAATCGTCATTGCGAGCATAATGGGCGTCGGTGTGGCAGGCTGTCTTATTACAATGGACTGTATCGGCGCGAAAATTATAGATAATGACTATGAACGCCACGGTGTTAAGCGTGAGGGTATGCTGACAAGCCTTATCGGGGTAATGAACAGACTCAACGGCTTGTATGTTGCTCTCGGCTATAAGATAATGTATAACGTTTTCGGCTTTAAAAACGACCTTGAACCCGGAACACAGCCCGATGTTGCTTCAAAATATCTCCTTTGCGTGTTGCCGTTTGTCGCAATGCTGATTGCAAGCATTTTCTCAATGCTCCTTCATTTTAACAAAAAGGAAGAGTCTGAAGCTGTTTCGGTGAGTGCGGATGAATAAATACCTGATAATCAATGCCGATGATTTCGGCTATAACGAACAGCAAACGGACGCAATAACAGAGCTTTATAAAAACGGCCTGATTTCCTCAACCTCGTTTCTCTGTGTAACGCCGTATTCGGAAACTGCCGCAAAAAGGGCGGCAGCAGAAAAAATACCGGTGGGCGTGCATCTTGCAATCAACTCCGACAACAAGGACGAGCCGTGGACGAGCCTTAGCTCGAGCACCTCGCTGTGCAATGAAAAAGGGCTTGAAAGCAATCAAAAAAGGTTAGCCTTGCACGCAAGGCGCAGGGAGGTTGCTGCGGAGCTTGAAGCGCAGTATAACTTCCTTATTTCAAACGGCGTTACGGTTGATCACGCCGATAACCATTGCGGAACGCTTTACGGCATCAACGGAAGAAGATTTTATCTTGACGCATACGATTTTTGTGCGAGGCACGCACTTGCGTACCGCTTTCCGAAAAGACCGGATTTCATTGCAAGGCAGCTTGGAATAAGCCGCGTTCCGAAACCGGTCTGCGCTTTTCAAAGGCACATAGTGTCTCAGGGGCAGAAGCGGAACGTCCGCTTGCTTGACGACCTCGTGTCTAACCCTTGGAGCGCAAAGGATATTAAGGATTGCAACGCATTAAAAAAGTATTATCTTGACGCTGTTGATAATTGCTGCGCCGGTGTCACGGAAATGTTTCTGCATCCTGCAAAGGAAAAGAATGACCCGACCGGAGACTGGAAAAAGCGTGTTTTTGAATACGAAATTTTAAAAAGCGGAGATCTTTTGCAGAGAGCCAAAGATAAGAACATTAAAATCATATCCTGGGCTGATTTTGCTGCAATGCCTGCTAAAGAATTATCGTAAAATTTATCCATTGCTCAAAAAAACAGGGACCGGCATTTTTCACGGTCCCCGTTTCTTTTACTGCTTCAATGCACAAAATTTTTACTGAGCATTGAATTGCGGTTTTGTATTTTTGCCCCTAAACGCCTACTCACGGGGGCAGGTTACCTTGTTATGCCGAGTGCTTCAAACGGATCGGTCGCTTTGCCGTCCTTTATCACTTCAAAGTGCAGGTGGACTCCGTCCTCTTTTTCAACGGGTATTTCCGCAAGCGTACCGATTTTTTGTCCAATCTGAACATTGTCTCCGATTCCGACTGCGGTACCCTGGTCAAGTCCTACATACCTTGCGGTGAAGTCACCGTGGTCTATCTCAACGATATAGCCCCACATTGTGTCGGCAAGAACGCGCGTTACAACGCCGTTTCCGGCCGCGCAGACCTCGGCGCCCTGAGAGCCCTCAAAGTCAACGCCCGGGTGTGTGCGGTAATCGCCCATCGTCTTGCTCAGAACAGGCGTATCGGTGGAAAATTCCTTTTGAATGTCCGTACCTATCGGAAGTTTATACGAGGTGTTTTCAATCTTTGCCGCACGCTCCGTCTGCGGTTCGGTTTTTTCGCTCGGCTTTTTCGTTTCGGTTTCTTCGGGGACTGCTTCCTCTTCGGTGGTTTCCGTTTCGCTTTCGGTTTGTGTAAACCGGCGCGGGTCGGGAACGTTTTCGGCGCTCATTTCAACCTCGCTGAGCGAGGGGGCGGAGCTTGACGTAATATCGGAAATTCCGCGCTTGAGCTTGTTTGTTGAAATTTTCAGTGTGACCGCCGCCGCAACAACGGCGAGAATACCGATCACTGCCGTGATGTAAAAGCCCTTTTTGGAAAAGAAAAATCCTTTTTCGGAATAGTTGTTATTCTTCATTTTTCAAACCGCCGTTTCAAAAAATATTGGATGTAATCGCTGATTACTCAGCGGTACTGAAAATATTCTGCTCTTTAAAAGCCGCGTTTATTCCTTGCGTGCGGCAAAAACCGGGGCAGACAAAAAATTTTTTTATTTTTCGCCAAACAAATGTTTGCATTTTTTGTAAAGATATGTTATACTCTCTGTGTAACCGATCATTTGTTCACCTTGCTAAGTTTTATTTAAAATCACAACAAAGGAGCGATGCTTATGAAACCGCTCAGCGAAAATCAATACCGTATTCTTGAATACCTCAAGGAACGGGCGGGGGACGGCGTTCCTCCCTCGGTCAGGGAGATCTGCCAGGCGGTCGGCCTGCGTTCAACGTCCTCCGTCCAGGCAAATCTTGACGCCCTTGAGGAAAAGGGTTATATCGTCCGCGACCCGATGCTCAAGCGCTCTATCCGTATAGTCGGTCAGGCGGAGAACGTTCACCATGTTCCCTTGCTCGGCGTTGTCACCGCCGGTACGCCCATTCTTGCCGTTGAGCAGGTTGAGTGCTATCTGCCGTATTCAGGCTATGTTTCAAAGGATAAGCCGCTTTTTGCTCTGCACGTCCGCGGTGAAAGTATGCTCGGCGCAGGTATCCTTGACGGAGACATCATCTTTGCCGAGCAGACCCCTGTTGCAAACAACGGCGACATGGTCGTTGCTCTCATTGACGATGAAGCCACGGTCAAAACCTTTTATAAAGAGGACGGACATTTCCGTCTCCAGCCGGAGAATGAGCTTTATGATCCGATTATCGTTGACGAGGTGGCGATCCTCGGAAAGGTTGTTGCCGTTTTGAGATATCTTTAATAGCTTCCTTAATATTCGTTCACAGGCTGTTGACATTTTTGAAATTTAAGTGTATAATTTATTCATAAATTAAAAGGAGGATGCAGTTATGGAATTTGAATTTACACCGCTTATGTATTGGCAGGACATCACTTATCTTCTTCAGAAGCTTGCAGGTCTTTTCAAAAAGCTTTTTGAAAAGCTCGGCGTTTAATTCCGCAGGCTGGACCGGCGATTCGTCGCTTTGTAAAAGCAAAATAAAAAAGCTTAAGGCTATAAATCACAGTGGGCGGAGGATAACGCTCTGCGTGATTTATAGCCTTTGTTTATTTTAAATTATAGTTTCTCTTAAGCGCTTTTCGTTTGCCGGTTCATAAAAGTATACAATTTACGGCTACGATTTTTGGAAGATAAAAAGGAGGTATTTGTTGAAAAACAGGCGAAAAACTGGTATACTATATAAAAAAGCAACCGCTGATTAATCGGACAGTACAATTTTCGGCGTTTGCAAAGCAGGGCGCGTTTTTTGCGCCGCAATCCGCTCGTTTGTCACAAAAAGGCGGCGAGCAAAAACCAGAGGTAATTTTAATGAACAGCATTATCAAACGCACAGTAGCCGTTCTTTCGGTTCTGTTCCTGCTTTTTTCGGTCTCGGCTTGCGGCGGAAAAAAGCTGGAGGAAACCACACTTGCACCCACAACCGCTCCCGCAACAACAAAACCGGTCGTTGTTCAGCGTAACCGCCTGACAGGTCTTGACAACCTTTCAAAAAATGCGCAGAATACCCGTCCGGTTGCAATAATGGTAAACAATATCACCCAGTCGCTTCCTCAGTACGGAATCTATAAGGCCGACCTGATGTTCGAGTGCCTTGTTGAGGGCGGCATAACAAGAATGATGGCCGTTTTTGCCGATTACACCAAGGTACCCAAGGTCTGCTCGGTCAGAAGTTGCCGCTATTATTTCCCAATCTTCGCCTACGGACTCGATGCGGTCTATTTCTGCTTCGGCTGCAACAAGTCCCTCGGTCAGAAAACGCTTGACAGGCTCAAGATTGATTATTTTGACGGCGCGCAGAACTATGACGAGCTTGTGTTCGGCAGGGATCCCGACCGCCTCGGAAGATACAGCCGCGAGCATACCGCCTATGTTGACGGAACGAATATTCCGGAGCTTTTCAAAAAGTATAAGATTCGCACATCATACAAGACCGGTAAGGATACGTATATCTTCAACTTTGTTTCACCGCAGAAGGTCAGCGGCGAAAAGTGCGAGAAGCTTACGCTCAACTTCTCCAATTATTATTACAGCACTTTCACCTATGACGCAAAGAAAAAGGTCTATCTCAAGCAGCACAACGGCAAAGATCAGATGGATTCAAAGGCCGAAAAGCAGCTCAGCTATAAAAACGTTTTTGCCCTTGAGACCGATGTTTCGCTTTATGACGGCGGCCCGCTTGTTCAGATGAACTGGAAGGGCGGAACCGGATACTATGTTTCAATGGGTACCGTTAAAAAGATCAAATGGACAAAGCCGAGCGAAATTTCCAACATTGTTGTTACTGACCTTGACGGCAAGGTTATAAACGTCAACAGCGGAAACAGCTATATCGGAATTCTTAACAAAGGCGAAACGGAATTTGTCAAGACCTGACGGCATACTTCATATAATATTACAGGGGTCTGTTGCATTTGAACGCAGAAAGCGTATGATGCGGCAGGCTCTTTTTGCGTGCTGCTTTCGGAATAAGCGGCGGAAAAGAGGCGTAGAATATGAAATATATTGTATCAGGGCAGCGCATATAATCCGAAGATGCCCGTAAGTATGTCGCGCACATTATGCGGCGCGCCGGAAACCGACCGGCAAAACTATGCAAATAAGGAGGGGCTTATATGAAAAAAAACGGGCAGCAGCTTGAAAAGGAGCAGCTTTTTTCTGCGGAAACGGCAGGGGAGTTTTTCCCCGAAGAAAGGTCAAAGCCTTCCTCAACTCCGCACAAGGATCGACTGAAGGTCAAAAATAAAAATTTTTCAAAAAATTTTAAAAGTGAGAAAACCGGAGAAAACAAGAGCTATTTTTAAAAATCGGAGAATATCGGTCAACTTTGACCTTTTTTGACCTTTGCAAAAAGGTCAAAGTCGGCTATAATATACAACAGAAAGTCAAAGAAAGTCAAAGTCAAAGAAGGTGTTTAAAAAGTGAACCTTTCCAATGTAATCGCTCAGATGATATCCGAAATGCTCGACGGAAAGGACGAGGTTGAGTTCAGACGCAATACCCTTGCGCAGAACCTCGGCTGTGTACCCAGCCAGATAAATTATGTAATCTCCTCGCGTTTCACTCCGGAGCGCGGATACATTGTTGAAAGCAGACGGGGAGGCGGCGGTTTTATCAGGATTGCCAAGGTCAACTGTAACGGCGAAACTCTGCTGATGCACGTTGTCAACTCGGTGGGCGACTCGATTGACGAGGGCACCTGCCGCGCCCACCTTGCAAATCTTGTTTACCGCGAGCTGCTTTCAAAGCGTGACGCAAAGCTTATCCTCTCTGCCGCCGGCGACTCGTGTCTGAGAGCCGTTGACGCCGAAACGAGAGATAAGGTCCGAGCGTTGATATTCAAACAGCTTCTCATTACGGTAATGAATAACTGACAGGAGGAATTGATTATGATGTGTCAAAACTGCTCAAAACGCGAAGCAACAACTCATATAAAAAGAATTGTTAACGGTGAAACGACCGAAAGCCACCTTTGCGAAGAATGCGCAAGAAAGCTCGGTTACGATGACTTTTTCGATGACTTTTCATTAAGTATCCCCAATATCTTTTCATCGTTCTTCAAGGACAGCGCGTTTGCCCTTGCCTCGGCAAAGACCGACCGCTGCGAAAAATGCTCAAGTACCTTTGACGATATTATCCGCACCGGAATGGTCGGCTGCGCAGACTGCTATGAGAAATTCTATGACCGTCTGCTGCCCTCAATTCAGCGTATCCACGGAAGAACAAAGCATGTGGGCAGAGTACCCTATACCGAAGTTCCGGACGAAAAAAAGCCGGAAGCCAAAAAGAAAGAGCTTTCCACCGAGGAAAAGATTGCAAAGCTCCAGGAGGATATGCAGAAAGCAATAGACTGCCAGAACTTTGAACAGGCGGCTGTTATCCGGGACGAAATAAAAGAGCTGAAAGGGGAAAAATAAAAAAATGAAGTGGTACTCAAACAAAGGCGAACATTCTGACGTTGTTCTCAGCACAAGAATAAGATTTGCACGCAACCTTAAAGATTATCCCTTTCCGGCGCGTCTGAGCACCGTGGAAAAGGAAAAAGTCAACGAGATAATGCGCGATATTTTTCTCGCTGCGGACAGCGGCGAAAAACTCACCTACACCGAAATGAAAGCGATTTCCTCTGTCGCCGCCGTTTCGCTTGCAGAAAAGCATCTGATAAGCCCGGAATTTGCTTCCGACCCGAACGGACGTGCGCTGCTCCTTTCCGAGGACGAGGACGTAAGCATAATGCTGTGTGAAGAAGACCACGCCCGCATTCAGGTCATTCTTCCCGGTCTTGCCCTTGAGGACGCATATGAAAAAGCGTCGAAATTTGACAAGGCACTTGAGGAAAAGGCCGCTATCGCCTTTGACAGAAACCTCGGCTACCTTACCCAGTGTCCGACCAATCTCGGAACGGGAATGAGAGCTTCCGTAATGCTTCACCTTCCGGCACTTGCGGAAAACGGCGTGATTGCGCGCCTTGCTGCAACGGTTGCAAAGCTCGGTCTGACGCTGCGCGGAGTTTACGGTAACACAAGCCGCTTTGTCGGCAGCCTTTTCCAGCTCAGCAATCAGGTCACGCTCGGAATTTCCGAGCAGGCCGCGGTTCAGAATCTGAACTCCATTGCTCTGCAAATTGCCGAGCAGGAGTCGCAGGCAAGGCAGGCACTGCTTAAGGACGACGCTTTTATCGACCGCATCTGGCGCGCTTACGGAATCCTCACAAGTGCGCACATGCTGGGCTGCGATGAATTCTGCGAGCTGTTATCTCTCGTTCGTCTCGGGGCGGCGCAGGGAATTGTTGACCTTCCCCTTGAAACACTCAGTCGTCTGCTGATTGAAATGCAGCCGGCAACAATCAACGCAAAGCAGGGAGAAAGCCTTTCCCAGCGTGAACGCGATGTTTTCCGAGCCGAAGCCGTTAAAGAGGCTTTGAGCCGGAAGCAATAAACAATAATCGGGCGGCGGGCATGAAATTCATGTCTGCCGTCCGTTCAGATAAATCCATAAAAGAACAAGGAGTTGATCCGTATGTATAAATTCACCGGTTTTACCGAAAAAGCAAACCGTGCTCTTAATTCTGCCATTGAGGTTGCCGAAAATCTCGGTCATACCTATATCGGCAGCGAACATCTTCTGATGGGCATTGTCCGCGAGGACAACGGCACGGCCACAACTCTCCTGCTTTCGCGCGGGGTAACGCCGCAAAAGGTTGAAGAGCTAATAAGGAGTACCGTCGGCGTGGGCATTCCTACTGTGCTTACTCCCGATGATTTCACGCCGCGCTGCAAGCATATTATTGAGCTTTCTGTTTCGCTTGCAAGGAGCGAGAACGCAGGCTATGTAGGTACCGAGCATCTCCTCGGCGCAATACTGCGCGAGGGTGACGGCTGTGCCGCATATATTCTTTCCGAGCTCGGCGTGTCCGTTCCGCTTTTGCTGGACGAACTTTCAAACGCAGGGGAAAGCCGCTCTCCGTTTTCCCAAAGCGGACGCCCCGGCGGCAAAAATTCTGCAAAAACCTCAACTCCGAACCTTGATAAATACGGTCAGGATTTGACCAAAAAGGCTCAGAACGGCGAGATTGACCCGGTTATCGGCCGCGAAAAGGAGATTGAAAGGGTTATTCAAATTCTTTCAAGGCGCACCAAGAACAATCCCTGCCTTATAGGCGAGCCGGGCGTAGGCAAAACCGCGATTGCCGAAGGGCTGGCGCTGAGGATTGCACAGGGCGAGGTTCCGGAGCTGCTCAAGGATAAGCGCATTGTGTCTCTTGATCTTACCGGAATGGTTGCCGGAACAAAATACAGAGGAGATTTTGAAGAAAGAATAAAAAGCTGTATCGACGAGGTAACCAAGGCAAAGGACGTTATCCTCTTTATTGATGAGGTTCACAATCTTATCGGCACAGGCTCCGCCGAGGGTGCGGTAGACGCCGCAAATATTCTCAAGCCGTCGCTTGCAAGGAGCGAGCTTCAGGTTATCGGTGCAACAACGCTTGAAGAATACCGCAAATATATTGAAAAGGACAGCGCACTTGAAAGGCGTTTTCAGCCCGTCAAGGTCGGTGAGCCCTCCGAGGAGGAGGCCGTTGAAATCCTTAAGGGACTGAGAAATAAATATGAGGCGCACCACAAGGTTAAAATAACCGATGACGCTATCGTTGCCGCAGTCAAGATGTCCTCAAGATATATCACCGACAGGT
>JAEDIH010000001.1 GCA_016292575.1 Clostridiaceae bacterium | reverse complement strand
TGATTCGTTGCGGCGTTGACGGAATAATTACAAACTATCCCGATGTGACAAAAGGAATCCTTGAAAAGCATACATATTAAACAAGCGGTCAGGCGCGGTTCCTTAAAAAAACAAAGGCCATGAATCACGAGGAGCATTATAGTTGTGCTCTTTTGTGGTTTACAGCCTTTTAATTTTTCTTTTGCGAAGAACAAATGAGGCGGTTTTTTTCTATGAAATCAAACCCTTGATTATTCCGAGAATCAGCATATGAGCCGGATAGAAGAAATAAAAAACATATTTGCTTTTTTTGTTCGGTCTGATATTTTCGTTGTATGAAGCAAGAAGCGGAAGGCTAAGAAAGGTTCCGAGCGTGAAAAGGCAGGAAAGAAAACTATTTAAAAGTCCCGCACCATTTTCAAACGCGCCGAGGAAGATGTACGCCGTGTAAGAGAGCGAAATCAAGGAAAAGAACAGCCGCATTTTCTTTTCATCGCCCCGGTATTTATAGAACGCCGCGCTCCAGAGCACCGCAAAAAAGCACCAGTCAAATTTCATCGTTGCGGCGGCACAGATAAAGACCGTTATAACGCGAAGCGGCGCATATAAAATTTTTGCCTCGGCGCAGACGGCAAGCAGAGCAAAAAACAGCGTGAAAATCATGTTGAGCGGAAATTGGGTTATTTTTTGGCTGTGCATAAGGCACCACGGATACTGCGAGATGAGGGCAAAAAACAGCAGCCGAAAAAGGTATTTGCGGATATCTCTTGTGTGAATAAAGCCCTGAACAATAAAAAAGCACATTATCGGCGCGGTAATTCGTCCGATGATATGAAAAATCTGCGCAGCAGGGGAGTTGAATTGCAAAAATGTCCACGCAATATGATCGAGCAGCATTGCCGCTATCGCAATATATTTTATTGTATCGCCCGAAAGACTTTTCTTCATCGAAAACACCCTCTTTATATAATTTAAGGTTAGGTTAAGGAAATAATGGCATAATCTTCTTGACGGTGAATCATGGCTCACAAATTTAGGCAATATTCACAAAACATTACTGAAAATAACCGCAAATTGTACAAAGCAACTATAGACTTTTTGGTAAAAACATGATAATATGTTAACATGAAGTTAACAAAAGGTCAGCTTAATTTAAAAATGTAAGGAGATGCCGTTATGACTACTACAAACACAGAATACTTTGGAATCCAGAGAAAAATTGTCGCAAACATGACAACCGAGTCATGGCAGAACATCCCTCACGTTACATATATGTATGAGCCGGATGTTACCAAATTCTTCAAGGAATACAAAAAGCTCAATCAGAACCGCTCGGGAGACGAAAAAATTACCTTCAACACCCTCATGCTTAAGGTCATTACCGAGGGACTCAAGGCGGCTCCTGTTATGAATTCGCACATTGAGTTCGACAGGAAGCTTGTCCGCGGCAGGATTGATACCTTTTCCGATATCAACATTTCAATGCCGACAATTCTTCCGAACGGACAGATGATGACAATCAATCTTCGTGATTTCGGAAACAAGAATCTTGACGAAATGACGGCTTATATCAACGATGTCCGCCGCCGCGCCGAAAAGACAAATCTTACCGAAGCTATGTACTCGGTATCGTTTGACAACACCATGAAGAACCTCAAAAAAGGCAGGATCTTCCAGACTATCGGCAGACTTTACGGCGCAAACTTCGGCAAATGCAAAATATCTCATTTCCGCGGAAAAGCAAAGCGCGAATATGAAAGCATTCCCGAAACCGAACGCCTCACCATCAAGGACCTTGAACAGGGCACGGTAACCGTTTCAAACATCGGCTCAACCTATCTTGCTCAGCGCGGAGCAACCGCTCTGCTTGAAATTGTACCTCCCCAGGTCTGCGCGCTTTCGGTCGGCGCTGTGCTTGAAAAGCCCCTTGTTGTTAAAAAGAACGACGGCAGAAAAGAGATTGAAGCAAGGAACGTCCTTCCAATCTGCATCGCCTTTGACCACAGAGCGCTTGACTTCGGCGAGATCGTTCCGTTCATGAAGCGCCTTGACGAAATTTTTGAAAATCCCTCGGTCATCCGCTCGTGGGTATCGGACAGCAACGAAAAGGAACTCTTCAGCGTTGTTGCCTGATGAAGGAACCCCCGAATAAATTACCGACATCCTCTCTCCCCTTTCTATAAATCTTTTCTTGCGGCTCGGCAGTCACCAGACGGTGGCTGCCGAGCCGTTTATATCCGTTTTACCGTTCTACTTTGTTTTTTAGGTGAATATCATTTGACAAAGAAGGTGTATAGAAAATGAAAAGGCTTAGTAAACTGTTGTTTTGCCTTGTTTTTCTGCTTGCGCTTTGTGCGTGCAGCGAGAACGAGACGGCAAACATAGCGCTTTTTGCCGAAAGATATAACGCTTCGGGCGGCGAAAAGCTCTCATATTCGCTAATGAGCGCCGTTGAAAGGGAAAATGCCACGGAGTATTCCTTTGTGTCCTCCTCTGATGAAGCAGGCGGAAAAAGAGTGCTGGTAAAGGCTTTTGCAAATGAGAACAAAAAGCTTTTTGAGTGCCGCCTTGTAATCTCCAAAACAGACGGAAAAAACAAGGTGACGCTTACCGAAGCCGATATTGACCGCTTTATAAATTCCTGCGAAAAAACATTTTGCGCGTTTTCCGGTCTCGGTGTCCAAAAGAGCTGCGAAGTAATTTCTGCGCTTGAAATTCGGAAAAACCGCTCGTCTTTGTGCGAAAAAACTGTCCGCGAGGGCGAATACTATGTTGTTTTTCTTTCAAACGAGGTGTGTTTCGAGGTTATGTTCTGCAATACATATCTCAAAAAAATTGAGGAAACTCAAAAGCCGGAAAGCCGCGCCGTATATGATATGACAACGAATACACGCACTGAGACAGTTCCGCATAAGTAATACAAAACAATAACCGCCGAAGCAAAGCTTTTTTGGGGTGCTTTCGGCGGTATTTTTTTATTTCGGTTTTCTTGCGGCCTTTTTCTTGTGACCGGTTTCGTCAATGTAATAGGTGTTTTCAAGTTGAGAAACAAGGCTCTCCTTGAACGAGTCGATATAAAGCCTGCGAAGCTTTTGGCGTTCTTCCTGTTCCTTGGACGTGAGTCCCTCGGTCTTTGCTTTTTTTGCAAGTTCGTTTATTCTGTTTATCTGCTCCTGCGTTACCATTTTACTTTTTGTCCTCCGTTTCCCATTGCTTCCACACATCGGGACAATAGCCGATAGTGGCTTTTTTTCCGTTTCTTACAATAGGCGTTTTGAAAAGCTCGCCGTTTTCAAGCAGCTTTTCCTCCTTTGCCTCGTCCGATGAAAGATATTTTATGAATGAAGAATCATATTTCTTTGATTTTTCATTAATAAGGTCATCAAGCTTTCCGCCGACTGCGTTTTTTACGCTTTTAAGCTCGCCCTTGCTCATGTTAAATTTTGCAAGGTCAACAAACTGAAATTTGATTCCGCGTTCCTTAAAATACCGCTGAGCCTTTTTTGTGTCGAAGCACTTTGCCGTGCCGAAAATTTGAATGTTCATTTATTTTGTTCCTTTTTGTTGAAAATGATACATAAAAGTATACCACCGCACGACCGAAAAATCAATATGTACTTCTGACGTTCAGAAGAGGAGAGAGATTTTTACCTTTTTTTCTGTCAAGATAATTTTTCGTAATCTTTAAAACATCGCCGGAAAGGAGGATTACGCCGATAAGATTCGGAACGGCCATAAGTCCGTTAAAGACGTCCGAAATGCTCCAGACAAGGGAAAGCTTTGAAACGGCTCCGAGGAACGTTAGCGCGGAAAAAACCACGCGGTAAAGCGTTTTTCCGCGCCCGTTTGTCAAAAACTCAATGCTTCTCTCGCCGTAAAACGACCAGCCGATGATGGTTGAAAAGGCAAAAAGCGTGACCGCAACCGTAAGAATAACGTCTGCCCATTTTCCGAATACCGAGTTGAATGCAAGGGAAACGAGCGATGCGCCCTCAATTTTTTCAAGCGTAAAGCCACTTTGTGTTTTTCTGAGCGCCATCACGTTTATGAAAGTTGTGTCGTTGCTTTGAAGAATGCCGCCGCTCGGAGAGACGGACAAAACTTGTCTTTCCGTTGTGTCGCAAAGGCGCGTTTTTCCATCTGTTTCGCCCGTAAGTGAAATGTATTGAAGGCTTTCGCCGTTTTTCAGTGCAGATGAAAGCGGAACTGTTTTGACCGAAACGCAAAGCAGAACCAACGCCGTTACCGAGCAGATGACAAGCGTATCCGTGAAAACCTGAAAAATCCCCCACATTCCCTGAACGGCAGGCTCCTTTACGCTTGAGGAGGAGCCGACCATTACCGATGAACCGAGACCGGCCTCGTTTGAAAAAACGCCGCGGCGGAAGCCGGTTGAAATGCACCTTTTGAGTGCCGCACCGGCAAAGCCGCCTGTTGCCGCTGCCGGCGAAAACGCGCTTTTTAAAATTCCGTACAGCACACCCGGAATTTCACGGAAATTTGAGACAACAATGCAAAGGGAAGCGATAATATAGAACAAAGCCATGAACGGAACGAGCTTTTCCGTGAGCTTTCCTATGCGGACCGAGCCTCCGAGAATAACAAAAAGGGTCAGCGCTGCCGTCACTGTGCCGGCAATGTACTTTGAAACGCCGAATGAAGAATAAAGCGAGAGTGAAATTGAATTTGACTGTGTCATGTTCCCGATTCCGAACGAAGCAAAAAGAGTAAAAAGCGAAAACAAAAACGCAAGAGTTTTTCCGAGCTTTGCTGAAAAACGGCTTTTTGAAAGACCGTCTCTCAGGTAATACATCGGACCGCCGAGCCTTTTACCGTTTTCGTCCTCGGTGCGGTAAAAAATTCCGAGCGTGTTTTCCGCGTAGCTTGTCATCATTGAAAAAAGCGAGCAAAACCACATCCAGAACACAGCGCCCGGACCGCCTGTCGCTATCGCTGCCGCAACGCCTGCAATGTTGCCCGTTCCCACTGTGGCCGCAAGCGAGGTTGCCATTGCCTGAAACTGGGAAAAGCCGTTTTTTCCTCCGCCCCTGAGAACCTCCTTTTTGCGGAAAATTGCAAACAGCGTGTTTGAAAGCCAGAGGCGAAGCTTTGAAAACTGAAAAAAGTGCAGCCGGACTGTGTAGTATACTCCGACGGCGATTATCAGCGTCAGAGTCGGCGCGCCCCAGACCGCCGAATTAAGCCGTTCAATGAAATCAGCAAACGTATGCATTATATCACCTCACAGTATTCATATGACAAGGTGCTGCGCCGATATGAAAAACAAAAAGAACCGGCAGAAAATGAACCGCCCCACGTCCGTTTGTCTGCCGCTATTGAAAAGAAAACTCGCATATGCTATAATTTTTGCGTTTGCATCAGAAAATGCGTCTTTTGCCCGGGCAGAGGGCGCAAGGCTCCTTCTTTGCACAGCATTTTTTGCAGCATTTATGAAAGGTGGGTCAGAATGAATACCTGTTATATTATCGCCGCGGGTGAATGCGGAAAGATTGAGTTTGAAAGGGACGAAAGCGATTTTGTAATCTGCGCGGACGCAGGCTACCGTAAAGCACTTAAAAATGATATCAAACCCGACCTTGTTGTGGGCGATTTTGATTCGCTCGGCAAAATTCCGCAGCTTGAAAACGTTGAGGTTCATCCGGTCGTTAAGGACGAGACGGACACCTTTTTTGCCCTCTGCCGCGGACTTGAGCGCGGATACAAAAGCTTTACCGTTTTCGGTGCTCTCGGAGGAAGACTTGACCACACCGTTGCAAATTTGCAGCTTCTTAAATTTCTTTGCGAAAGGGGAGCGCAGTGTGTGCTGATTTCCGAAAGGGAAACCGTGACCGCCGTAATGAACGGTTCAATAACCTTTCCGCAGGGTGAAACAGGCGTTGTTTCGGTCTTTTCCCTTTCCGACAGCTCCCACGGAGTTACCGAGCGCGGCTTCAAGTATGAGCTTGATAATGCCGAGCTTACCTCGTCCTTTCCGCTCGGCGTGAGCAATGAGCTTACGGGAGAGGGCGCAGAAATTTCGGTAAAAGACGGTGTTTTGCTGATAATCAGGGAAATGGAAGTTTGAAAAACGTTTTGCTTGTCATATCTTCTCGCAGTATTCAAGGCTTACCCAGCCGCTCGGGCTTTTGCCCCAGCCGTTTTTGGTTTCGGTTACCGTGAAGACCGTACCCTTGACGTAGCCGTTTATTTTAACTCCCCAGAGCTTCAGCACCTGACTTTGCGCGTCCTTTGAAAGCTCGTCGAATTTGAGATACGGGTACTCTGTTCCCGGCCCTGTCCGCACGTTGAGAACGCTCGCCTTTGTAACCTTGTAGTTGCCGGTGAGGTCGGTTTTCTTTTTCTGCTTTTTGCTTTTGTCTGTGACCTTTCCGCCGTTTTCCGGAAGCGGTCTGAAAACAAGACCCTTTGAGTCTGAAACTTTTGTGAAGGCTTTGTCAAGAAAAAAGAGATTTTCCGGCTTTTCCGGACCGTCGGTCGTTGAAAGCACCCATTTTCCGTTGGAATTGAGTATCCAGCCGTTGCCGGTGATTTTGCCTTTCCCGCCGCTCAGGTGCAGATGGTTGCCCGTTGCTCCGTCGGTGCCCTCGCGGCAGATTTTTTCTTTGCGCACGAATTTTTGTCCGACGGACAGCCTTTCGAGGTCGGAGTCGTCCGGGTGAGTTACCTGCATTGTAAAATAACCGCGTGTTGAGTCGGCAAAGTCGACCTTTGAAGTTGACTGAAGCCAGATTGTGTTTGTTCCGCCGTTTCCTACGCCGTAAATTCTGATAAGCTCCATTTCGTTGCACGGACAGTAGAGCCATTCTCGTCCGGCGTCGGTGCAGGCTTCGTCAATGGGATAATCCTTAGGCGTGCCCGTTGTGTGGGGATAGTGAGAGGTCGAGCCGAGATAGGTCTGCGTAATGCGCATCACCTTTGTTGGATAGATTAAATAATTAGCCATATGAGCATGCTCCTTTCAATTTCTCTGCTGCCGTTATATTATGCCGCAGAGCAAAGGAACGTTAAAGTTAAAATGTGTACTTTGATTTATTCAGAGGCTCCAAAATAAAAATGGGCTGCCGCCTTAGGACTAACCTTTGGCGACAGACCCGTTTTGTCAGTCAATGTCAAGCAGCTTGTCGGCCTCGCTTTGCTCAATTTCCTCCACCGAGCGCAGCTTTTTCTGAATAAGGTCGTTCCTTGTTTGAGCGTCGTCAAGTGTTTTTCCGGCCTCGTCAATCTTTTTCCGCGCTTTTTCAAGTACGATACCGAATTTTTCATACTGCATTTTTGCGGCGGCAAGGAGAGTGCGTATCTCTTTTGCCTTTTCATTGATTGCCATGGCTCTGAACCCGACGGAAAGGGAATTGAGCAGCGCAGTAATGGTTGACGGTCCCGCAATCATCACTTTGAATTCATTCTGGCACCTTTCCGCAATGCCGTTTTTGGAGCTTATAATTTCGCTGTAAAGTCCCTCCGTTGCAAGATACATTATTGCAAACGGAGTGGTTGAAGGCTCGTTGATGTATTTTTTAACGTCCCTTGCCTGGGCAATAACGCGCATTTCAAGAGCCTTGCGTGCCGCTTCAACGCCCTGCGCGTCGCCGCTGTCCGCCGCCGAGCAAAGGCGGATATAGTCCTCAACCGGAAACTTTGAGTCTATCGGAAGATATGTAAAGCTGCTTTTGTCGTCGCTCGAGGGAATCTTAACGGCAAATTCAACAATCTCCCTTCCTGCGCCGGGAGAGTAGTTTTTAACAAACATTGACGGTATCGTCTGCTCAAGCAGACCCTCAAGCTGAACCTCCGCCCAGGTGCCTCTTGCTTTAACATTGGTGAGTATTCTGTTGAGTGAGGTGACGTTTTCCGTTACGCCGGTTGAAAGAATTTTCATTTCTCCGAGCGATTTATACACGTTTTCAAGCTGTTCGCTGACCGTTTTGAACGAAGAATCAAGGCGCTTTGTGAGCGTTTCGTTGAGCTTTTCATCAACGGTCAGACGTATTTTTTCAAGCTTTTCGCTGTTCTCGTTTCTGATTTGAGTAAGGCTCTGGGCAATTGCGGCGGTCATTTTGGCGTTAAGCTCATAGTTTTCCTTTGTCATTTTTTCAAGCTTTTCGCTCATTGAGGAAAGGGAGTTGTTTACATCCTGCCTTTGAGCGGCCTGGTACTGTGCGTTTTCAATCCTGCTGCGGCTGAATTCATCGCTTACTGAAGAGCCGATTTCCCTGAGAGAGGCAGAAATTTTTTCGCTTCCTTTCTCCTGGGCGGCAAGAAGCTCGGAATATTCTTTTTTATTATTCTTTTTGATGATTAAAATCAGAAGAATTAAGCTTATAATTAAATGCACAGCACCGATTAACAATATAATTTTCTCGTTCATTTTCAATACCTCCAAAATCCCTGAGATTATAACATTTAACAAATATATCTTAGTTATATAACGGAAAATAAATTAAAGGACTGACCGAAGAATGAAAAAAGTTTTGCCGATAATTCTCGTTTTTTCAATAATATTATGCATCTTTTCCGCCTGCTCGTCCGATGGAACGGGTCAGCAGATGGTTTTTCCGATAGACAGCGAGCCAAAGTACCTTGATCCGCAGATTGTTTCCGACCGCGGTGCGGCAAACATTATTGCAAACTGCTTTGAGGGGCTTGTTGCCTATGACGAAAATGGAGCGCTTGCTCCTGCCGGCTGTGAAAAATATGAAGTATCCGCCGATAGCCTGACCTATACTTTTACCCTGCGGCAAGATGCAGAATGGATGGTGACAAGGTCTGCAAAAGCACTTTTTAAGGAGGACGAATTTGAAAAATTCGATACCCGCGTGACTGCCTCGGACTATGTTTTTGCTTTCAGACGCATTGCAGACAGCGCAACAGGCTCGGCTGCGTTTCCATATATTTCAAGCATTAAAAACGCTGTAAAGATACATTCCGGAAAGCTCTCCAGGGAGGAGCTCGGAGTGTATGCAAACGGAGATTATACTCTTGTTATCGAGCTTGAAAAAAGCGATCCGGACTTTCTTTTTGCGCTGACTCTGCCTGCGTGCGTGCCCTGCAACGAAACGTTTTTTGAAATGACAAAGGGACGCTATTGCCTTTCAACCTCCAACATTATTTCAAACGGACCGTTCTATATTTCAAACTGGGCAGACGAAACGGCGATTACCGCAAGGAAAAGCGAGTCCTATCATTCGGCGTCCTCTGTTTTGCCGTCATCTGTTTATTTCTCTTTTAACAACGAAAAAGAGACAAGGGGCGAAAAGGTCAAAAGCGGCGTTTATGAGCTTTCGCCGGTCAGCAAAGCGCAGGTCGCGTCTCTTGCCGGGGAAAAGGGCATTAGCATAAAAAGCTTTGAAAATTCATACTTTGCGCTCCTTTTCAACTGCTCAGATGAGCTTTTGAAAAATGCCGATCTTCGCCGCGCGCTTTCCTCCTCGCTTGAAAAGGAGTATTTCCTTGAAGATAATTCCTCGGCCGCTTTGGGAGTCATACCTCCCGTTTCCCGGGCGGCAGGTTCTGCCTGGCGCGCAAGAGCCGGAACGGTGACTCCGTCATTTTCCGGCACGGACGACGCAAAAGGCTACTTTTCAAAGGCGCAGGCGGCTCTTAACAAGAGCGGAGTTTCGCTCACCGTTTTGTGTACTGAGGAAAACGAGCTTAACGTGAGGAAGGTTATGCAGAACTGGCAGACCGTTCTCGGTGTGAAAAGCAGCGTCACTGTTGAAGCCGTTGACGCTTCTGAGCTTGAAAAGAGGATAAAAAGCGGCGATTTTCAGCTTGCTTTTTCAACCGTACTTTTTGACAGCGATTTTGCCCTTGACGCGCTGCTGCGCTTTTCAAAAAACAGCAGCGATAACTTTGCAAGGCTTGATTCAAGCAAATATGAAAATCTGCTTACCGCAGTTCAGACAGCAAAGACCGAGCGAGAGAGCCTGACAGCTCTCAAAAAGGCGGAGCAGTATCTTTGCGATGCGGCAGTCTTTGTTCCTATTCGGCAGGAAAACGGATTTTTTGCCGCGGCAAAGGGCGTTTCTGGAATAGTCTTTTCGCCGGGCGGAGAGTATGTATATTTCAAAAATGCCGTTCGGAAATGAACGAACACGGGAAAAGATTAAAGAGATATTTGAAAAAGCCGGAATACACGGCGCGCAAAGGCATTGAGTCGCAGCTTATATAAAAAGAACCGCCGTGGAAAATCGGCGGCTCTTATGAGCTGTAATTATTTTTTAAGAAACTTTTCAAGAGCTTCGATCAGTTCGTCAAGAAAGACTTTAAGATAATGGAAGAAAGCTCCGAGATCAAAATTGCCCATGGTCGTTCTCCTTTCATCTTTTATCAGGAAAATTATAGCACTTATTTCTCAATTATTCAAGTAAAAATAAAGATTTTTGCTTCCTGCACGTTCCGACTTTTTTCGCCGGAACGTTTTTTTATAATAAAAAGCGGTGATGGAAGTGACACAGGTCGTATATGCCGATATTCTTTTTGTTATTAACGCCTATGTTACATATGCGCTGCTTCGTGCAACCGACCTCATCTGCCGCCTTCACACGCCACGCCTGCGGACTGTTCTTGCGTCGCTTTTCGGCGGACTTTGCGCGTTCGTGGTGCTTATTGAGGGAATACCGGAAGCTTTTGTGGCTCTTTCAAGGCTTGTACTTTCCGCTGCGCTTGTTTTCATTTGCTATTTTCCGTTTGACAGAAGAAAGTTTTTGAAGCTTTTCGGAGCCTTCTTTTTGGTGAATTTTGTTTTTGCCGGGCTTATGTTTGCGCTGTGGTATTTTGCCGCACCGAGCCATATGATGTATTTTGCCGGAATAGTGTATTTCAATATCGATGCTCTGACGCTGATAATTTTCACCGCCGTATGCTACGCCGTTTTGAGCGTTGTTAATTCGATAATCAAACCGAAATCACCCGACAACTGCGTGTTTGACCTTGAAATAGAGGCTTTCGGAAAGACGTATAGTTGCCGCGCTCTTCTTGATACGGGAAATTCGCTTTACGAACCCTTTTCATCTCTTCCGGTGATAGTCTGCGAAAAAAGCATTTTCGGCACTGATTTTGAAATTCCGCCGGAAAAGCTTCGCCTCATACCGTGCAGCGGCATCTCGTCCGAGAGCGTGCTGAAAGCTTTCAGACCCGGCTCGGTGTGCATAAAAAGCCCTGCCGTATGCGAAAAAACGGACGCGGTTTACATAGCCCTGACGGAAAACAGAATAAGAAATTCAGAGTTCGGTGCGCTGCTGCACCCGGAGCTTTTTTCAAACAAAGTCAACGCCGACTGATTCGGCGCGACTGAAGAAAGGAAGGATAACCATGCTTTCAAAGCTTAAACTCAGTCTCTTCTGGCTCAAACGCCGCTTTATGATATTTATCGGAGCCGAAAGCGAGTTTTTTTATGTCAACGGCTCTCAGACTCTTCCGGCGCCGCTTGGAAAAAAGCAGGAGAACGAGATACTCGAACAGATTGAAAACGGTGACTTCTCCAACCGCGAAAAGCTGATTGTGCATAATCTGCGCCTTGTGGTTTATATTGCGCGCAAGTTTGAAAACACGGGGGTCGGCGTTGAGGATCTGGTGTCAATCGGCACGGTTGGACTCATTAAGGCGGTCAACACGTTCTGCCCGTCAAAGAAAATCAAGCTTGCAACCTATGCGTCGCGCTGCATTGAAAACGAGATACTGATGTACTTGAGAAAGACCTCGAACAGGAAAAACGAGGTTTCCATTGAAGAACCGCTCAATGTTGACGTTGACGGAAACGAGCTGCTTTTATCGGACGTGCTCGGCAGCGACGGCGACGCAGTGGGGCGCGACCTTGAAACAAGGGACGAGCGCAATCAGCTGCTTGCCGTTGTTGAAAAGCTTGACGAACGGGAAAAGGCAATCATGACGATGCGCTTCGGTCTTTTCGGCTCAAAGGAGTATACGCAAAAGCAGGTTGCGGATATGCTCGGAATTTCGCAAAGCTACATTTCAAGGCTTGAAAAGCGGATAATTGAGCACCTTAGAAAGGAACTTGAAAAAGTGGGATAGAAAGGCAAAAAAATCAGTAAAAAGCCTTGCTTTTGCCTTTTTGCTGTGCTATAATACCACAGATAACGCACGCAGGGGATCAGTATGCCCTGTTCACGAAAGTGCGGTGTACTTTCAGGAACCTGCGGTGGTTAAAACTAATTTTCAGGAGGACTCATCAATGTCAGTAGTATCAATGAAGCAGCTTCTTGAAGCCGGTGTTCATTTCGGACATCAGACAAGAAGATGGAACCCGAAAATGTCCGAGTACATTTTCACCGAAAGAAACGGAATTTACATCATCGACCTTCAGAAGACCGTTAAGAAGCTTGAGGAAGCATATTCCTTCATCCGCGAGGTTTCCGAAAACGGCGGCGAGGTTCTTTTCGTCGGAACCAAGAAGCAGGCCATGGATTCCATCCGTGAGGAAGCAATCCGCTGCGGAATGCCGTATGTTAACGCTCGCTGGCTCGGCGGTATGCTCACAAACTTCAATACCATTCAGAAGAGAATCAAGAGACTTGCCCAGCTCAAGGATATGGAGCAGAACGGCACTTTCGCTCTCCTTCCGAAGAAGGAGGTTATCAAGCTCAACCTTGAAATTGAAAAGCTTGAAAAGTTCATGGGCGGCATCACCAAGATGAAGGGTCAGCCCGCTGCAATCTTCATCGTTGACCCGCGCAAGGAAAGAATTGCCGTTGCCGAAGCTCATAAGCTCGGTATCCCCATTGTTGCTATTGTTGACACAAACTGCGACCCCGATGAGGTTGACTATGTAATTCCCGGTAACGACGACGCTATCCGTGCCGTAAGACTTATCGCAGGTGCTATGGCTGACGCTATCATTGAGGGCAGACAGGGCGAAGCCGACGCTCCCGCTGAGGAGGCTGCCGAAGAGACTGCCGAAGCCGCAGAGTAATCAAAAGATTTTCAGCCCGTATCTTTATTAACTACGGGCTTTTTTCAAGAATTATCAGACCGCCGGAGGATTATAACAGACTGTCAGTCGGCGGCGACTTAAAAACTTAGGAGGAATTTATTATGGCATTTACCGCAAAAGACGTTCAGGCTCTTCGCGAAAAGACCGGCGTTGGAATGATGGACTGCAAAAAGGCTCTTGTTGAAGCTGAGGGCGATATGGATAAGGCCGTTGACATTCTCAGAGAAAAGGGACTCGCTTCCGCAGCAAAGAAATCATCAAGAATTGCTGCCGAGGGCGTTGTTGCCGCATACAGCGACGGAAAGAGCGGTGCGCTTGTTGAAATCAACTGCGAGACCGACTTCGTTGCAAAGGGTGAACCGTTCACCAATCTTGCCAAAAAGGTTGTTAAGACCGTTGTTGAAAAGGCTCCGGCAGATGTTGATGATCTTCTCAAGACTCCCATTTCCGACGGCGAAGGCACCGTTGAGGAGGCTGTTCAGGAAGTATTCCTTGCTCTTCGCGAGAACATGAAGGTTCGCCGTTTTGAGCGCGCCGAAGGTCATGTTGCAACCTACATTCACGCAGGCGGAACGGTCGGCGTTATGGTTAAGTTCGATGTTGATGACGCCACCGCTGCAAAGCCGGAGTTCGACGCAATGGGCAAAAACGTTGCAATGCAGGTTGCGGCCATGAACCCGTCATATCTTGACGAAGCTTCGGTTCCCGCAGAGGTTCTTGAAAAGGAAAAGATGATCCTTGTTGCTCAGATGAAGGAGGATCCGAAGATGGCTAACAAGCCGGAGGCAGTTCTTCATAAGATCGTTGAGGGTAAGATCGGAAAGTATTACAAGGAAAACTGCCTGCTTTGCCAGGAATTTGTCCGTTCGGATCTCTTTGAGGGCAGCGTTAAGGGTTATGTTGATTCTGTTGCCAAGGCACTTGGTGCCGACATCAAGGTTACCGGCTTTGTTCGCTTTGAAAAGGGCGAAGGCATTGAAAAGAAGACCGAGGACTTTGCCGCTGAAATTGCAAGCATGATCAAATAATTGAATTTTTTATATCCCTCTTGCTTTTTCGGTGAGAGGGATTTTTTTTAAAGGAGAGAACTGAAAATGAAAATCGCAATCTACGGCGCAGGCTCGCTCGGAACCGTTCTCGGCGCATATCTTTCAAAAGCCGGTGTGAGCGTTGACCTCATCACTCGGAACAAGGAGCACGTTGATTCGCTCAATCGTGACGGCGCAAAAATCATCGGAAAGGTGAGCATGACCGTCCCCGTGCACGCCTTGACTCCCGATGAAATGACGGAAAAATATGAGCTTATCTTTCTTCTGACAAAGCAGCTTGAGAATAAGAGTATTCTTGAAAACCTCAAAAAGAACATGACGGATGACTGCATTGTTTGCACAATGCAGAACGGACTTCCGGAGCTTTCCGTTTCCGAGGTTGTCGGCGAGGACAGAACAATGGGCTGCACCGTTGCCTGGGGCGCAACACTCCACGGTCACGGCGTTTCCGAGCTTACCAGCGAGCCGGACAGCATGAGCTTCGGTCTCGGTCGCATGAACGGCAAAAAGGACGAAAAGCTTATGTATGTCAAGTCTGTGCTTGAAAAAATGTGTCCCGTTGTCATTGAAGATAACTTCATGGGTGTGCGCTGGTCAAAGCTTCTTATCAACGCCGCTTTCAGCGGAATGTCTGCTGTGACCGGCGGAACTTTCGGCGATGCTGCGAACCGCAGGGATTCGCGCGTCTGCTGCCAGAGCATTATTAAGGAGTGCATTGACGTTGCCGCCGTTGCCGGAATCAAAATTGAACCCGTTCAAGGCAAGGACATAGTAAAGCTTCTTGACTACAGCAATCCGCTCAAAAAGAAGTTTGCCTATATTCTCATTCCCCTCTGCATCAAAAAGCACGCCGCGCTCAAGGCGAGTATGCTCCAGGATCTTGAAAAGGGCAAAAAGTGCGAGGTTGACGCAATCAACGGCGTTGTCTGCGCCTACGGCAAAAAGTACGGCGTGAAAACTCCGTATAACGACAAGGTCTGCGAGGTTATTCACGGCATTGAAGACGGAAAATACAGACCGTCGTTTGATAATGTCAGACTTTTCGCATCGCTGAAAAGATGAAATACTCGATTGAAAATACGAATTCCGCAGTAGGCAACAGCTTTCTGCGGAATTTTTAGTTACATATTTAAAATATATTCTTTTACTGCTGCTTTCCATTCCGGAAGCCTTCCAAATCCGCTTTTGTCAAGGGAAATTTTTGAAAGGCGGGAGTTGAGCGGTCTTTTTGCTTTGGTTTTATATTCGGAAGATAAAACCGAATTGACCTTTGTTGTCTTGCCGGCAACAGAAAAAACCTCACGCGCAAGCTCTGCCCAGGAGCAGAACCCCTCGTTTGTCGCGTGATAAATGCCGAACCTTTCGGTTGAAATCATCTTGCAAAGCAGCCTTGCAAGGTGCTTTGAATAAGTTGGGGAGCCTATCTGGTCGCAGACAACGTTTACTTCATCGTGTGTTTCCGAAAGCCGGAGCATTGTTGCAATAAAATTCGTGTTCTTTTCGCCGAATACCCATGACGTTCTGACAACAAAAGCCCTTTTGCAGCTTTCAAGCACTGCCTTTTCACCTCTCAGCTTGCTTTCGCCGTAGACGTTGAGCGGTCCTTTTGGGTCGTTTACGTCAAAGGGCGTCTGCCCCTCGCCGTTAAAGACGTAGTCCGTGCTGACATAGAGCATTTTTGCTCCGTTTGCTCCTGCGCAGAGCGCAAGGTTTTGCGTTCCGGCTTCGTTGATAAGGAAGCACTTTTCCCTTTCGTCCTCGGCTTTGTCAACGGCTGTGTACGCCGCGCAATGAATCACGGCGTCAATGCAGTGCGTTTCAAAAAAAGCTTTGACGCTCTTTTCGTCTGTGATGTCGAGCGTGTCAGCGTCGGTCGGAATACAGTCTTTGTTTTGGCTTTTCAAAATGCTGCAAACATCACCGCCGAGCTGACCGTTGGCGCCTGTTACAAGAATCATTTTCTCACTCTCCGTAAACAAAGTTAATGTCGCTGTCTTTGAGAAACGGCGCGCTGCTGTCCTTTTGGGAAAGAATCGGCTCGGTTATGCCCCAATCCACGCCGATGCTTTCATCGTCAAAGCGAATGCTGCGGTCGTTTTCCTTTGAGTAGTAGTCATCAACCTTATACAGCACCTCAACGTTGTCTGTCAGCGTTACAAAGCCGTGGGCAAAGCCTTTAGGAATATAAAGGAAGCGCTTGTTTTCCTCGGAAAGGCGGGCGCTGACCCATTTAAGGTATGTCGGCGAGCCTTTTCTAAGATCAACGGCAACGTCCAGAATTTCGCCCCTTGTGCAGCAAAGGAGCTTTGCCTGCGCCTTTGGAGCTTTTTGAAAGTGCAGACCGCGCAGCGTGCCTTTCTTTTGGGAAAACGAGCGGTTGTCCTGAAGAAAAACCGTGTCAATACCGAGCGCTTTGAACTTTTCATAGTTATAGGATTCATAGAACCAGCCTCGGTTATCGCCAAAAACGTCCGGAATAACGAGCTTGACTTCCGGAATGAAAGTCTCTCTGATTTCCATAATATAAAACAGACCTTTCACAAAAACTCAAATACCGCCGATTGATTGCTCTGACCGGTTTGCGGCGGTTATCTTTCTTTCGGATTATACTATTATCAGCAAAAATAGTCAAGAGAAACACGGCGCCGGGCTTGACTTTGCACCGCTGTTCGTGGTAGAATGAGTCAGCATGGTTTGATGTGTTCGGACCGTGCTGTTTCTGTGTTTACAAGGAGGATACAATTTATGAAAAAAGACGTTGTAATCATCGGCGCAGGCCCTGCGGGAATTTTTACCGCGCTTGAAATGATCAAAAAAGGCTCAAAAAAGAGCATAATGATCGTTGAAAAAGGACAGGCAGTTGAAAACAGACACTGCCCCAAGGATAAGACCAAGGTCTGCGTTTCCTGCAAGCCGTATTGCCACATTACTACCGGCTTTTCCGGCGCAGGTGCTTTTTCCGACGGAAAGCTTTCGCTTTGCTATGAAGTCGGCGGAGATCTGCCAACGCTCATCGGTGCTCAAAAGGCGCAGGAAACCATTGATTACGCGGACAAAATATACCTTGAGTTCGGCGCTGACGAGCACATTGAAGGACTTGAGGATACCCTCGGAAAAAAGGAGATCCGCATCAAGGCCATTCAGGCAGGTCTTAAGCTTGTTGACTGCCCGATCCGCCACATGGGTACGGAAAAGGCGCAGGGAATCTACTTTGCCATTGAACAGTATCTTCTCAAAAACGGCGTTGAAATGATGTTTGGTTATGAATGCTGCGACCTTATTCTTGAGGGAAGCGAATGCAAGGGCGTCCGCCTCAAGGACAGCAAGGGCGGTCACGAGACGGAAATTTTTGCCGACAGCACCATTGTTGCAACCGGCAGGAGGGGAGCCGAATGGCTTGAAACCCTCTGCGCGGAATACGGCATTGCTCATCAGCCCGGTACGGTTGACATCGGCGTTCGCGTTGAGGTCAGGAACGAAATTATGGAAAAGGTCAACGAAACCTTGTATGAATCAAAGCTTATCGGATATCCTCAGCCGTTCAAAAACAAGGTCAGAACCTTCTGCCAGAATCCGGGCGGCTTTGTCAGCCAGGAGAATTATGACAACGACCTTGCGGTGGTCAACGGTCACTCGTTCAAGGAACTCAAAAGCGACAACACCAACCTTGCAATTCTTTGCTCGCACAATTTCAGCCAGCCGTTCAATCAGCCGATAGCCTATGCGCAAAAAGTCGGCGAGCTTACAAATATGCTCGGAACCGGACACATTCTTGTTCAGCGCTTCGGCGATATTCTTGACGGAAAGCGCACATGGGAAAAGGAGCTTATGCAGTCGAACGTCCGTCCCACTCTTCCTGACGCCGTTGCAGGCGATATTACCGCAGCAATGCCATACAGAGCAATGACGAACATCATCAATTTCATCAAAGCGATGGATCACGTTGTTGAAGGCTTTGCTTCAACGGAAACACTGCTTTACTCGCCTGAGCTCAAGTTCTACAGCAACCGCATCAAAATGGACAAGGACTTCAACACAAGCATCAAGGGACTCCATTGTCTCGGTGATTCCAGCGGCTGGACAAGAGGTCTTATGATGGCCTCGGTCATGGGCGTCCTTATGGGCAGAAAGCTTGCAGAAGAAGAATAACACATGAACAAACGGCCTTTTTGCCGCTTTTGCCATAATAAAAACCGCACGTTTGCTTTCTTTGGCGTTCGTGCGGTTTTTTTTGTACCCTGTGAAGCACGGCGGGCGGCGGATTTATACACAGTAAAAATTCGTCTCCCACGCAGGAATATATGGATGGTGGCGCAGAAAAATATTGTAATCGGGGTTCAGCGAAAGTATCTTTTCCGGCAGGGCAAAAAAGTCCTCGTTCCTGTGGTACGCGCAGACATAAAGCTTAGGCTTGTACTTTTTAATGGTTTCTTTTGCTCCGTCAAGAGCTTTTTTCTCCGCGCCCTCAATGTCCATTTTGATGAAGCTTACGGGTTCTGTTATAACATTGTCAACGCTGTCAAAGTTTATCGGAATGCCCGTTTCACTCTTGTGCGAGCTGCGTCCTGCCTTTTTTTCAAAATGCAGCGTCTCCTTTTTGTTCCATGCGCCGAGGTTGAAAAGTGAGAGCGCTCTCATACCCTCTGTTTTTTTTGAAAGCTTTTTAAAGTTTTTTTCGTCCGGCTCAAAAGCAAAAATGTGCCTGTACTCTCCGCCGGTGAAGTGCAGAAATTCCCTTATCGTGTCTCCGTCATATGCACCGAGATCGACAATGCTCTCCTTTTTTGAAAGCTTCAGAATGTTTCTGTATACCTCGTCCTTTTCGCTCCGGCAGGCGAAAAGGTATTCCGGTTTTCCGCTGACCTTAAAGTTTAAAACGTCAAGAAACGTCTTTTTGGATTTTTCGTCCGCAAGCAGCGAATAAGCGCGGTCAAAGCGCTCCTCGTTTTTTGCAATATAATCGAGAGTGAAAAGACCTTTTCCGGCAATCGGTACGGTGGGGGAATAAAGCCGGTGTCTTTTTGAAAGCTCTTTAATAAACTCAAGCGTTTTTTCGTCGTGGACGGCAAAGGTCGTGAGAATTATAAATTCGCCGTATTTTTCTTCCGCCTGCGAGAGTGAAATGACCTTTTTTCCGTGGAAAAACTGACCTCTGACAAAGCCGTCGCTTGCAAAGGTATCCGCAAAATGAATATTGAGCTTTTCAAGCTCTTCAATTATCATGTCCGCACCGTTGCCCATTCCGTAGAGCAGGACGGGGAGACTGCTTGCTTTGAGCCTTTCCCAAAGCTCTTGTTCTTTGATATTTTCCGTCAATTTATTCACCTGTCTGCCGCAATTTATGACATAATAGCACACCGGTGCTAAATATGCAAGGACAACGGTTTTAGTTTTGGCTGAAAAGCGATTTTATGATTGCAATTCGTCAATATAATTGTTGCTTTTGCATACCGGATTTTGTTTTATGCGCTTGATTAAATAAAAAATAGTGATATAATAATTGCCATAGATTGCAGATGTTTTTATTCTTTCATTTGCCGGGTCTTGTGTCAATATCAGAAGGAGGCGTCAGTAATGGATGACCTTATCAAGAAGCTTATCGAGGTTGACAGAACGGCGCGCAAGAGCGTTGAAAACGCCGCCGGAGCGCGTGTTGCCGCAGTCAGGGAGCTTGACGAAAAAAAACAGAAGCTGCGCGAGGAAAACGATCGCGAATTTCTTGAGCAGTCCGAAGAAATGAAAAAGGCTGCGCTTTCAGAACTTGAAGAAACAGAAAAAACGATTGCCGAAAAAGAAAAAGAGGTTGTTGCACGCCTTTCCGCCGTTTTTGAAGAAAACTGTGACCGCTGGGTGAACGAGGCGGTCGAAAACATTATCAACGGTTGAATTTTACCGAAAGACGCGGGAGGTGAAAAGTGTGTCCAAGGCTTCAAATGCCGTTCTTGCCCTTTCAAGATCGTTCTACGGAAAGCGGCTTTCAAAAGAGCAGTATGACGCCCTGCTTGCGTGCAGGAATTCAAACGAGATTGCGTCCTGTCTCAAAGCAAATACCGAATACGCAAAGGAACTTTCCGATTCCGAGCTAAGCGACTTTCCGCCGAGGACGCTTGAGGATCTTGTTCAGAAATTCCGCTTTTCAAGGTTTGGCGCGCTTTGCCGCTATGAGCTTGCAACAGGGGACGAATTTTACAAATACTTTATTGTAAAAACAGAGGTTGAACAGATTTTGCGCTGCACGCTTCTGATGTTTTCAAAAAAAACGCAGTCGTATCTGCTTCAGATGCACCCGTTTGTTGATAAACACCTGAGCATTGATCTTTTTGCCCTCGGCAGGGCAAACTCGTTTGAGGAGATTGCGCAAACGCTTGATAAAACCGATTACGGCAGGCTTTACAGGCGTTGCCTTGAAAATCCGATGAAAAGCTATCTCACCTTTGAGATCGCCTTTAACGCATACTTTGAGCAAGAGTTCCGAAAGCTTGTTAAAAAATGCGGCTCAAAGAGCGAGCGTGAGGCTGTAACCGAGGTTGCGGCAAGAAGTCTTGACTGCAAAAAGCTTTCCGCTTTCTGGCGCGCGCTCAAGTATTATCCGCAAAACATTGCCGCCCTTGTTTCCGCACTTAGTGCGCCGGGCGGAATAACGCTGCTTTCCGAGAGTACGCTCAAAAAGCTTGCCGAATGCAGAAAGGTTGAAGACTTCATGGCGGTGCTTGAAAAAACGCCGTATAAAAGCGCTTCAAAAAAGGACGCGGATCTTGAAAAAGAACTTGCGGTGTTTCTCCATTCCTTTTGCAAAAAAGAGATCAGATTTTCCTCTTATCCGCCGGTGGTAATGCTGTGCTATCTGTTGCTTTCCCAGGACGAGACAACAAACCTTGTCCGCATTATTGAGGGCTGCAAATACGGCGTATCGGCGCAGGAGGTCAAAAAAAACCTCATCGGTATTGACGATTAAGGGGGTCGAATTCAATGGCTATTGAAAAAATGAAGTTCGTGAGGATAAACGGTCCCGCCTCACAGCTCAATAAACTTATTACCGCCTGCTGTGCGGACGGCAATTTCCATCCGGAATACGCGGGCAACTTTATCTCTCAGTCAATGGGCTACGCCGCGCTGAATGAGGAAAACCCGTATTCCCAAATTCTTGCAAACATCAAGGAGCTTGCGTCCTCGCTCGGTGTGAGCCTTGATGAGGACGCAAAAAAAATCAGGGGAACCGTTGTTGACGAGCGCTCCAAGGAGTATATAAGTTCAGTGGGCGAAACGCTCAACACACTCGGCAAAGAGGTCAAATACCTTTCGGATCAGCTTGAAGAATGTACAGACGGGATTGAAAAATACTCCCACTTTACGGGGCTTAATGTCGGACTTGACGAGATTTTTGAGTGCAAGTTCATTTGTCCGCGTTTCGGTTTCCTCCCCAAGGACGGATATCTCAAGCTTACAAAGGGATATAGTGAAAATCCGTACATTCTTTTTTGTCCGTGCTCATCAAATGAGGCCGGCTACTGGGGCGCATACTTTGCGCCAAAGGAGCGCGAGGATGAGATAGACGGTATTTTCGCCTCGCTGCACTTTGAGCGGCTCCACATTCCCTCCGCAGTCGGAACAACGGACGACATTATTCAAAGTCTCAATCAGAACATTGAGCTTATCAAACAGCAGCAAAAGGAGCTTGACGAAAAAATCAAGTCTATCTGGAGCACGGAGGGCGAAAAGATTAAATCGCTTTATATTAAGCTTAAAGAGCTTAACGCTGTTTTTGAGCTTAGGAAATATGCGGTTCACCACGAAAAAAGCTGCTTCTTCGTCGGCTGGATTCCTGCTTCGGCGGAGAAAAAATTCAGAAAAAGGCTTGAAAAATATCCGGAGTTTGTTACCGAAATTGAGGATCCGGAAAAGAACTCCTCGCCGCCGGTACGACTTAAAAACGTGATTTTTTCAAGACCGTATACCTATTTTGTCAAGATGTACGGTCTGCCGTCATACAGCGATATTGATATCACCGCGTTTGTTGCCGCAACATATACGCTTTTGTTCGGAATCATGTTCGGAGATGTGGGTCAGGGCTTTGTGCTTGCCCTCGGCGGTTTGCTTGCGTGGAAGTTTAAAAAGCTTGAGCTTGGAAAAATTCTTGTTCCGTGCGGCGTTTCGTCAATGTTCTTCGGCTTCATCTTCGGCTCCGTGTTCGGCTTTGAGGAGCTGCTTGATCCGGTGTATCACGCAATCGGGCTTAAATCAAAACCGCTTTCGGTCATGGATTCCATAAACACTGTTCTGCTTTTTGCAATCGGAATCGGCGTAGCGCTTGTTATTCTTGCAATCGTTATCAGCATAATTACGAACATCAAAAAGAAAAAGCTCGGAACGGCTCTGTTTTCGGAAAACGGACTTGCGGGGCTTGTGGTTTATATCGGGGGCGCAAACCTTGCCTATTCGTTCATGGCCGGCAAGGGTGTTTTCCCCACCAAAATAAGCACGGTTATGCTGCTTGTCGGCGTGGTTGTTCTGTTTTGCAAGGAGCTTCTTGCTCCCGTCCTTGATGAGGGCAAGTTCAAAAAGCCTGACAGTATCGGCGATTTTATTTTGCAGAACCTTTTTGAATGTATCGAATATATTCTTTCGTATTTCAGCAACACTGTCTCGTTCCTGCGCGTCGGCGCTTTCGTCATTGTTCATGCGAGCATGATGATGGTTGTTTTCACCCTTGCAGGCGATACTTCGAGCGTAAAAGGCATGATAGTTGTGGTGCTCGGCAACATTGTTGTTATTGCCCTTGAGGGACTTCTCACGGGTATACAGGGTCTGAGACTTGAGTTTTACGAAATGTTCAGCCGCTTTTATGAGGGCGAGGGCAGACCCTTTGAAGCCGCAAAAATCAAGTAACCACAGTTTTTTCGCACGGCAGTCAATAAAAATATGAAATATATAAAATCAATTAATATCGGAGGAAATTAAAATGAACAGTATTTTTTATGCTTTGGCAATCATCGTTCCCGCAGCAGGTCTTGCTCTTTCCGCGTTCTTCACCTTTAAAAAGAGGATGGAGGGTAGGTCTGTCAGGAAGGCTATGAGAGTTAACCTTGCAGCGTTTCTTGTTCTTATTGTAATGGTCAGCGTTTTTGCTTTTTGCGCCTCGGCCGAAAGCGGCGTTCCCGACGTTGCAGCTGCTCCGGACACCTCGGAAACAGCCGCAGCTTCCGATAACGCTCAGGACGAAGAAACCAAGTCCTCCGCAAACGGTCTCGGTCTTCTTGCGGCCGGTCTTGTAACCGGTCTTGCAGGCATCGGCGGCGGTATTGCCGTTGCGGCCGGCGCTCCGGCGGCTATTGCTGCAACCAGCGAAGATCCCAAATCCTTCGGTAAGAGCCTTATCTTTGTTGCCTTGGGCGAATCCATTGCGCTTTACGGTGTTGTTATTTCAATTCTTATCCTTAACAAGGTCTGATAATCATGAGAATGTATCTTTTGAGTAGTGACGAAGATACGCTGACGGGCTTCAGGCTTGCCGGCGTTGAGGGAACGCTCGTTGAAAACGAGGAGGCGCTCAGAGCCGCATTTGACTTTGCCCGGAAAGAGGAGACCGTTGGCATTGCCCTTGTAACAAGGTCGCTTTCCACCGCCTATCCGAACGCTGTCCTTGAAGAAAAAAAGCGCACGGGGCTTCTGATAACGGAAATACCGGACATGAAGAACCCGGACGCCGGTACCGATTCCATCACGGCTTATGTCCGCGATGCGGTCGGAATTCAGGTATAACCGGCATGAAAAAAGTGCCACGAGGCACACTCTTGCCGAATACCGGGAAATGAGGGAAAGATATGCTTAATCAAAATGATAAGATAGAGCGCTTTTCTGAGATTATAAACAAGAATGCTCTTTCGCAGTGCAAGAAGATTGAAAAGCAGACTGAAAAATTCAGAAAAGAACAGCTAAAGGACCTTGAAAGCAAGGCAAAGGCAGAGCTTGAAAGCCGCCTTGAATATGAAGCGCAGAGGATTACTACCCGAAAGGGCAGCAGAATTTCCGCCCTTGTTTCGCAGAGCAAAAAGAACCTTGCAAAAAAGCGCGAGGAAATCACCTCGTCCGTTTTTGAAAAGGTTAACGAAAAGCTTGCCGCTTTCACAAAAAGCGCGGACTATGTCTCTTTCCTCAGAAAGAGCATTACGTCCCTGGTTGCCGAAATAGGCGACGGCGCGGTGATTTATGTCAGAGAGAGCGACCTTCCTCTTTGCAGGGAGAAGCTTGCGGACATAAAGGGAGTTGCGGCTTTTGAAAAGAGCGGTGATATAAAGCTCGGCGGAGCGTCTGCTTCCAATGCGGAAAGGACGGTTTTTGCCGTTGATACCCTTGAAAGCCGCGTTGCGGCGCAGAGGGAGCTTTTTAAGGAACGCTCGGCTCTTTCAATTGAATGACTGCCTTTGAGGTGAGAAAAATGGCAACTGAAAATCTTATATACGGAATCAACGGTCCTGTTGTTACCATCAAGGGCAAGACCGATCTTTCAATGCTGGAGATGGTCTATGTCGGAGAGGCGCGCCTTGCCGGCGAGGTTATCGGGATTGAAAACGACAAAACAACAATACAGGTTTATGAGGAAACCGACGGTCTCTGCCCCGGAGAAAAGGTGTATTCAACCGGCTCTCAGATGTGCGTCACCCTCGGTCCCGGAATAATCAGCAATATTTTTGACGGTATCGAGCGTCCGCTCCCGGCTCTTGAAAAAATGAGCGGCTGCTTCATTTCAAAGGGCATTTCAACCTCCGTTCTTGACGAGGAAAAGCAGTGGGAGGTTCGTCTTACCGTTAAAGAGGGCGACATCCTTTCCGGCGGACAGGTGTATGCCGAAACGCAGGAAACGCCGGTTATCATGCATAAAATCATGCTTTCTCCTCTGCTTTCCGGAAAGATTATTTCGGTAAAAAAGGACGGTCTTTACCGTGTTAACGACGTAATAGCCGTTCTTGAGGACGAAAACGGCGAAAAGCATGAGCTGACGCTCTGCCAGAAATGGCCGATCCGAATTCCGCGACCGGTTAAAAACAGACTTCCGGCCTCGCGTCCGCTTGTAACGGGTCAGCGTGTTATTGACACACTTTTCCCGGTTGCAAAGGGCGGAGCGGCGGCAATTCCCGGCGGTTTCGGAACAGGAAAAACAATGACTCAGCACCAGCTTGCAAAATGGTGCGACGCGGATATAATCATCTATGTCGGCTGCGGAGAGCGCGGAAACGAGATGACTCAGGCACTTTCGGAATTCACGGAGCTTGTAGACCCGAAGAACGGGCGACCCCTGACCGACAGAACGGTGCTTATTGCAAACACATCGAATATGCCCGTTGCCGCTCGTGAAGCTTCGATATACACCGGCATCACCCTTGCGGAATATTACCGCGACATGGGCTATCATACCGCCATTATGGCAGACTCAACCTCGCGTTGGGCGGAGGCTCTGCGTGAAATTTCCGGCAGACTTGAAGAAATGCCTGCCGATGAGGGCTTCCCGGCTTATCTTCCGTCAAGACTTTCCGAATTTTATGAAAGAGCGGGCTATATGGAGGTTCTTTCCGGTGGCGAGGGCTCGGTAACAATTATCGGCGCCGTTTCGCCTCAGGGCTCGGATTTTTCCGAACCAGTTACTCAGAATACCAAGCGCTTTACCCGTTGCTTCTGGGCGCTTGACAAAGCCCTTGCATACGCAAGGCATTACCCTGCCATCAACTGGAACGACAGCTACAGCGAATATGTTCCCGAGCTGGAGGAGTGGTATCATGATAATGTCGGAGACGATTTTATCAAGTACCGCGAGGAGCTTTGCTCAATTCTGTATGAGGAAAGCTCGCTTATGGAAATTGTCAAGCTCATCGGCGCGGACGTTCTTCCCGATGACCAAAAGCTGACAATCGAGATAGCCCGTGTTATCCGCGTAGGCTTCCTGCAGCAGAATGCGTTCCACAAGGACGATACCTTTGTTTCGCTTGAAAAGCAGCTGAAAATGATGCACGCAATTCTGCACCTTTATCACAAGTGCCGCCAGATTGTTGCGCTTCAGGTTCCGATGTCAAAGCTCATTTCAACCGGACTTTTCGATAAGCTTGTCAAAATGAAGTATGATGTTCCGAACGACAAGCTTTCAATGCTTGACGATTATATTACCGAAATAGACAGCACCCTTGCCTCATATCTCAAAAAATAAGGAGGGATAACAATGATTATTGAGCATAAAGGACTCAGCGAAGTAAACGGCTCGCTTGTTATCCTTGACGGCGTTAAAAAGCCCATGAATGAGGAGCTTGTTGAAATTGAGCTTGAGGACAAGACAAAGCGAACGGGTCGAATTGTTGCCATTGAGGGCAACAAGGCTGCCGTTCAGGTCTTTGAGGGAACCCGCGGAATTTCAATGGTGAACACCACCACCGTCCTTACGGGAAAGCCGATGGAAATGAAGCTCTCGCCTGAAATACTCGGCAGGGTTTTTGACGGTCTCGGACGCCCGATAGACGGTCTTGGCGAAATTTTTCCGCAAAAGTGCATGAATATCAACGGAAAGCCGATAAATCCGGTTTCCCGTATTTATCCAAAGAACTATATCCGGACCGGAATTTCCTCCATCGATTGCCTTACAACCCTCATCAGAGGTCAGAAGCTTCCGATTTTCAGCGGTTCGGGCATGAGTCATAACGAGCTTGCCGTTCAGATTGTCCGTCAGGCTTCTATTGCAGATAACGACGATTTTGCAATCGTGTTTGCCGCAATGGGCGTCAAGAACGATGTTGCGCAGTATTTCCGCTCCTCGTTTGAAAAAGCGAACGTAATGGACAGGGTTGTAATGTTCCTCAACCTTTCCAACGATCCTATTATTGAAAGAATCATAACTCCGCGCTGCGCACTCACCGCCGCGGAATATCTTGCATACGAGCTCGGAAAGCATATTCTCGTTATTCTTACCGACATGACCTCTTACTGCGAAGCACTGCGTGAATTCAGTTCCTCAAAGGGTGAAATTCCCGGCCGAAAGGGCTATCCGGGCTATCTTTATTCCGACCTTGCAACGCTTTATGAGCGCGCGGGCATTATCAAGGATTCGCCGGGTTCGGTCACTCAGATACCGATTCTTACAATGCCGAATGATGATATCACTCACCCGATACCCGACCTTACCGGCTATATTACCGAGGGTCAGATTGTTCTTGACAGAGGTCTTGACACAAGGGGTGTTTATCCGCCGGTCAATGTTCTTCCGTCGCTGTCGCGTCTTATGAAGGACGGCATCGGCGAAGGCTACACGAGAGAGGATCACCAGGCGCTTGCAAACCAGCTTTTTGCTTCCTATGCAAAGGTTCAGGACGCAAAGGCACTTGCCTCGGTTATCGGTGAAGACGAGCTTTCGCAGAACGATAAGCTCATTATGAACTTCGGCAAGGAGTTTGAAAGGGTATTTATCAATCAGGGCGAAAACGAGAACAGAACCATTGAGCAGACTCTCGACCTCGGCTGGAAGCTTCTTTCAATGCTTCCGGACAGTGAGCTTGACCGTGTTGACGAGGCGATACTCAAAAAATATCTCAAACGCGAAACCGATAAAAAGGAGTGAGTCTGAATGCCGCAGGTCTTTCCAACCAAAGCCAATTTAATGAGCACCAAAAAGTCCCTTGAGCTTGCCCGGCTCGGATACGACCTGATGGACAGGAAGCGTAATATCCTTGTGCGCGAGATGATGGGACTCATTGACGAGGCAAAAGCCGTTCAGGAAAGCATAGGCACTGTTTATGAAAAAGCGTATGCCGCGCTGAGGAAAGCAAGCCTTACCCTCGGTGACTGCTCGCGCTTTGCCGAGGCTATCCCTGTCAGCGATGACCTCAAAATTGACTACCGCAGCGTTATGGGCGTTGAAATACCGACGGTTGAAGTGAGCGAGCAGGTGACGGACGTCAGCTCTTTCGGTTTTTTCCAGACCAATTCAGATTTTGACGAGGCCTGCGCGCTTTTTTCAAAGGTTAAAATACTTACCGCAAGGCTTGCCGAAATTGAAAACTCGGTCTGCCGTCTTGCGGACGCGGTCAAAAAAACCCAAAAGCGTTCCAACGCGCTTTCAAACATCATGATACCCCGTTTTGAGGTTACGGTGAAATACATTACTGATGCGCTTGAGGAAAAGGAGCGCGAAGATTTTTCACGCCTTAAAATTACAAAGAAAAACAAGGATAACAAAAAAGGAATTTAGTTCTTAATAAAGCAATAAACCGCACGATTGCCAAAAACGGCAGCCGTGCGGCTTTTATTATTATTGTCAGTCAACAACAACCGTTCCGTCTTCCTTAACGGTTATTTTCATGCCTGTTTTAACATAGTCGAGAAACTCGTTGCCCAAGCAGTCGATAACGGGCATTGTCACATCGTCAATCCAGACCTCAGCAAGGACTGCACCCGAGGCTGCAAGCGAGTCAATGTGGTTTGCAAAAAGCATACATGCAGGCTGCTTTTTCATTGCACAGGCGCAGTAAAGGACAAGACCGCCGGTGGTTGAACCGATTGTCTGCGGCAGACAAAGCGCAACGCCGGCAAGGGGCTTGCCGTAAAGATCAGGGTTATTCTGGTCGCCGCACTTGGCTTGCTTATCGCCGAACTGGAGCGATTTCTGGAACGAGGCAAGCGTGTTGAAGCCGCCGTGGGAAACAACAGCCGTTGCCGAAGCCGTTCCGGGAGTGACAACTCTTCCTTTGAATTCTTTCATTATTTGTTTCCTCCCTTCGTAATTTGAACGAGGATTTCATCATCAGTGTAGTAGCGCGCCGTGGTATAGGTACGCAGCTTGTTTGACGATGTAATGACCGGCATCTTTGCGCAAAGAGGATTGTTCATGTACATGAGCGGGCAGATGTATGAGGTAACAATGCCGGCATTTTTGAGCCTTGCGGCGTACGAGGTCTTGTTGAACTCCTTAAGAACGCCGGGAGCGGCAGTGAACACGGTGGGGATAACAACTTTTTTGTTTCCGTACTTTTTGAGTGAGGCTTCAACCCTGTCCGTCCAGTCCTTGAGCTGCCGCAGCGACATATGCGGACAGCCGATGAAGCAAAGCTTTGGTTTGGCATTTTTGTCTTTCCAGACAATGGGATAGTTGCTTTTAACTCTTTCAAGCTCTGCGTCGTCAATGACATATTCTCTGACATTGTCTGCAAGGAGCTTTTCTCCCTGAAGCTTTGCTTCGGGAGTGAGGTTTTCAATGTGATAAAGACCGACAGCTCCGTTTGAGGCGGTTGCGGCGCCGAAATCCTTGAGATAGGTGCACGCTTCGTCGGTTAGCTCGGTTCCGAGCCACTTGTCAAGACCCTTGACAAATGGGACGTCCTCCATAACCTTCATGCCGATTGCAGAGCCGAGAAGCTGCGCTTCGGGCTTCTTTTCGGTTTCAATTTTTATGACCCATGTAGCCTTTCTTCCCTCGTCGGTGAGCAGACCGAAATAAGGAACGTAGCCCACGATTGAGCCCATGATGTCCATGATGCCGGAGTTGCGGTTGCAGCGCGCGCCGAGCACTGAGTTTGCGTAAACAACGGCGGAGGATTCCGACCAGCTGAGCACATCGCCCATTTTCGGCTTGTTGCCGACCTCGTCCATGTAGCAGGTGCAGGTAAAGGCGTCCTTGTCCATAAGACCGAGCTGCTGAAGCTGGTTTTCATAGAAATCCTGCTTGTTATACATGAACTTATTGAAAATGAGGTTCTGAAGAAAGTTTTTCGGAACGTTCGGGTCGCACGGACGGGGATCGGCGGAAAACTTCTGTCCGCTCTTGACCCCGGCTTCAATGAGGGTGTTCATCAGGTCGTAAACCGGCTGAAGAACCCCAAGACCGAACGAGGTTACAAGGTGGTTATACTTTGAAGTGACGGGAACCATTTTTTCGGCTCCGAACGCTTCACCGAACATAACAAGCGTTTTCATGACCTTGGCCATTGTTGAGCCCTTTGAGCCGTCAAGGATAGCCTGCTGTTCATCGGTTAAAATGACTGACATTAAATTTCCTCCCTTTTGCTTCGGAAAAACGAAGTAATGCGTCCGCCGCTTTTCGGCGGAGTCCGCCTGATAACAGCGTACTATTTTTTGCTCCTTATGTCAAGAACTTTTTTCCTTTTTTACGTCTTTCGGATTTGAACTTTTTTGCCCGTTCAGAGTCTGCTTCAAAAAAGCTTTCACCCCGGCTCTTTTTGTGCGTATGATGATAATGAGCAAAAAAACGAAAGGATGAAAAAGATGAAAACTCTTTCGTCCCTCCTCAAGGGGGAGAACAGTGTTGTTCATAATATTCTGACAGACGGAGCAATGCGACGCCGGTTTCAAGAGCTCGGAATAGTTCCGGGAACATACGTTGCCTGCCTCCAGGAAAGCTTTTTCGGCGACATAAAGTCATATCTCATCAAGGACGCCGTCATTGCAATACGCAATGAGGACGCTGACGGAGTCATAATATATTAAGAGGGTGTGAGCTATGGGTCTTTCAGGCGGATCAACCGGAAAAAACGCAGCGCAAAAGGAGCTGAAAATTGCAGAAAACACAAAAACAGTGGCTCTTGCCGGCAATCCCAATGTTGGAAAAAGCACGGTGTTCAACGCTCTGACGGGGCTTCACCAGCACACGGGTAACTGGCCCGGAAAGACCGTGACATCGGCGGTGGGAACCTTTACGCAGGACGGCAGGGAATTTTCGCTTGTGGATCTTCCCGGAACATATTCGCTTTTTCCTCATTCGCAGGAGGAGGCTGTTGCAAGGGATTTTCTTTGCTTTGAAAAGAACGACTGTGTTGTTGTTGTCTGCGACTGCACAACGCTTGAAAGGAGCCTTGCGCTTGTTTTGCAGGTGCTTGAGGTCACACGAAACGCAGTGGTCTGCCTGAACCTTTTTGACGAAGCCAAAAAGAAGAACATAAAAATTAACGCAGAAAAGCTTGAAGAGCTTCTCGGTGTGCCGGTAGTGTGTACCGATGCAAAAAACAGGAAGGGGCTTGAACTGCTGAAGAGGAAAATCGGCGAGGTGTGTGCGCAAAATCAGCGCTACCGCGCCCCGTTCAGCTATGACACTGCGGTTGAAACGGCAATAAAAAGTCTTGAGGGAGTTCGGGGGAGGAACCGCCGCTTTATAAAAGCGCAGCTGCTTTTTTCCGATGAAAGCTTTATTGAAGCCTATGAAAAAAGCTGCGGCAGGAAAATTGAGGAGAACGCACGTCTTAGGGAAAGCCTTTCTCAAGCGCGCGAAATCCTTTCAAAGGGGCATCTGACCGAGGCCTCGCTGCGCGACAGCATGACGCTTTCCCTGCTTTCAAGGGCAAAAAGCCTTGCCGAAAGCTGCGTTGACTGCACAAAGCGCAACGACAGCCTTGACCGCAGGCTTGACAAGGTTTTTACGGGAGCAAAAACCGGAATACCGGTAATGCTGCTGCTTCTTACTCTTGTGCTTTTCATCACTATTTATGCGGCGAATTATCCGTCCGAGCTGTTGTCGCGCCTGCTTTTCTCGCTCGGCGACAGGCTCAGAGCACTGCTTGAAAGGCTGAACGCCAGCTCTTACCTTACCGGCGCGCTTATAGACGGAGTGTACACAACAATGGCGTGGGTCGTTTCCGTAATGCTTCCGCCGATGGCAATCTTCTTTCCTCTTTTCACTCTGCTTGAAGATTTAGGCTATCTTCCGCGCGTTGCGTTCAATCTTGACCACTGCTTCAAAAAATGCAGTGCCTGCGGAAAGCAGAGTCTTTGCATGTGCATGGGACTTGGCTGTAATGCTGCCGGAGTTGTCGGCTGCCGGATAATCGACTCAAAAAGGGAGCGGCTCATAGCAATTCTGACAAATGCTTTTGTTCCCTGCAACGGACGCTTTCCGACCATTATTGCAATCATTTCAATGTTCTTTGCCGCGCCGCTTGCAAAAGCGGTCAGACCCTTTGCCGCCGCAGGAATACTAACACTCGTAATTGTTTTCAGCGTGCTTGCAACCTTTTCAGCGTCGTATATACTTTCCAAAACGGTGCTCAAAGGCGAAAGCTCGGCGTTTACGCTTGAAATGCCGCCGTACCGAGTGCCGAAAATCGGCTCAGTGCTTGTGCGCAGCGTTTTTGACCGCACTTTGTTTGTGCTTTCAAGGGCTGTCTGTGTTTCTGCGCCGATGGGTCTTGTCATCTGGCTTCTGGCGAACATAAAAGCAGGCGACGCGGCAATAGTCACTCACATTGCGCAGTTTCTTGACGCTCCGGGCAGACTGATGGGACTTGACGGTGTTGTTCTGCTTTCGTTCATACTCGGTTTTCCTGCAAACGAGATAGTGCTCCCCGTAGCGCTGATGTGCTATACTTCTCAGGGCGTTTTGGTAAATGCATCGGACATTTCCTCCGTTTTTTCCATACTTACGCAAAACGGCTGGACGGCTGTCACGGGCGTATGCTTCATCTTGTTTTCGCTGATGCATTTTCCGTGTTCAACAACGCTGCTGACAATATGGAAGGAGACAAAAAGCTTCAAATGGACCGCGCTTTCCTTCCTTGTTCCAACTGTTTACGGAATTGTTTTCTGCGTGCTTGTCAATGCGGTGTTCGGGCATTAGACAAACGGAAATTAAAAAACACTTGCACCCCGAAAAGCATAACGCTCTCGGGGTGCGATAATTTTACTGCGCAAAAGAGCGCTGTTTTTTTATTTCTTCTCCGGTGACGGCGTTGAAAATTCCGGAAAAAAGGGAAATGTGGGTTTTTGAAATAACCTTGTCAAGGTGGAGCGAGCCGAAGTACCAGTGTTCAAACTCGCAGGTTTTTCCAACGTCCTCAAGATAGGTGTTAATAGCGGTGATTCCCGTGACGCCTACGCGGTCAAGCAGCAGAAATTCCTTGATTTTTGCCGGCGGCTCGTGGGTAATGATGATATCGACCTTGCCGCCGTATTTTTGCAGGTTGTCAACTCCTTCAACAAGCTCGTCGCGCGTCGGAATTTCCTTTTCCGACCAGGTGTTCATCTCAAAGCGTATTTCAATGTCCGGGCTTTCTCCGCCGCCCATTGTGAAGATTTTTTTGCCCTCAAGCTCAAAAACCTGGCCGCGCATGAGGTGGAGAATGTTGCCTGCAATCTGATGAACCTTGCCGCCGTGCCACTTTTTGACCTTTAGCTTTGAAAGCATGTCAAAGTTTTCGTGCGTACCGTCAATGAAGCAAATTGTATATTTTTTCTTTGCAAGCTTTTTGAGTGTATTCATTTCCTCCTTTGAGCCGTCCCAAAGGAAGCCGAAGTCGCCGCAGACGATAAGAATATCGTCCTTTTTGAGCGCGTTCAGGCGCGGGTCGTCAAAGCGTGAGAGAACTGCATGTGTGTCGCCGGTAACATAGATCATTTTAACCACCGAAAGCCCCGGATTTTCCCTCCGGAAAGCTCCTTTCGCAAAACAGAAAATGTAAATTTAAAATTAATTTACCGAAAAGGTTTATTTTCGGCGAAATAATTGTTATAATTAATCGAATATAAGTTGGTGCTTTTCAAATGTATGATTAATATAGCATACTTTTCAGCGTTTTGCAATCGTTTCAAAAAAACAGACAGAATGTGTTAAATGGGTGATGTGGATTATGAAGAAGATTTTTGCCGCCGTTGTTTCGCTTGTGCTTGTTTTTGCCGCGGTGCTGCCGCCGTCTGCGGCTCTTGCAACCTATAACAACGAGACCGAGGTCACAAAAAAGCTTGATTCAAAGGAATATTACATGATAAGCCTTGATGACGGCTCGGTAATGTTCAGTAAAAACGAGAACAAAAGCGTTCCGCCGGCAGCCTTTGTAAAGCTTCTTGCCGCAGTTGCCGCAATCGAAAACTGGGGCAGTCTTGAAGAGCAGGTCGAGGTAACGGAAAAATCGCTTTCCCTTGTTGAGTATACCTACGGAGTGCGCGTGGCGGATCTCAAGGCCGGGGAGACCTATACCAAAAAGCAGCTTTTGGACGCGCTCATTATCTACGGTGCAAACGATGTTGCAAGCGTTGTTGCCCACAGCATTTCCGGCTCCTCCGCCTCGTTTGTGAGCATAATGCAGAGCCTTGCCGATAAAATAGGCTGCAAGAACACAAAGCTTAAAAACATCACGGGCTTTGATGAGGACGGACAGTATACAACTGCCGCAGACGTTGCAAAAATTGTGAAATATGCCCTCAACTATCCTGCTTTCAGCGAGGCGTTTTCGGCGTCCGAGGTTGTGCTGCCGAAAACGCAGCAGAATGAGGAGCGTACCTACAGCGCCTCAAACAAAATGCTCAACCAGACCATCAGCCTTTACTATCACCCCTCGATAACGGGCGGAAAGCAGACCTCAACCGATAAGGCAGGGGAGTGCATTGCGGCCGTATCCTCGCAGGACGGCTACTCCTATCTCACCGTTGTAATGGGCGGAGAATATAAGGATATCGACTCCGACGGCTCAGAGGAAAACACGGCGGTTACCGACGCAAAAAAGCTTGTTGCGTGGGTCTATGACAATATCCGCTTCAGAGTTGTTGCAACTGCAAACCAGACCGTTACAATTGTTAACGTTGTTGCCGGAAAGAACGGCGACACGCTGCGCCTTGTTCCGGAAAAGGAGACCTCTGCTCTTGTTCCGGCAGGAGCAACAAGTGATTCCGTGCTCATTGAACCTGTTAAGGAAACGCTGCCGGAAAAGCTTTCCGCACCAATAAAGGCAGGCGAGGTAATTTGTCAGGCCAAGGTTTACTATGCCGGCGGCGAGATTGCAACAATAAATCTGGTTGCTGCAAACGATGTAAGTCTCAGCGTTTTCCGCCTTGCAATGACAGGCGTGAAAGCCGTTCTTACCTCAACGTGGTTCATTATTCTTGAGGTTGTCGCGCTCTCGGGCGTAATCATTTACTTTATTAGACTTATTAAAAAAACAAAGCGGGAAAACTCTTCCGATGAAAAGAAAAAGGTTTCCGCAAAAAAATAAGAGAATGCCGGCTTTTCCAAAAATTCTCAGTTATACCTGCGGTGTTGATTTTTTAAGGAATTTGTATTATTATATAATTTGTAACAGTTTTTCTAAAGTAAAATCTTCTGTTTTACGGAAAGGAAGTATCATATGAAAAAGGTTTTGAAAAGCCTCTTCTTCACTGTCTTTGTTTTGGCAGCGCTTGCCTGTACGTTGTTTGTTTCTTCGGCCGCCGGGGATGAAAACTGGATTGGCGCGTGGTCAACCGCTCCAACGAAGATAGGAATAGCCGGCTATGATAATATAACGGCTGCGGTTGAAAGGGTGACAACAAGAACCGTGCTTACCTGCACCGCAAGCGGCTCAAAAATCCGCGTCCGCTTTTCCAATATCCACGGCGAAAAGCCTATTACGCTTGACAGAGTAACAGTTGCAAAGTCTGTGAGCGGTTCAACCATTGATGAGACCACGCTGCGTTACATAACCTTTAACAATGGCTCTCCCTCCGTCACAATTCCTGCCGGAAAGTATGTCTATTCCGATGCAATAAGCTTTAATGTTACCGCAATGGAGAACATTGCCATCAGCATTTATGTCAAAAAGCTCAATGAAATCACAACGATGGGTCTTTCCGGTGCGGAGTCATATCTTGCGCTCGGCGAGGATCAGACCGGTTCAAGGAACCTCATGTTTTCAAGCGATTTTGACATTGATAACGAGATTGTCATCAGCATTCTCAAACAGCTCGGCTTCAATATGGGACTTCATATGTCGTATAGCTTTATCAAGGTTACTCCCTGCATTGAAGCTGTTGACGTTCTTTCGGATGAAAAGGGCTATTCCGTTGTTGTTATCGGTGACTCGACTGTTTCAAACGAGTTTCCTAAGTACCTCGGCGAGGAAATTTTCAACACCGGAACGCGCGACGTCGGTGTGCTCGGAAAGGGCATCATCGGCAACCGTCTCGGCGGCGACGGTCTCGGATATGGCTCGTTGATCTTTGGTCATTCAATGCTTGACAGACTTGACACGGACGTGCTTTCGCAGTCAGGCGTAAAATATGCGATAATCAAGATTGGCGCAAACGACATTATGCACCCGGTCTGCAAAGATATTCAGGAGCAGTATCCGGGCATTAAGCAGCCCACGGCTCAGGAGCTTATAGGATATTTCAAACAGGCCTTTGCAAAGCTTCATAAGGCCGGAATAAAGGTCATTGTTATCGGCATCACGCAGTGGAAGGGCAACGACCGCGACTACCTTGGAACGGGCGCAAAGTATGTTCGCACCGAGGCGGAGTTCAAGCATGACTGGCAGATAGCCCTTGACGTTAACGAGTGGCTTGCAACGACCGCTGCGGCGCAGAGGCTTCACGACGGCTATGTCAATTTCAACGATATTTCCGCAAACCCGAACGATCCGGAGGCTTTTCTGCCCGAATACACCATTGACGGCGCACACCCGTCCGATAAGCTTCAGAGAATATGGGCGCAAAACTTCCCTCTGAGCCTTATCGGCGTAACAAAGCGCGTCGGTAATGTAAGGCTTGATCAGGCAAACCTTTCGCTTCAGATATCAAACAGCGCAAAGCTTAACTACACCATTCTTCCCGAGGACGCGGTGAATAAGAATGTTTCGTGGTCCTCCTCAAATACGGCTGTTGCAACGGTCGATCAGTTCGGCTTTGTCACCGCAGTGGGCGGCGGCATGTGCGAGATCATCTGCAAAAGCGAGGACGGCGGCTACATTGCAAGGTGCCCCGTTACCGTCACCGTTCCCGTATCCTCGGTTGAGGTCACGCCCAAAACGGCAGAGATTTATACAACAAGAACAGTAAAGCTTTCCTATGATGTTTTTCCGGCGAGCGCGTCAAACAAAAAGGTGCGCTGGTATTCGGGCAACGAGCGCGTTGCCACCGTTGACGAAAACGGCGTTGTCATGGGCGTAGGCTCGGGTATTGCTTCAATCATCTGCGAAACCGTTGACGGAAAGTTTACCTCAAGGTGCGAGGTTAAGGTGCTTCAGAAAATCGAAGTCAGCAAGATTGAGCTTTCCAAGTATAAGACCACAATAAGGCTCGGAAAGTCCGACCTTATTTCCGCCTCGGTTATTCCCTCAGACGCAACCTTCAGAGACGTTGTCTATAAATCCTCAAACACCAAGATTGCAACCGTTGACGAATACGGCAACGTCAACGCCATTGCTCCCGGAACGGCAACCATTACCGTTACCGCAAAGGATAACAGCTTTGCAACTGCAAGATGCACCGTTAATGTTGTTGTGGACGTAACCTCAATCAGACTCAACCGTTCAACGGCACTGATCTATGCCGGAAAGTCGCTCACCCTTGTTCCGACGGTTTATCCGCTGAACGCAACGAACAAAAAGGTCAACTGGATCTCCGATAACGACAACATCGCTTCGGTTGACCGCAACGGAACCGTACTCGGCAAGAGGGCCGGCACAACCACCATTACCTGCATAAGCGAGGACGGCGGCTTTGTTGCCACCTGCATTGTCACCGTGAAAAAGATTGTCAAATCAACCTCCGTTTCGCTCAACCGTTTAAGCTGCACGGTATATGTCGGCAGAACAAAGGCACTCGTTGCCACCGTTGAGCCGGAGGACACAACGGATAAGTCGCTGATTTGGCGCTCAAGCAACAAAAAGGTTGCAACGGTCGATTCAAAGGGCGTTGTAAAAGCTGTCGGCAAGGGTACTGCAACAATTACCTGCACAACGCGCGATACCGGCAAAAAAGCCGTATGCGAAGTCACCGTTAAAAACGTCAAGGTTCAGTCTATCAAGCTGAGCAAGCAGTCGGCCGCACTCACCGTTAAGCAGAGCCTGCAGCTTTCATGCCTGTTCACTCCGGCTGATACCACAATAAAAACCGTAACATGGACTTCATCAAACCCCAAGGTTGCAAAGGTTGACTCAAAGGGCAAGGTTACCGCAGTTGCTCCGGGCAAGGCAACCATAACCTGCAAAACACAGTACAGGAACAAGACCGCAACCTGCGTTGTCACTGTTTCTCTCCAGAAGATTAAAAAGGTTTCGTTCAAGTCCGACAATGTTGAAGTGGTGCTCGGAACAAAGCAGACCCTCAGTCCTGTCATTTCGCCCAAGGGCGCAACGGGTGGAAAGCTCAAGTGGAAATCAAGCGATCCGTCGGTTGTAAAGGTCAACTCCAAGGGCAGGCTGACCGCAGTCAAAGCAGGCAAGGCGATAATCACCTGCACGCCTGCCGACGGCGGAAACGCCAAGGAGGCGCAGATTGTTGTAACCGTGGTCAAGCGCTCCGTGCTCGGTGTAAAGCTCAACAAGATTTACCTTTCGCTCAAACCTAAGGATACCGCCAGACTCAAGGCCACCATTGTTCCGCAGGACGCAACGAACAAAAAGGTCAAGTGGAGCTCATCAAACAGAAAGATTGCAAAGGTCAACTCCAAGGGCGTTGTAACGGCCGTAGGAAAAGGCTATTGTGAAATTCGAGTTGTAACAAACGACGGAAATTACATTGCAATCTGCGCGGTAAAAGTTAAGTAAAGATTTTAAAGCGGCCGCTCGTTCTCCGGATTTGGTAGAACGGGTGGCTGTCGTATATGCAGAACGCGGAACACGGAATTTCTGTATAATCAAAATAAAAATTCTCCTTTACAAACGTGAACTTTTGTTGTATAATACCAAAAGGCGAGCGGATACATAAAACAAAATATGTTCGCCCACTCAACAAACGGAGGTTATTGATATGTTAAAAAAGATTACGTCCATTGTGCTTGCGCTTGCGGTTGTTGTTTGCTGCTTTGCAGCCTGCGCTTTCACTCCGGAAAAGAAGATCCTCGGTTCATGGAAGGACTCAACCGGCGTTGTTGCTCTTGAATTCAAGGAGGGCGGTGTTTGCAAAATCAGCGGTAATGCTTCCGCAATCTCTTCCGCTCTTTCGGCAATCAGCGTTGACACCGAGGGAACCTACACCGTTATGAAGGACGAAGCAACCAAGGAGTATCACCTTACTCTCAACTTCACTTTCCTCATCTCTATCAAGCTTGAATATGTAATTACCGATATTTCAAGCGATGTTCTTACCCTTAAGTCTGTTGACAGCGGAAAGACCTTCTCGTTCGTTTCCTATAAGCCCGAAGCGCCCTCAAGCAGCAGTGCACCGGCTTCGCCCGACGCTTCTTCAAGCAGCGTTGCGGCATAAATAAAAGCAACCTTTTTCGGACCGGGTCGTTTTCGGCTCGGTTCGTTTTTCAAATTAGTTCCGACAGGAGGAAAAACAATGAATATGACAAAAAGCACAAAGATCATCATTGCCGTAATTGCGGCAACCCTGGTCGTTTGCATTGCGGTCATAGCAGGCGTAAGCATTGCAAGCAGGCGCAGGCAGCCCGAAGCAACCACTTCTTCAAATGCGCCGGCGCCCTCTTCCGTCAGCGAAAGCACCACCGCCGCGCCCACCTTGCAGGAGCTTCTTGTCGGCAAATGGATGGACAGCGCGCAGATGAGCGGCTATGAATTTTTTTCGGACGGCACTGTTACCGTAACTTATGTTAACCTCACCGTTCCGGTCATTGACTTGCCCATCAACGGCACGGCAAACGGCACATATACCGTCACGGGCAATACTTTGAACGTGAAGTTTTCAATCTACGCCAAAACAATCAGCAAAAACTTTGAGGTGTCCGTTGTACCGCAAAGCGAGCTGACGCTTAAAAATGTTGAGGACGGCGAGGTTTCAACCTATGCTTATGTTAAAAAGCAGGAAAGCACCTCTGCTTCAACAACAACTTCGCCTGCGCAGGTCGTAAACGGCAGCGAAATCGTCGGAGTCTGGGCAAACGGCGACAGCAGCATAAAATACGGCTTCAATAACGATTCCACCGTTGATATCAGCTTCAACAAGGGCAGAATGTCCTCCGTTTCGTCCGGGGAGCTTAACGGCAGCTATAAGGGTATCTATATGACAAACGGCAACAAGCTTACCGTTCAGTTCATGATGAACGAAAGCAAGGTTACCCAGGAGCTGACATATTCCGTTTCCGGCAACACAATGAGCCTGACCGAAAGCAGCGGCGAAACAACGTTGCTTGTCCGCGGCGGTTCGGGCTACAATACTTCAAGCTCAGCGTCCGATCTCATCGGCAAATGGACGGACGGCGCGAACATGAGCGGCTTCAATTTCAAGCAGGGCGGCTCGGTGGACGTAACATACGTCAATTTCACAATTCCCGTAATAAATATGCCGATAAACGGAACCTACGGCGGAACCTACTCCGTTTCCGAAGGCAGAGTGACCGTTAATTTTTCAATCTATGGAAAAGCGATAATTAATTCCTATGAATTTGCTGTTGCCGGCGATACGCTGACGCTCAAAAATGTTGAGGACGGCAGCATTACCACCTACAGGAGGGCCGCCTGATGGAGGAAAGGGAAAAGGTCTATGCCGCTCTTGATTCTCTCGGCATAGAATATAAGGTTATTAACCACCCGGAGGTACACACCATTGAGGAGATGGACGCGCTCGGAGTTTTTACCGACGGCGAGGTCTGTAAGAATCTCTTTTTGC
>JAEDIH010000226.1 GCA_016292575.1 Clostridiaceae bacterium | reverse complement strand
CAGTATAACAAGGACAGCTCAATAAGATCCTTTGCTCACTCATGCTTCAATTATGCGCTTGATACCAAGCAGGATCTCTGGTTCTCCACCAAGGACACCATCTCAAAGCAGTATGACCAGACCTTCAAGCTCATTTTTGAAGAGATATATGAAAACGAGTACAAAGAAGCCTTTGAAAAGGCCGGCATCACCTATTTCTACACCCTTATAGACGACGCCGTTGCAAGAGTTATCCGCTCAAAGGGCGGTTATATCTGGGCGTGCAAGAACTATGACGGCGACGTTATGAGCGACATGGTTTCAACCGCGTTCGGCTCGCTTGCAATGATGACGAGCGTCCTCGTCAGTCCGGACGGAAACTTTGAATATGAAGCCGCACACGGAACCGTGACCCGTCACTACTACCGCTATCTCGAGGGCGAAACCACCTCAACCAATCCGATAGCAACAATCTTTGCCTGGTCCGGCGCACTGAGAAAACGCGGCGAGCTTGACGGCAACGCCGAGCTTGTGCGCTTTGCCGATAAGCTTGAAAAAGCGTCGCTCGATGTTATTGAAAGCGGAAGAATGACGAAGGATCTTGCGCTTCTCTGGCAGGGCGAAAAGCCTCAGACGCTTTCAACCGAAGAATTCATCAAGGCCATCAGAGCCGAGCTTGAAAAATAAACAATAGTTTAAACGCAGGCGGTATGTCCCGAACGGGTGTGCCGCCTGAGCTTTTTCCCGGTTTTGCGGCACAATTGATATTATTAAGAATTATATTTATGATTTTTTCTTATATGGCTTGATTTTTCAGTTTCTCTTTGGTAAAATATTCATTAAAAAGTGGAGGGATTATTATGAAAAGACTATGTTTCAAGGTTATTGCTTTTCTTTTTGTAACGCTGATTGCGTTTTCAAGTTTGTTCTTTGTAACTTCGGCTGTTGTTGAAGAAGCAGCAGGAAAAAATGCTGCGATAAAATCGACCGGCGGTTTGTCCGGTGCAAAATATGATTCCGACAATGACCAAAAAGTCTCCTATCTTCCGGTTCTTACCGTTACCAGTGAAAGTCTGAGTGTTGTCCGCGGAAAAACAGTTCAGATGAAAGCTACTGTTTACGGAGTGAAAAATCAGCCCATTTTTGTCTGGACATCCTCTGATATCAAGATTGCCACGGTAAGCCCGTCCGGTAAGGTCAAGGGTATTTCAGCAGGAAAAGCAACAATCACTGCAACTGCAGTTGTAAATGGCAAAGAGCTCAGCGGCAGCTTTGCAATAAATGTTGTTACCAAGCCGAACCTCATCAAAGACCTGCTTGAGCGCAAGCAGATTCTCAGTTATCAGTACAGCTATATCGATGATTATTATTACACCAACGACAAGGATTGCTGGCAGTATAACTTCGGCTTCGGCAAGGTTTATGACCTTGTTGCGCCATATATTCTTCTCGAATATGACTATACCCGTGTTTTCTTCACCTATGAGGGCAAGGACTGGATGATTCAGCTTTGGAAAGGTCAGTACGGTATGCTGTTCTATGGCGGAGAAATCGGCGTTTATAACAAAGCGCACTCTGACAAAGATGATACTGTTTTCACAATGTACGGCTGCCCCGCAAAGGAAGACTGGTTGAAGATGGAAATGACCCTTTATCATGATGAGGGCTTCGGAAACTATGAGCGTCAGTTCACAAGGGAATATGGCGAATATTGGTGGTGCACAGGCTTCAAGGATGGACACCTGCGCCGTCAGGAGCCTGCCGACGAGCTTCGCATGACGGGCAGAATCACGCTGAAGGATGCCGAAATGACCGGTCTTTTCACTCAGGGTCTCAGAGACTGCGGCTTTGGACAAAGCAAGAGCGTTAAAGATTTGGAATTGGATCAGTTCTATGTTGACGGAAACGATGTTTACTTCAAATGGCAGAACATTTCCGAAGCGGAAAACACAATGCCAATCAAGGTTGGCTTTGGTGTTTTGGCATTTGTTAATGTTTCGGCATTTTTCCTTATGGTTCTTTCATTCTTTTCAATGATTGGCATGGGTGCATTTTTCCTGTTTATAATCTGA
>JAEDIH010000225.1 GCA_016292575.1 Clostridiaceae bacterium | reverse complement strand
AATTATTCGCCCGATGAGATTATCATAACAACAGGCGCAACCGAGGCTTTGTTCACTGCGCTTTTCGGCGTGCTCAATCCGGGCGATGAAGTGATTGTGCCCGAGCCTGCTTTCGGCCTTTACGAATCAATTATTACAATGTGCCGGGGAAAATATGTTGCGCTTGACACAAGCCGAAACGGCTTTCAGCTTTCACGGCAGATGCTTGAAAAAGCCGTAACGGACAAAACAAAAGCGATAATTTTGAACTCGCCGAACAATCCTACAGGCTGCGTTTTAAACAAAGAAAGCCTTGAAAATGTTTATAATGTTGTTAAAGGCAGAAACATTTTTGTTCTTTGCGATGATGTTTACCGTCAGCTTGTTTATGATGATGACTATGAAAGCTTCAGCAGTTTTCAGGATTTAAAAAAGCAGCTTCTTGTTATTCAAAGCTTTTCAAAACCGTATGCCATGACAGGTTGGAGAATGGGTTATCTGATGGCGGAGCTTGAAGTTAAGCGCAGGCTTGAGCTTGTGCACCAGTTCACGGTTGTTTCAACCGCTTCGTTTTCGCAAAAAGCCTGTATTGAAGCACTCAAAACCGATGTGGCGCCGATGCTTGAGATATACCGAAAAAGGCGCAGCTTTGTGCTTTCGAGACTTAAGGAAATCGGTCTTGAAACAGTGACGCCTATGGGCGGTTTTTATGCTTTTCCGTCAATCGAAAAGTTCGGAATACCGTCGGGTGAATTTTGCACAAGAATGATTGAGCAGGCAGGTCTTGCAGCAACGCCCGGCTTCTGCTTCGGAAGCGATAAGCACATAAGGCTGACGTATTGCTATGGTTACGAACAGCTTGAAGAAGGTATGAACCGCCTTGAAAGTTTTGTAAATTCATTAAATAACGGAGATAACCATGACTGATGAACAGATTTTGAAATTTGCCGATGAAGTCTTTGACGAGGCGGTTTCGATAAGGCGAAAAATTCATGAAACCCCTGAGCTTGGCAACATGGAAAAAGAAACAACAAAGCTCATTGTTTCCCTGCTTGAAAGCAGTGGTATTGAGGTGCTGCGCCCTCTTGAAACGGGAGCAGTCGGAGTTTTGCGCTGCGGCGAGGGCAAAACGGTTGCTTTAAGAGCAGATATAGACGCGCTTGCGGTTGATGAAAAAACAGAGCTTCCGTATGCGTCAAAGGTTTGCGGAAAAATGCATGCCTGCGGTCATGATATACACACAGCTTCTCTTCTTGCGGCGGCAAAGATTTTGTCCGAGCACAAAGATGAGCTTCGCGGGACGGTTGTTTTTATATTCCAGCCGGACGAAGAGGGAAACGGCGGCGCACAAAGAATCATCGAGGCAGGAATTTTTGACCGTCTCAATATTGACAAGGTTTTCGGCATACACATCAGACCCGAAACAAAAGCCGGAAAGGTTGCCGTTAAATACGGAAAAAGCTATGCCGCATCGGATATGTTTAAAATAACGGTTACAGGCAAAAGCTCACACGCAGCAGAGCCGGAAAAGGGAATAAACGCTCTTGCGGTAGCTAGCCACCTTGTCTGCGCTCTTGACGGTGCAGTTTCAAGGCTGACCGCTCCGACGGACAGCGCGGTTTTAAGCGTCTGTACCTTTGAGAGCGGCACCGCCGTTAATATAATACCGGAAAGCGCGGTGCTAACAGGTATTATAAGAACTCTCGGAGCAAAAACGCGCAAGGCAATGAAAGAAACGCTTGTTACGATGGCGCAAAGCATAGCGCAGGCTTTCGGCTGCAAAGCACAGGTTGAAATAAAGGAAAGCTATCCCGGAGTTGTAAACTGCGACAGAGAAACGCAGCTTGTTGAAAACTGCGCCGCTTCACTTTTGGGAAGAGAAAATGTTGAAATTCTTACTGAGCCCACAATGACAACGGAGGATTTCGGCTATTATCTTGACAAGGCGGACGGTTGTTTTTATCATGTCGGCGCAGGTTCAGAATATCCGCTGCACAACGGAAAAATGTCGCCCGATGAAACGTGCATAAAAACGGCGGCGGCAATGCATGTTAAGCTTGTTTTTGAAATACTC
>JAEDIH010000224.1 GCA_016292575.1 Clostridiaceae bacterium | reverse complement strand
CTGCCGGAAAAAACGGTGACAACCTTTTCCGTTCTTCTGCACTGGCTTACAGGCTTCGGAAACATTGTTCTTAACGCAACTGTGGTTCTTATCCTCTGTTTACGGCTTTCCAAACGCGAAAGCAGCAAAAGGGGCAAGGCTCTCTTCGTTTCCGGAACGGCTCTGTGCGTTGCCGACCTTGTTTTTTTTGTTGTCATGTCGTGCGTAATGGGCGGCGTTAAGGAGGGCAAAAACGGTCTTTACGAGATAATACCGATTGTTGCCACTCATGTTGTGTTGTTTGCCGTTAACCACACGAACCTTTTTTCAAACAAGGCTGAGCGCGACAGTGAGGAAGCTTCAATCAAGGCGCAGGATACAAACGTGTTTGCCGCCGTCTCATACTTTTTCCTTGCGGCCGCATGGCTTTTCTTCACGTTCTACGCCTTTGTCAGAAATCCTGTTTCATATACCATCAGTATGACGGGACTTGATTATCCGCTCGGCTTCGGCGTAACAAGCTTTTTGATAAGCATCGGTCTTTCGCTCAATTTTATCCTTGCGTTTAAAAGGAGCGGCTATAAAAATATTCTCGCTTACATTTTAGGCGTCGGAGGCTCTCTGACATTGCTTGTGTGCATTTTTATGCCGACAACCCACAGCGGAACAACACTCGACCCCGTCCATTCAGTGGCTGCTGTTTTATTCTTCATCTTCATCATGCTTGCTGTTGTTCTCTTCTGCTTTTTCAAGCGCAGGGAGCACAGGGCGTATTTGCCGCTTGCAGTCTCAATGCTTGTCATTCTTGCTTTAACGCTGGCCGTGGCCTATGTCATGAATATACTGCTTGACCAGAAATACGGCAGAACGGGTCTTGTTGAGGTCATTCCGCTTCAATTCATTTTCTTCTTCCTCTTTTTTGAAAACTTTACGGATGTTTTTAAAAGCAAAGCACCCGCTGCCGCCGGTTCAGCCGATAAAAAGCACATTACCGCATAAAAGCCCAAAACTGCCGCTTGCCCGAAAAAGGCAGGCGGCTTTTTTCTTTTTGCCGGGCTTATGCTCCGGACGATCGAATATTATGCAGGCGTTCCGTAAGTAAGCAGTGTAATAAAGTAAAACGCATTTTATCAGCCGGTCTGATTGCAACGCGACTTTTTTTGCGTTTCTCAAAAATTTTGCCGAACAAATGTTTGTCAAAATTGTTGACAACCTGAAGCTCCGCCTGTAAAATATTAACTGTGAAGCCGCAATTCACAGTTTTCAGGAGGAAATAATGACAGATATTAAAATCAAAGTTTCCGGAAAGGTTGCGCTTTGCCGCAAAAGGTATCTCGTTTCGTCAAACGCCGATTACACGGTGACCTTTGAGTTTGACTCGGACTGGGACGCGCACACGGTCAAGACCGCACGCTTCATTTTTGACGAAAAATATACCGACGTCTCTTTCATGGGAAACACGGTTGCCGTTCCAAAGGTAATTGCCTGCAAAACGCTCGGCATCGGCGTTTATTCCGACTCGGTAGCCTCAACCGTGGCAGACATCGGCTGCGTTATTTCGGCAAAGGACTTTGACGGCGAAGCGGCCGGCGAGCTTACCGACGAGCAGTATACCAGTCTGCTTGAGCTTATCAACTCGCTCGACCTGCGCCAGATTCAAAGCGTCAGCCGCATTGACGGGAACATAAAAATCGTCTTTACCGACAACACAACAACAGTCCTGCCCGTTTATGACGGCGTTTCAGTAACGGGCTGTTCGCTTTCCGAAAGCGGCGAGCTTTCCTTCACGCTTTCGGACGGAAGCACCATTACGGCAGGCAACGTCAAGGGTGAAAAGGGCGAAAAAGGCGAAACCGGCGCAACGCCTAACCTCACCATCGGCACGGTTACAACGCTTGAGTCAGACCGGGACGCCGAGGCAACTATCACGGGCACAGCCGCCGAACCTGTTTTGAACCTTTCCATTCCGCAAGGCAAAGGCGGCGGAGCATACTTTAAAAAAATATACTCAGGCACACTGACCGAAGAAACGGGAAATTTCAAATTCACAACCTTTGCGGACGGAACACCGCTCAGGTTCACCGAGCTTTTTATCAGAGGCGCGGCAACAACA
>JAEDIH010000223.1 GCA_016292575.1 Clostridiaceae bacterium | reverse complement strand
AAGCTTTCCGCTGTTTTAATGCTCTTTACTGCGGTGCAGAAAGGCTTGATTTTTTCGGAAACATCGTCAAACTTGAGTCCGAGCGCCTCGCAGGTTTCGGTGTTGACCGTTGCGGTGCCGTTGTCAAAGGTGCGAACCGCCATTTCGGCAGGGCTCTTCTTGTCAACAAGGATTTCCGCAATCATTTCGGCGGTCTGCTTTCCAAGGTTTGCGTAATCAACGCCGTAGCCGAGGAAGGCTCCGTTGAGTGCGAAGGAGTCTGCGCCTGTGTAGTGGGGGATACCTGCTTTTGCAAATATTTCATAGATTGAAAGCTCGGCTTTCATAATAGTGTTGTCTGTCGGGGTGAACACTGCGTCAACTTTATCGGAAACAAGAGCCTGAGCGGCAAGAACAACTTCATCAACCGTGGTGCCGGTGCGTTCAACAATTTCAATGCCCTTCTTTTGGAGGTACTCCTTTGCCTCCTTAATGGCTGCCGTTGAGGAATCCTGACCCAAGTCATAAAGCAGACCCACTTTTTTAACGCCGCTGTTGACGGCAAAAACAAGGTTCATGATTGAGGCGGTGTCAAGATAGTCGCTGGTTCCGGTGATGTTTTTGCCCGGCTTTTCAAGCGAGGAGACAAGCTTTGCGCCCAAGGGGTCGGAAACGGCGGAAAAGACAACGGGGATATCGCTGTTCTTTGTTGCGCTCTGCATTGCCATTGCAACCGGAGTGGCAACGCCGACCATGAGGTCAACTTTGTCTGCAATGAAGTTTGCAACAATCTGGTTGAGGACGTTTGAGTCCGCGTTGCAGTTGTCATATGCGATGTCGAACTTGACGTTCTTTTCGCTTTCTATTGAGGAAAGCTGTGACTTGATGTTGTCAACAATCTGGTTGAGCGAAGCGTCGTCAACATAGTTGCAGATGCCTACCTTGTAGGTTACGGCGGCGCCGGTTGCTTCCGGTGCAGAGGAATCGTTTGGAGCGGATGTTTCATTGCCGTCCTTTCCGGAGCAGGCGGCAAAAGCGAAAACAAGTGTAAGTGCAAGAACAAGAGCAATTATCTTTTTCATGGTAAAATTCCTTTCTAAATACAATAGTTATAATAATTCATTGATATGTAATAATCGGGTAAACGGTGAAGATTGTTTATCCGTCGCCATCGCTTTGTTTTCATAGTTGTTACTCCTTTTTGAAATTGAAAAGATGATCGTGCTTTTGGAAAAATAAAAAAACCTGTCTCAGCAATTATACTTGCTGGGACAGGATCAAAAACAAATCCTGCGGTGCCACCCGGCTTAACGCTTGCGCGTCCGCTTAACGCATACTGACATATGCTGACCTTTTTTCACGGAGAGTCCCGCTCCGTCTCACATACTCCGGAAAAACCGTTTCCGCTCGCCCTCGAAAGTCCATTCAGTCCTGCTTTTTCTGCCGCGTTCCCACCCTCGGCGGCTCTCTGAAAGAAAAGGCGCAAAACCTACTCACTCTTTCTCATCGGTTTAAAAAACTGTTCTGTTGTTGAAACGATTAAACCACTTTTGATTTAATTTGTCAAGACTTTTTTTCAAAAAAGCTTCGTTTTGGAAACTTTTACAAAAATCAAAAGGATTTGAATGCTTTAAACGGTTAAATTGACAGAACGAAGCCCAAAAACAGGAAAGCACTCTGCCCGTCAGCCCAAAAGGCTTTCGCGCATCTTTATCAGCAGAGCCTTTTCGCGTCTTGATACCTGAACCTGTGACATTCCGAGCGCGGCGGCGGTTTTAACCTGGGTCAGCCCCTTGAAATAGCGCAGCTCAATGAGCCGTCTGTCCCTTTCCTCAAGCTGTGAAACAACCTTTTTCAGCGCAAGCTTTTCGGCAATGGCCTCCTGCGGAGCTTCCGTTGGAATGTCAAGCTGACGCGAAAAACTTTCGTCGTGCGCAGTCAGTGAAATAACCGGCATTGAAACGGTCAGAAGCTCCGCCGCCTCGCTGATTTCAACGCCGAGCCTCTGGGCAAGCTCGGAAACCGTCGGCTCACGCGATAGCTCGTTTTCAAGCTCCTGCTTTGTTTTGAGGGCGGCTCTTGCCTTTTCTTTCAGCGAGCGCGAGACCTTTACGGTTCCTCCGTCGCGGAAAATACG
>JAEDIH010000222.1 GCA_016292575.1 Clostridiaceae bacterium | reverse complement strand
TGGAGGGTGTGAAGTCCGGCATGAGGGAAACAACGGGTGAGCGCCAGACGGACATAATGAAGTTGAAGCAGATGACAACAGCCATCATGAGGGCAATGCTCAGCGCAATGGCCTTAACGGAAAAAGCAACAACCGGAATGAAGCAGAAGAAAACGGCGCAAATCGGAAGTCCGATAATGATATAGGGCATTCTTTTTCCAAACTTTGACTTGGTGCCGTCGCTCTTTTTGCCGAAGAACGGCTGGAAGATTACGCCGAAAACATTGTCAATGGTCATAATTGCGTTAACGATGAGTGGAACGGAAAGCCACGCAAGAGCCGGAACTCTCTGGTGGAAAGCGTCAATTCCGCCCTCGGCGGCAAAAAGCTCCGTGAACTTTGCCTTGAGGATTACGGGAACGTATGAGTTGTAAATCGACCACAGCAGCATACACGCCATGAAGCCGAGGCCGATAAGAAAGGTACGCTTATAATTAAGCTTTTGGGTCTGGGGCGCAGCCGAGGCGCCCTTGGTTTTTTCGGACATTGGTATTTCCTCCGTTTTCAAGTAGGGTATATATTCTGCTCACCACAAAATATCTATTATCTATTATCCATTATCTATTATCTATTATCTCAGACAACAGCCCCGGACAGCAAACAACAAACACAAATGAGCATGATGATGAGATATTATACTATATTCCGCACGCCGTTTTCAAGAAAAAAGCAGTTTAATTAAATTTATCTACTTAATGCACAAAAACGAGGGCGTGTTTTTGTTGACAAATGTTGGGGAAAGACTGATTTAAGTATAACTTACTCCACCGTTATTTTCAATGTGATAAGTAAAAATTTTTTCCAAAAGCAAAAAGGCCGGCCGAAGAAATCAAAAAAGTCTGCCGCCGCCTTTCTGTTGACAAAAGCCGCCGTGAATGATAAACTGAATAAGCTGTGTAAATTTAGATGTTAGATGTTGGATTTTAGATTTTAGATGCGCGGCAAATAATAAAAAAGGACTTTTGATTATGAGCTACACAAAAGAGGACATTTTACGAATTGCCGAAAAAGAGGACGTTAAATTCATCTGCCTCCAGTTCACCGATATTTTAGGAATGCTCAAGAGCGTTTCCATCACGCGCAGTCAGCTTGAAAAGGCGCTTGACAACCGCTGCTGCTTTGACGGCTCTTCAATCGACGGCTTTGTCCGCATTGAGGAATCCGATATGTGCCTGCACCCTGACCTTGACTCGTTCGTGGTTCTTCCCTGGGAGAGCGAAAGCGGAAAAACCGCAAGGCTCATCTGCGACGTATACTTCACGGACGGCACACCCTTTGAGGGCGACCCGCGCAGGGTACTCAAGCGCGCGATTAAAAAAGCGGCGGACATGGGCTACACCTGCAATGTCGGCCCCGAGTGCGAATTTTTCCTTTTCCGCCCGGACGAAAAGGGCAGACCCACCACCTACTGCCACGACAGGGGCGGCTATTTCGATCTCGGTCCCATTGACAAGGGCGAGGACTGCCGAAAGGATATCTGCCTGACGCTTGAAAGCATGGGCTTTGAAATTGAGGCGTCTCACCACGAAAACGCAAAGGGTCAGCATGAGATCGACTTCAAGTATGACGAGGTTCTGCGCACGGCGGACAATGTTATGACGTTCCAGCTTGTTGTTAAAAACCTTGCAAACCGTCACGGACTTTACGCAACCTTTATGCCGAAGCCCGTTTTCGGCGAATGCGGCTCGGGTATGCACACGAACATTTCCCTTTTCAAGGACGGCAAAAACGCCTTCTATGACGAGAGTGACGAATACGGTCTTTCAAAGGCTGCCTACGGCTTCATTGCCGGAATAATGGAGCACATCAGGAGCATGACCGTCCTGACGAACCCGATTGTCAATTCATACAAGCGCCTTGTTCCCGGCTATGAGGCTCCGGTATACATTGCCTGGTCTGCAAAGAACCGCAGTCCGCTTATTCGCATTCCCTCCGCAAGGGGAACCGGAACCAGGGTTGAACTGCGCAACCCCGACCCTGCCGCAAACCCGTATCTTGAAATGGCGGCAAGCATTTTTGCCGGTCTTGACGGAATTGAGCGCGGACTGACTCCGCCGCCGGCAAAGGATTCCAACAT
>JAEDIH010000064.1 GCA_016292575.1 Clostridiaceae bacterium | reverse complement strand
TTTAATACGCTATATAAAATAGCAGCAAATGTACAATTTTTCAACATTTTTTGCAAAACTGCACATTTTTTGAACAAAACTGCACATTATAGAGCTTGCACGCTCGTTCACAACTTCATTTCTGTAACGTACCGTTTCTCTTAATCGTTATAAAAGCCTCCGATTAATTCCTATTGAGCCTCAAATTCTTTGACCGCTTTTTTGATTTGCTCAAGTCTGTCGCCCTCGGCGTTAATCCGCAGCAATACCGGCTTTGACAAATCAATGCTGAATATACCGAGAACCGATTTGGCGTCAACGATGTATTTTCCGCATATCAGCTCAAAGTCCTCGTCGAACTCAGTAATTTTTGTAACGAATTTTTTTACGCTTTCGATTGTTCCTAAAGAAACATACATATCAAGCATTGTTATTCTTCCTTTCTTTTGTCAGTTTTAAAATCTCGCTTTTTTCCGGCATCACTTTAAGCGCACCCTTTCGGGTTGTGATGATAGATGACGCCGCATTAGCAAACCGCAGCATTTCATGTAAGCTTTGTTCGGTAAAGCTTTCAAGACCGATTCTGAGAACGGCGTCAAGCACGCAGGCCATAAAGGTGTCGCCGGCTCCCGTAGTCTCGATAGTCTTCACCTGCAAAAAAGCGGGACATTGTGTCCTGATGTCCCGATAATACACCCTGCTTCCTCTTTTACCCATCGTTGCACACACAAGACGGATGTTATTCTTTTCTCTTATGCGCTCTATGCCTTCGTCAATATCGTCAGTGCCCGTTAAAAATTCAATCTCGTCATCTGAAATTTTGAGAATGTCGCACTGTTCCAACCCGTACCGTATTTTTTCCCCGGCTCTGTCAAGCCTGTCCCACAAAGGCGGACGGAGGTTTGGGTCAAATGATATCAGAGCACCGGCGTTTTTTGCAGCGGCAACAGCCGTTTTGGTTGCTTCTTCAGCTTTTTGATCTGTCATTGACAGGGAACCGAAATGAAATATTTTTGAATCGGCAATCAGCCCGGTGTTGACTTCCTCTGCTCTTAGCATCATGTCGGCACCGGGATTTCTGTAAAACGAAAAGCTTCTGTCTCCGTCCGAAGCCGTGTGCACGAACGCAAGCGTTGTTGGCACCTTGTCGTCCATAAGCAGATTTTCGGTATTGATTCCCAAACGGTTCACGGTGTCCTTAAGCATTTTACCGAACGAATCATTGCCGACCTTGCCGATAAAAGCGGTTTTTCTTCCGAGCTTTTGGAGCATGGCAAGCACATTGCAGGGTGCTCCGCCGGGGTTTGCTTCAAAGAGTTGGTTTTGCTGCGCACTCATACCGTTCATGGTAAAATCGACAAGAAGCTCACCGAGGGCGGTTACATCGTAGTTTTTCATTATCCTGCCTCCCTTTAAATCTGAATATCGAATTTTTCAATATTCAATATCGCTTTTCCGTCGCACCTGAATACGATTTCGTCCGCTTCAAGCGGCGTGTAAAACGTTGTGCTGAAGGTCTGATATCCATCGTTTATAAACAGCTCCGCCGAGTATTTATCGAGTATCAGACGAAGTTTTAAGGTGCTCTGCGGATTTTCAAGCTTCATCTTTCTTTGGCAGACGGCGTCTCTTCTCATGCCGGAATACGTTCTGTCAAACTTGATGCTTTGCTCCTCTTTGTTGTAAGTAAAGCCGGAGGTATATTCCTCATTGTGAGCAATTTGAATTGAAAGCTTTTCAAAATCACCCGACAGCACTTCTGCCGATAAATCGAGAACTCTGCCCTTGATTCCCGGGAGGCTGACTTCGCCCGAAATCTCCGCATTTTTATAGATTACGGGATTCACACGGTAGTTTTCTATTTCGCGGACAGGGCGCTGATACAGATGACCGTCAATGAGCCTCAGCTCTCTCGGAACGGTCATCATACCGTTCCATCTTTGTTCTGCGGGCTTGATATTGATATCCCACGACTGCATCCACGCAATCATAATTCGTCTGCCGTCATTTGTCAAAAGTGTTTGCGGCGCATAAAAGTCCGTGCCGTAATCGAGCATAACGCCTTCGCCGCAATCAAATTTGCAGTCCTTTTTGTTATACTGCCCAAGGAAATAGACAGCATGGTTTCCGTTGTAAAACTTGTTTTTAATCGCCCGCATATCCTGCGGAGATACGATCAGTATATGCTGATTGCCGAGCCTGAAAAAGTCCGGACATTCCCACATCGTGCCGTACGTTCCGTCGTTTTCCGCAAGCACCGTAACGTACTGCCAGTCTTTTAAATCCGGTGACCGGAACAAAACGACCTGTCCCAAACCGTCGCTCTTTCTGTTTCCAGCAACAAGGAAATAGAAGCCGTCATCGAACCAGATTTTCGGGTCGCGGAAATCCTCCCGACTGAAGCCCTCCGGCAGCTGATTACCGTCGATAACGGGGTTGCCTGCAAACTTTCGATAGGTTTTGCCGTCGCCGAACGCAAGGCACTGATTCTGAAAAGCACGCTTTTCGCCGTTTTCCGTCTTTTCCGTAACACCGGTATAAACCAAGGCGTGTCCCTCGTCTGTTTCAAGCGCACTGCCCGAAAAGCAGCCGCCTTCGTCAAAGCTTTCGTCCGGAGCAAGCACGTCCGGCAGGGTTTTCCACTTGATAAAGTCGCCGGAAGTACAATGCCCCCAGTGCATCGGTCCCCATGCGTCACTGTAAGGATGGTGCTGATAAAACAGATGATATTGATTCCGATATTCCGAAAAACCGTTAGGGTCGTTTATCCAGCCGACCGGAGCCGTAACATGAAAATCGGGTCTTTGCTCTTTCGGCACCTTGTTTTTTTCAATATAGCTGTTCGCCGTTTCTAATTTATTCATATCAACCACAACCTTTTGCCCAACTGTAATTATATTGCCTTTTCTGTTTCTCTGTCGAAGAAATGCATTTTATGCGGCATGAACACAAATTCAACCTGATCTCCTATCTGGCACACCTCATACTTGGATACTCTTGCTACCGTCTGCGCACCGCCGAACCGGAAGTACAGATTGTTTTCATTTCCCATGATTTCCGTATTCTCAATAACAGCCTGCTGACTGTTTTGTTTATAAACATCAATGTTCTGACTGTCAAACTTGATATCCTCGCCACGGATTCCGAGAATCAGCTCTCCTTTATGTTCCGACAGCCTTTCTGCCGTTGCTTTCGGGAGGGTCATTTTACTGCCGTCCGCAAAGGTCATTTCTTCGCCGTTTACGGTGACATCATAAAAATTCATCTGCGGGGAGCCGATGAAGCCTGCCACAAATTTATTCTGCGGATGTTCATACAGCTCCATAGGTTTGCCTATCTGCTGGATAACACCGTCTTTCATAATCACAATGCGGTCCGCCATGGTCATGGCCTCCACCTGATCGTGCGTGACATAAATCGTTGTGCTTCCGAGACTGCGATGAAGCTTGCTGATTTCGTTTCTCATGCTTACACGCAGCTTTGCGTCAAGATTTGACAAGGGTTCGTCCATCAGGAACACCTTCTGATCCTTGACAATCGCTCTGCCAAGGGCAACACGCTGTCTTTGTCCGCCCGAAAGGTTCTTCGGCTTTCTGTACCGATACTCTTCAAGACCTAAAACATCAATTACCCAATCAACCTTTTTCTTGATGATGTCCTTGGGAACCTTCATATTTTTCAGTCCGTAGGAAATGTTCTTTTCCACTGTCATGTGCGGATAAAGTGCATAGTTCTGAAACACCATGGATATGCCCCTGTCTCTGGGCGCAACCTCATTCATTTTTACACCGTCGATATACAGCTCGCCCTCGGTGATTTCTTCAAAGCCCGCTATCATGCGAAGCGTCGTTGATTTTCCGCAGCCGGACGGTCCTACAAAAGCGATAAATTCTTTTTCATCGATTTCAAGATTAAAATCCGTTACGGCATTTTTGTCTGTATTGGCATATTTTTTCCCGATGTGTTTTAATTCGATAAAGCTCATAATGATTCCCTTTCTTTTTAAACTCAGCCCTCTTTTGAGCCTGTTGAAACAACTCCCTCCACAATCTGCTTGGAGAAGAACGAGTAAATAATGATAACCGGGATCGTGATCAGCGTAATGACGGCGAGCGTCTGACCCATGGTTGTGTTTTCGTTTGAGGTGATGGCGTTGAGTCCAATCTGCGCTGTGAGCAGGTCGCTCGAAGTAAACACAAGCGACGGCCAAAGGTAGTCGTTCCACACATTCAGAAAAGTGAACACGCTGACAGTAGCAACAACGCTCTTGGACATGGGAAGAACCATGGTAAAGAAGTATTTGACGGGACTGCAATAGTCCAGCTGCGCCGCTTCATAAATATCGTCGGGTAAGCTGATAAACACCTGTCTGAACAAAAAGATGTTGAACGGGTTGACAATCATCGGAAGAATATAGCCGATAACGGTGTTCAACAGTCCGAGCTTCGCCACGAACAAAAAGTGGATCGTGATAATCGTTTCCATCGGAACAATCATCAGAAGCATGATAATCAGAAGCCAGCGTTCACGGAACGGAAATTTGATTTTTGCAAGCGCATAGCCGGCAAGACCGTTTACGATTACGCCAAGAACAATCAGCACTGCCGCATAAAACAGGGTGTTGAGCATATACCGCAAAAAGCTTGTGTTGGTAAGAATTGAAATATAGTTATCAAAAAAGCTGCCGGTTAATGCAGGCGGGATAAAAGCCGCCGCCGAATTCATATCGGTTGTAATCTGTGCGTCGGTCTTAAAGGAATTTGCAAGCATCCAAATTACGGGAAACAGGAAAAATAACGACAGCACAATTAAAACGCCAACGAGTATCCAATTACCTGCCTTTTTTCTTTTTGTCAGCATGCTTATTCCCCCTTTCCTTTGTTACAACAGTCTGAATGACCGTCAGTATCATGACAAAAAACGCAAATACGATGGACATTGTTGAAGCAAGACCGATTTCCCAATTAACCGTACCCGTTTCATAGATATCATAGACCATCGTGTAGGTTGAGTGGGACGGTCCGCCGCCCGTCATAATCATCGGCTGAACGAGCATACGGAATGCGCCGATTGTTATGGTGATAAATACGAAGATGCAAAGCGGCTTCAGCTCCGGCAAAGTAATGTCCTTAAACTTTTTCCAGCCGCTTGCGTGATCCATCTCTGCTGCCTCATAAAGCGCGGGATTGATTGCCTGCAAGCCGCCGAGGAAAATAATCATCTGATAACCCATGCCCTGCCAGGAGCTCATAACGGCAATGGACGGAAGAGCCTGCGATGCACTGTTAATAAACGGCTGAGGGTCAATTCCGAAATTGCCGAGAATGGAGTTTAAAATACCCTCGGGGCTGAAAATCTGAATCCACAAGGTCGAAACAACGGCAAGCGACATGACAACGGGAACAAAAAACGCTACCTTGAAGTACTTTTTGCAGTGTGTTACCTTGTTGATTAAAAGTGCCAGCCCCAAAGCGCCCAGACCCTGAAGCGGTACAATAATCAGAACAAATTTAACCGTGTTTCCGAACGCCTGTCTGAAGTCTTCGTCGCGAAAAATCTGAAAATAGTTTTCAAGCCCGACAAAGTGAGTGATTTCGGGATTGAGCGCAAAAAAGTCCGTGAGGCGAATATCAGCGTCAGAATCATCGGAATGAACAGAAATACCGTCAGCAGAACAAGCGCAGGACCGAAGAACGCCATTCCAAGAAGAGATTCCGATCTTTTTTTCTTTTTAACAGTTAGCTCTTTATTCATTGTCGTATGTGTAACGCTTCAGCTTTGCGTTAATCCTTTCTACAGATTTATCCAGCTCCGACTGAATATCGAGTCCCGAAAGGACGCAGTTTTCAAGCGTTTGCTGAAAAGAGGTGCTGACCTGCGGATAAACAGGTGTTTTCGGTCTCGGATGACCGTATTTGCTAAGCTGATTATAAAGTGCTCTGTAATTTTCGTCCGTCTGAAAAATATCGTTTTCCTCAAACGCCTTATAGGTTGACGGCAGGCTATTTGTTTTTTGGCAAAGCAGGGAGCCGCTCTCGGCACCGCTCATCCACTTGACAAGCTCGGTTGACCCTTCAATATTTTCTGCTTTAGTGGTCGCCGCAAACGCCCATGAGCCCGTCGGTGTATAGCGTTCGCCGTTCCAGTCATCGCCTACGATATAGGGTGCAACACCGAGGTCAATATCCGGATAGCTTGTGTAAATCGTATTGACCTCCCATGCGCCGTCAAATTTAAAAGCAGCTCTTCCACTTTCAAACAGCTTATCAACCGGAACCGCCGACATATATCCCTTGTCAAGAAGCGTTCTGAAGTATTCAACGGTTTGCCTGTTTTTTTCCGAATTAAACACTCCGTCAGCAACGAGTCCCGTTTCATCAATCATATAGCCTGCGTTCGACCAGAAGAACGGCGCATAATAATAGATTGTCGCCTCACCGACGGGAAAGGTCATATCAAGCGCATACCCGTTTTTCTCCGCAACAACAGGTCTGACTTTTTCAAGAACTTCCAAAAACTCGGTGAAGGTCCAGGGATCGTCAGCCTCGGGAACGGTTACGCCCGCACTTTTCAGGATATCCTTGTTATAATAAAGTCCGACGCTTGATTCCATTGCACCGAGAGCATAAAGCTTCCCGTTATATGTGCCCTGATCAAGAATGGACTCCAGATATTCACTGCGTTCCTGTTCGGAAAGCGGTGCAAGCGGCTGAATGATGTTGTTCACCGCATACGCCGCAATGTTCGGACCGTCAACTGTGATAACGTCGGGTAAGCCGCCCGACATAACCGAAGCATTGATTTTGTCGGAATAGCCGCCTCCGCTGTCGTTTCTCGGAATAAACTCAATATCGGCAAAGTATTTTCCGTTGTATGCTTCATTGAATTTGTGAACCGATTCCTTGTAGCACCGTCCCTCGTCAGTATCCTCAATGGTGTGAACCCAAATTGACAGATACTCTTCGCCGTTGTCATAGCCTTCTATATCACCGGGAGACGGGACAAAGGTCTGACATCCTGTCAAAAAACAGACGGAAAACAGAATCAAAGTTATGACGGCTGATAGTTTTCTTCTCATCAAAAAGCTCCTTTCAAGTAAATTTCAGTTTGCGTAACCGATTAAGTAACCGGTTACTTTACAATCTAATAATACTCCCGGGATTGAAGCTTGTCAATAGGTTTTTGTAAAAAAATAACCGATTCCGTAACCGGTTATTTTTTGCTTGATTTTTAGGTTAAAAGTTGCTATACTTAAATCCATACAGAACGTGGGGGCGTAAGAGTTGAAACAGAAAAAGGTCACCTTTGACGACATAGCGAAATACACAGGCTTTTCAAAGACAACAGTTTCGAGATATTTTAATACTCCCGATTCACTCACTCTTGAGAATCAGGAAAAAATAGCAGCGGCGCTGACGGCGCTTAACTACCATGAAAACAAGCTGGCTAAGGTTCTTGCAAACGGCAAAAGCGAATTCGTGGGAATTATTGTACCGAACCTTTATATGCACTACTACTCTGAAATGCTCAACCAGATTCTTTCAAGCTATGAGCGGTACGGTTATAAATTCCTTGTTTTTGTCGGCGCCGACCGCAAAGAAGAGGAGAGAAAATATTTACAGGAGCTTCTGGCGTATAACATTGAGGGAATGATTATATTGAGTCATACCATACCCTCAAAGGAGCTGGCGTCTTATAACATACCGATTGTAACGATTGAGCGCGAGGATCAATATGTATCAAGCGTAAATACCGACAACTATATGGGTGCGGTTCAGGCGACAAGCCTGCTTATCAAAAACAAATGCGATATCCTTATCCATATTAACTCAGAGTTTCCGTCCGATATACCGGCATACGGGAGAATAAAAGGATTCCTTGACATTTGCGAAAAAGAAAATATCAGGCATGAGCTGATTTTAACGGATCTCGGCAACACCTACAAGGAAAACTATGATAACATTTTTTCGCTTCTTAAGGATATCAAAAAGAAGTATCCGAACATGAAAAAAGGACTTTTTATGTCTAACGATACCCACGCAAATGTTCTGTTGAACATCATCGTCAGAGAGTACGGAACTCTGCCTGATGAATTCCGGATTGTGGGCTTTGACAACTCGCCGATTGCAAGCGAAGCCATCATACCAATAAGCACAGTCGGACAGCAGATTGAAAAAATAGCCGCTGAAGCGGTTGAACTGCTCGTTGACCGGATGAGCGAACGGAAAAAGAGAAGACCCTCACCTCAAAATGAGATTGTACATAAAAAAGTAACGCCTATACTAATTCGCCGGGACACGACGGACTGATATCAGCAAAGGCGACAGCATTATGTTTATGAGCCTAAATTCCGCTATCAAGAATATCACCGTTATCGTAATAACCGCTTTCGATTAGCAGTTCAAGCCAATATTCACTTTCACAGCACTCTTTCAGAGCAATCTGAAGCTTTGCTGTAAAATCCGCCTTGACGTGGAAATAAAAGGAGCTGTCGCAAATCGGTAAGACGAAGAGCGACAGCTCCTTTTTTAAGACTTAGTCCGGAAAAAGAAAAACCGCCGTCAGAATTTGACAGCGGAGAGTATAGCAGTGCAGAGGTCGGTGAAAAATCGATCTCTTTTGTTGTATATTTTGTTCGTTTTCGGCTTTCCTCTTGTTAAAAATCTCTTGAAGCGAAAATCCTGTTTGATTACGCCGAATGCACCCTCCACCTGAATGGATCGGTCATTCTGAGTAAGATTCCTTGTTCTGCCTTTTATTGTAAGTCCTGTACATCCATAGAATGCATAATTACCTATACTTGTTACGTTTGCAGGTATTACAAGTTCTCCTGTCAAGCCTGTACAGTTGTAGAATGCATAGCTGTCTATAGTAGCTAATCCATGATTAAAGTAAACAATTTGCTTTTAACGCTTAATAATAACTTAATCTCATTAGCCTATTGAAATATTAACAAAAAGCCACTATAATAAAATCGAACTTAAAACAGGGAGAAACACATCATGAAAAGTCGGACAACAAACAAAAGAATACAAATCATTGTTGCGCTTATCATTATAATGCTTGCGCTTTTTTCAGCTTGCGGCAACACTCAGACAACAACGACATCTGAGGTTAAATCTGAAACAACAGTTTCAACAACTCAAAAAGAAACCACAACCACCAAGCCGGACACCGACAAAAAAGAAACAACAACTGCCGAATCGACCGCAACCAAAAAAGAAACAACAACCTTGACAACAATTCAAACAACAGCCTCGACAACTGTTCAATCAACAACTGTTCCGACAACTGCAGAAGCCATTTACACGACCGAAACAACGAGCGAAAAGCCGTTTTCTGTCACGAGTAAAAAAGAAGAAGAGTCCACGACCAAGCCCCGGTCTGCCGAGTACAAAAGACTACGCGCGAAGCTTGATAAAGAGCTAAACAAAAAAGACTTTTCAAAGCAAGCCGACACCATATTCATAGACACCTTTGAGCGTTTGTACGAAAACTATCCAACTTGGCAACACGGCTATAGGGATTTGCCAAGCAGAGAAGAATACATTACCGAAAATTTTATAAATATCATTAAGTATATATACGATGTCGAGTACAATATTGAGGGCACAAAAAAAGATATTGAATTAGAAGAGGAAGGAAATTGGCTTGCATGGACAACATTTGATGAAAATTACAATTTAATTGTTTCAATAACAGCTAAAAAAGCGGGCAAGGCAGATATTAAAGAAAGGAATGATGATATAGAATGTTTTTATCATGAAATCACCCACTGTAATCAAAAAAATATAATGATTTCCAAAAGCGATTATTTTGACAAAGATGAAGATGTCAAAGAAATTTATATAGAAGGCGGAGCAACTTTTCATATGAAGTTTACATATCCTTTTAAATATGAGGAATTAGGTTCATGGAGTATAGAGGATAAAAAAGGAAATTATATTATAGAATATACAAAGGATAATTGTATCGGATATTTAGTAGAGTTAAATGCATATGAAAAATTAGTATATTTGGTTGGGTATTCTACTATGGATAAGGTTGAAAAGGGCAAAATCTCCCTTTCAGCTTTGGAAAAAAACATTGCAAAAAAATACGGCAAACAACAAGCAAGTGATTTTTGGAAAACAATGAGAGAATGGTATGTTAAATATTACGAAAGTTATAAGGGAGATGAAATATACAACTTGGCAATAGAATTTGAAAAACAGTTCCTTAGCTTTGTTGAGCAAGACATTGACACGCTTAAGACCCAAAAGCAGGCAAAAAAATATAAGCCCATCTATGACTTCTACATGACAAAGAATTTGCCTACTGTAACAGCTTTAAAAACCAATAAAGATATAACAAAAAAGACCTTTAATATTTCTGCTCTTAATAAGAAACTGAATGAAAAATTAAGTGAAGTGGAATGACTACAGCCCCATAATCATAGCTACGAATAAAGCCCGACTATCCCCAAAGCTGTCGCATGATTCATTCAACCAAAGTTTTATGTAAAGTGGTACAATGCTACGAATGAGGCGGGTATAAAGAGAAATCAACAAACAACAAAACAGTAATCATCAAAGGGAAAGCACCTGAAAGGCTCTTCTTCTCATTTTGTGTAAACTCGTGAAATGGCATAAAATCAAAAGTGG
>JAEDIH010000063.1 GCA_016292575.1 Clostridiaceae bacterium | reverse complement strand
TGTCAGTCGTCCATGTTGGCGGTAGTCTGGAAGTATACGGTTATTGAAGAGCCGGCCTGAACCTCGGTGTTCTTTTCAACGCTTTGCTTATATACCGTTGCTCCCGCCGTCTGCGAGGGACCGGAAAGAATGAGGTTGATGCCGTTGGAAACGGCAAGCTGGTTCGCAGCACCGGCGGTGAGTCCGGTGAACGACGGAACCTTGACCGTCTGTGTTTTTGAATCATTCTCGGTATAAAGCACAACCACTCCGCCCTTGGGTATCGACTGACCTGCGCCCGGCACCTGCGAGATAACGCTCTTTCCGTTTCCGATAACCTTAACGGAAAAGCCCTCGTTTGCTGCGGATATTCTTGCGTTTGCAACACTTTCTCCCGTAAGAGAGGGCGTTGTGCGGCTGACCGCTTCAAGCTCCTCCTTCGTGTACTGCGGCTCAACATTGAGATATTTGAGCGTTGATTCCATAACCTCCTTTGCAATCGGTGCCGCAAGAACGCCGCCGCCGCGATAGATTCCCGGAGGCTCGTCAACGCCGACAAGGATTGCAACCTTGGGGTCGTTCGCCGGCGCAAAGCAGATGAACGAGGCTATGTAGTCGTTCGGATCCTTTGTGTCAAGCTTTTCGCTCGTTGCGGTCTTTCCGGCAACGCGGTAGCCCGGAATGTATGCGTTCTTGCCCGTTCCTCCCTCAACAACGGCTTCCATCATGTTTCTGACGGTGGCCGCCGTCTTTTCGGAAACAACCTGCCGCTTAACAGTCGGCTCGTTTTTAGAGATAATGTTGCCCTGAGTGTCAACAATGCTGTCAACAACATAGGGCTTCATCAGCTTTCCGCCGTTTGCAATGGCGCAGGCGGCCGTAATCATCTGAATGGGGCTGACTCTGAACGACTGACCGTATGAGGTGCTTGCAAGCTCAACAACGCCCATTTTGGAAAGCCTGTGATAAACGGGATAGGATTCCCCCGTGAGGTCGATACCCGTCCGCTCCGTGAAGCCGAAGGCTTCAAAGTATTTATAGTAAGTTTCAATTCCTAGCATCTGGCCGAGGTTGATGAAAAACGGGTTGCAGGAGTTCATCAGTCCCTGAGTAAAGGTCTGGAAGCCGTGACCCTCAACCTTTGCGCAGTGAATTGTAGTGTCCGCAACGTGGTAGCCTCCGGTGCAGGTATAGGTGGTTTTGAGGTTTGCAACGCCCTCCTCCAAAGCTGCCGCTGCGGTAAAAATCTTAAAGGTTGAGCCGGGTTCGTAGTTATTCGTAACGCAATAGCTGTTCCACTGGCTGAACAGTGCCTCGGTAAGCTTTGAGGCGTAGTCCTTTTTGCCCTCCTCTTTTTTGAGCGCCTCGCGCACGTCCTTGTCAACAATGGTTCGCGGATCGTTAAGGTCAAAGTCAGGCTTGTTGCTCATTGCAAGCACCTTTGCCGTGTCAACGTCCATAACTATTCCGTATACGCCCTTTGCCTTGGTGTTGTCCAGCGCGTTGCACAGCGCGTTTTCAAGGTAATACTGAATATTTGAGTCAATCGTAAGAACGGCACCGTTGCCCTGTTGAGCGTCAAAAACGCTTTCATAGCTTGAATCAAGTGCCTGACCTATTGAATTTTTTGCCGTAACCTGCCGACCGTCCTTTCCGCTGAGGGCGGTATTGTAATATGTTTCAACACCCGAAATGCCCTTGCCGTCGGAATCGGTCACGCCGATTATCGTTGAGGCAAAGTTGTTTTCCGGGTAAAGCCGCAGCGTATCGTTTTCATAGGAGAAATATGCACGCGGTGTTACGGTCCTTTTGCTGCCCGATTCGGTATAGCCGTAGGTATACTTCTTGTTTAAAAATTCATCAAGCGAAAGGCGGCGGTTTGCGTCTACCTTTTTTGCAACGCGGACATAGGGCTTCTCAGTGTCGGAAAGATTTTCGTAAATCGTCTTTGTTTTAACGGATAGGATTTTTGCAATGTTTTTTGAAAGATAGGAAATGAAATCCCCCGTAATGCTTTCCGCATTTTCAAGACCCTTGAAAGTCTTTTTAATTTCCGCCGGGTCGGCGCAGAGAATCCATGCCGAAGAGCTTGTGACAAGCGGAGTCATGTTGCAGTCATATATGGTTCCGCGCACCGCTCTGATACGGGTGTCATAAAGCTGGTTTTTCTGGGCTATTGAGCGGTATTCCTCGCCGTGAACACCCATTATCCAGCCGACTCTTCCGAGGTTCAGAAACAGCAGAAGAGCAAGAACAAGGGCGGTTATGCTCCTTGCTCTTTTTTTAAAGGAGAGGTCGTTTCTTTTTCTGACCTTATTTTTTTCAAAAACACTTTCCCTTGTCTCCAGCGGCATTGTTCAAAACCTCCCTTGCCATAGAACCGGCTATACTGAATCGGCGGATCGTATTACCCGCGGGAACCGCCGGCAAAATGCCGATGATCAGCAGGCAATGCGTCCGCCCTTTCAATATATATTCATTACTGTTTACGGATATTTACTTTCCCTGCGAAAAAAGCACCTCGTTGTCTTTCTGCGAGTCAAGGTACGTTTCGTTTGCGGCAACAATTTTTACAAGACCGAGCTTCTGCGTGGCAATCTTGTCAATGTTTTCCGCGCTGACAAGCTTTGAAAGCCTGTCCTTCAGAACAATGTTTTCATCGCTATACATTGCAAGCTCCTTTTGCGCCGCCTGAAGGGCTACTCTGCTCTCGTTCCTTGCAACAAGGCTGTTGCAGAACGCGCCGGCAAGCGCAACGGCAAGCGACATGAGCACAAAGATTTTTGCAATCTTAACATTGCTTGCGTGCTCAAGCTCCCTTTTGCGCGGACGGTGCTTTTTCAGCTTTTTCAAGTTTTGCTGCTGCTTCGGCTGCCTTTGCGGCTCAAGAACCGGAGCGGCATTTGAATTTAAATAATCAAACTCATGCTCATATGCGTATGAAGCTGCCATTTTCTCTCCCTCTTCCCTTCCGGGAAGCGAAAATCCCGGAAAATTACTTCAGTTTTTCAATGCTTCTCAGTCTTGCGCTCCTTGAGCGCGGATTAGCTTCAAGCTCCTGCTCGCCCGGCAGAACGGACTTGAACGCAAGCCTTCCGCGCGGCGTTTTTCCGCAAACACAAACCGGAAACGACGGCGGGCAGGTGCAGCCCGTGCAAAGCGAAGCAAATTTTCTTTTTACTATTCTGTCCTCAAGCGAATGGAAGGTGATTACGGAAAGTCTTCCGCCGACGCAAAGCGACGAAAACATTTCCTCAAGCGAGCTTTCAAGTCTGTCAAGCTCGCCGTTGACCTCAATGCGAAGCGCCTGAAAGGTTCTCCTTGCCGGGTGACCGGGGCTCCTTTTTGCCGCCTCGGGCATTGCGCTTTTGATGATGTCTACAAGCTCAAGCGTGGTTTCAACGGGCTTTTTCTGTCTTTCGCGGACAATAGCCCTTGCAATGCTCCTTGAAAACTTTTCCTCCCCGTTGGTGCGGATGATCCGTTCAAGCTCGCGCTCGGAAAGGGAGTTGACAAGGTCTGCGGCGCTGACGCCCTGCTTGCTCATTCGCATGTCAAGAGGTGCGTCGTTATGAAACGAGAAGCCGCGCTCGGCCGTGTCCAGTTGATGGGAGCTTACCCCGAGGTCGGCAAGCACACCGTCGGCGTGTTCCTCACCGTAGGAAGCAAGCACGCTTCTGATGTTTTCAAACTCGGTTTGAACAACCGTAACTCTTTCATCGCCTTTAAAGCGTTCTTTGAGCGTTGCAATAGCTTCCGGGTCGCGGTCAAGGGCAAAAAGCCTTCCGTTTTCAAGCCTTTTGAGGATCTCGGCGCTGTGGCCGCCTCCGCCTGCGGTGCAGTCAACATAGACGCCGTCCTTTTTGATATCAAGGGAGCTTACCGCCTCATAAAGCAGCACGCTTACATGAGAAAATTCCATTGCGCCTCCGAATTATTTTATACCCGTGTTTTTGATTTCGAGCATATAGCCCTCGCTCATGTATTCATAGCGTTTCTGATTTTCCGCCATCTGAGCGTCAAACAGCTTGTCCGCCTCCGCGGCAAGCATATCGTTATATTCGTCGTGAATTTTTGAGTCCCAAATTTCAAAGCGGTCGCCCATGCCCTGAAAAACGCTTTCCTTGCTGATGTGGGCGCGCTCAAGAATTTTTGAGGGGATGCAGATTCTGCCGTGGGCATCAACGGTGACTGCGGTTGAGCAGGTACGCGCCATGGCCGCCGCCATGTCTGCCGGAAGACCCTTGTTGATGTAGTCTTCAATCTCGGCATTCACCGTGCTTTCAAAATTTTCGGGGAAAAAGCAGTCGATATGAGAGAACTTTCCGGGTTTGGCTCTGACGATAAAGGTGTTTCCGATAAGCTCCTTGAACAAAGGCGGAACAACAAGTCGATTTTTCGAATCAAGATTATATTCATATGTTCCGACAAACGAACCCATACCGTCACCCTCTTTCCTTAGAAAATTTTGGTAATTCTCCACCAAACTGCCCCGCAAAGACACTAATCCCCACCGAGTAGTTTTATTTTACTAAGACTTATCCGGTTTGTCAAGGGAAAAGAGAAATAAAAATAAAAAAGTTTTGTGCCGTCAAAGAAAGGATCTCGACAGCACTTTTTTTCCTGCTCATTAATCACTTCAATCGTTTTGCGTCCGTTACGGTTGAAAAAGTTTTAATAATATAGTATACTGATAAAAAAATATTTTGAGGAGTTTAAAATGGCGGTCATTATTGAAAAAAACAGCGTCAGGATAGAAAACGGGTTCATTGCCAAGGAGCTTTTAATCAAGGGCGGAAAAATAGTTTCCTCTTCGATTGAAAACAAGCTTTCCGGCCGGAGGTTTTCTCCGGCTTTGGGCAGCGAGGAATTCAAAATACGCTTTCTTTCGCTTTTAGGCGGCGAAATCATATCCTGCGGCGACCTGAAAATTTCAAAAGCTACCGAGGAAAAAACCGAAACCGGCGAACGGCTTTTGGTTGAGTTCAAGCCTTTCAGGTGTAGGGGCGGTAATATCCGCCTGACGCTTATTCTTGAGCTTGGTATGCTTGACAAGCACCTGAGAAAACGCCTTGCCTTTTCCTGCCCGGACAACGACTGCAAGGCGGTGATTGATTATGTTGACCTTGAGCCTTACGTTGTTCCCGATTTATCAAAATGCAGCAGTCTTCCAAAGCAGGACAAAAGCATCATTGACGGCTGCGCGCTTTCGCTCGGTCAACCCGTATTCTATGAAAGCCTTTGCTTTGGCAGTGAGTTTCCCGGAACGGAAAACAACGTTGAAAACGGCGCAATCTTTGTCCGCTGGTACAGCGGAAAGCGGCTGGTTTCCCTGCTTGAAAAGGGAGTTTTTGAAACCCACAATTCCGTTTGCCTTGCCTGCCGCAGCGACGACCGCGTTCAGCGAAGGACCGACTTTTTTGAGTATATCAGAAAAATCTCCCGTCCGCTGAGGTTCAGAACGCAGTATAACTCCTGGTATGACCATATGCTGAACATCAGCGCGGAGAATATTGAAGGCTCGTTTCTTGAAATTGAAAAGGGGCTTACCTGTGTCGGCTCAAGACCGCTTGACTGCTTTGTTGTTGACGACGGCTGGAACGATTATCAGAAAAACTTCTGGTGCTTCAACAGCAAGTTTTCAAACGAGCTTTATCCGTCTGCGGTGCTTGCAAGGGCGTTCGGCTCCTCGTTCGGGCTCTGGCTCGGACCGCGCGGAGGCTACACAAGGGATACCGTGAAATTTGCAAGGCGCATTGCCGAAAGCGGAAACGGCTACGTTAACCGCCGCGCAAGGGATATCTGTGTTGCAAGCGAAAAATACATTGAAAAGCTGAACGCCCTCATGCTCGACTATCAGAACCGCTTCGGTCTTTCATACTGGAAGCTTGACGGCTTTGCAAACAAGCCTTGCCGCGACAAGTCGCACGATCACATGGTCGGCGGAAAAAACGATATGTACTATTACAGCGAACTTTGGGAAAGGTGGACAGCCGTTTTCTCCTCCCTCGTGAAAAGCTCAAACGAAAATCTTTTCATCAATCTCACCTGCTACGCTCCGCCGAGCCCGTGGTTTTTGCAGTGGGTGAACACCGTCTGGATGCAGAACAGCATGGATATCGGCTTTGTTGACAAAGGACCGGACGGAAAAAAGCTCTCCTCGCCGCAAAAGGATCAGGCACTGACCTACCGCGACGATATGTACTACGACTTTTACCGTGACCGCGGCTTTTGCTTTCCGCCGTCGAATCTGTATAACCACGATCCGATTTACGGCAACGGGGCAAAAATAAAAATGACCGACGACCAGTTCAGGGAGTACCTTTTTACCAACGCGGCAAGGGGTACTCAGTTCTGGGAGCTTTATTACAGCTTCAGCATGATGGACGAAAACAAGTGGCGCATCAGCAACTCCGTTGTCAGCTTTGCGCGCGAAAACCTGAATCTGCTTTCGCGCTCGGTGCTTTTCGGCGGAAAGCCGTCGCTCCTTCAGGTCTACGGCTTCGGCTGCTTTGACGCAAACGAGGGTATAGTCACGCTTCGTAACCCGAGTCCGACCGCGCAGGAATACACTCTTGCGCTCAACAGCTCCTGCGGCGCGGACGAAAGGCTTTCAATGGCCTCGCTCACAACGATACTGCCCTACTCAAAAGGCGGCGAAAGCGGTTCGTTCTCGTTCGGCGATACAGTCCGGCTCTCGCTTTCTCCGTTTGAAACGCGCGTTCTGCATTTCAACAAGCACCGTGAAAAACTTTGCGCAGGCTACTGCAAGGCAAAGAGCTCAAACACGCTTGAGGTCACGTTTAACCAGACCGTTATTGCGGACAACATCGCCTGCAAGGAAAACGCCGTTTTGAGTGCCGAGCTGCTTTCCGATTACAGGAGCGTACTTCTCACCTTTGAAAAGCCGTTTGAAAAGCAGAACACCCTCACTCTCCTTTCGGTGAGCGATATTCTTAAAAACGAAAGCGATATCCCGGTTTCATTCACATATTATAAGGACAGCAAAATAGGCGCAGAGCCGATAACCGGCAGCGCGGACTTTTCCGTGCGCGTTACTCTTGACGGCGAAAAGGACTGCCTGCTCTATTCCCAGGGTGACGAGCTGAGCCTTTCAATAAAGAACGGCTATGTCTACTTCAAGGTCGGCGAAAAAACGCTCGTTTCGTCAAGGAATATAAACGACGTTGTTCAGATCTGCGCCGTCAGGGAGCGCAACTCTCTTTTGAAGCTGTATCTCAACCAGAACGTTGACAGCGCCGTTTATCCGGACGGCTTTGCTCCCCTTTGCGGAAAGGATCGCTACTGCTTCAGCGAGGGCAGAGTCAAGCTGTTTGACCGCGCGCTTGCCTACGATGAGGTTTAAGCTGTCCGGAGCAAAAAACCGTCAGTTTACATTAATTGCCGGTTGAAAAACAAAGTATATCAGTGTATAATCAGTGAAGCTTGATTACAGCACACCGAAAGGACAGGGAATAATGAGCAAAAAAGTTTTGGTCATCGGCGGCGGTGCTGCCGGACTTCTTGCCGCGGCAGAAGCGGCAAAAAACGGCGCAAACGTCACTGTTGCCGAACGCAACGAGCGCCCGGCACGCAAGGTCATGATAACCGGCAAGGGTCGCTGCAACGTGACTAACTGCTGCACAATGCTCAACGAGCTTGTTTCCGCAGTTCCGGAGAACGGACGGTTTTTGAGCGGCGCGTTTTCGCGCTTTATGCCGGCGGACACAATGGAGCTTTTTGAGTCGCTCGGCGTTGAGCTTAAGGTTGAACGCGGAAACCGCGTTTTTCCCGTTTCCGATAAGGCCTGCGACATTGTTGACGCACTTGTCAAAAACGCCGTTCAAAGCGGCGCAAAAATCATTCACGAAAGAGTCTCATCGCTCCTTTTTGAGGACAATAAGATTGCCGGCGCCGTTTTTGAAAGCGGAGAAAGCTTCCTTTGCGACAGCGTTATTGTTGCAACCGGCGGCGTTTCATATCCCCTCACCGGCTCAACCGGAGACGGCTATGAATTTGCAAAGCAGGCAGGGCATAATATAATTGAGCCTGTTCCGTCGCTCGTTCCCCTTGTCTGCCACGAGGGCTTTTGCTCCGATCTTCAGGGACTTTCGCTTCGCAATATTGAAATAAGCGTTATAAATACGGAGAATTGCCGCGAGGTCTACCGTGATTTCGGGGAAATGCTTTTCACCCATTTCGGCGTTTCCGGTCCCGTTATTCTCAGCGCAAGCGTCCACCTCAAGGACATTAAGCCCGGCAAATATGAAATACATATCGACCTCAAGAGTGCGCTTTCATATGAACAGCTTGACGCAAGGGTTCAGCGTGATTTCCTCGAATGTTCCAACAAAAACTTCATCAACGCACTGGACAAGCTGCTGCCGAAAAAAATTGTTCCCGTTGTTGTCCGCCTGACGGGCGTCAAGCCCTCAACAAAGGTCAACCAGGTTACGCGCGAGCAGCGAGCAAGGCTTGTTAACGTCCTGAAGGATCTCAAGGTAACCGTGCTGCGCACAAGACCCGTTGAGGAAGCGATAATCACGCGCGGCGGAGTTGACACAAAGCAGCTTGACCCGAAAACAATGCAGTCAAAGCTTGTGAGCGGACTGTACTTTGCCGGAGAGGTCATTGATGTTGACGCTTATACCGGCGGCTTTAATCTTCAGATAGCTTTTTCAACCGGACACCTTGCCGGTCTTTGCGCCGCACAGTAACAATCACAAAAAGGAGACGGAAAAAATGATAAACATTGCAATCGACGGCCCCGCAGGCGCGGGCAAAAGCACAATTTCAAAAGCCGCGGCAAAGGAGCTGGGCTTTATCTATATTGACACGGGCGCTCTTTACCGCACCGTGGGACTCAACGCAATGCGCAAGGGCGCAGACCTTGAAAACGACGAAAGCATTGCCTCAACGCTCACGAACGACCTTTCGCTTGAGCTTCGCTTTATTGACGGCGAACAGAGAATGTTTTTAAACGGCGAGGACGTTTCGCTTGCAATCCGCACGCCCGAAGCTTCAATGGCGGCGTCAAGGGTTTCCGCCGTCCCTGCCGTGCGCGAATATCTTTTTGACCTCCAGAAAAAGCTTGCTAAAGAAAACAACTGCGTCATGGACGGTCGAGATATCGGCACGGTTGTTCTTCCGGACGCAAAGGTCAAAATTTTTCTCACCGCCTCGCCCGAGTCAAGGGCAAAAAGGAGATATGACGAGCTTATCCAAAAAGGTATGGACGTAAAGTATGAGGACGTTCTTGAGGACATGAAGCAGCGCGATTACAACGACTCGCACCGCGCCGTTGCTCCGCTCAGACCTGCCGACGACGCAATACTTCTTGATACAAGCGGTTTTGAGCTTGAAAGATCGGTTGCGCTCATAATCAAGACCATTAAGGAAAACATATAAAGGGTAACCGATGAGACGCTTGTGTTTCATCTGAATCTTCAAAAAGGTGTGATCCAATGAAATTTGACTTTTCCGCTCCGAGGGAAAGCAGGCTCTATAACGTTTTCCGTCCTCTTGCAAAAGGCTTCATCTCGCTTCGGTTTTGCGTAACCTCCTTCGGCGAGGAGAACATTCCCGAAAAAGGCGCCTTTATCCTTGCGGCGAACCATATCAGCGCACTCGACCCCGTGATGATTATTTCACACTGCCCGAGAACTCTGCATTTCATGGCGAAGGACGAGCTTTTCAAAAATCCCGTTTTTGCTTCTTTCCTTAAAAAGATGAACGTCTTTCCCGTAAAGCGGCAGACGAGCGACAAGCGCGCGCTTGAATTTGCAAAGCGCATCATCTCCTCGGGCTGGGTGCTCGGAATTTTTCCCGAGGGCTCGCGTATAAAGGACGCAAGCCCGAAAAGGGCAAAGAACGGCGTTTCCTATCTTGCCGCAAAAACAAAGGCGGACGTTCTTCCGGTCAGCATCTATAAGGCTGCCGGAGGGAGAAAGCTTAGACCGCACATCACGATACGCTTCGGAAAAATCATCAAAAACAGCGAGCTCGGTTTCTCCGAGGAGTATTCGCAGCAAAAAATCAGAGAATCCAGCGAAAAAATTATGGGCGCAATAACAGCGCTTTGGTCTTTAAGGCACGGAGAAGCATAATGAAAAAAAATTACACAATCACGCTTGCAAAAACCGCCGGCTTCTGCTTCGGCGTTGACCGCGCAGTCAGCACGCTTTACAATATGGTTGAAGGCGGAAAAAGGGTCTGTACCCTCGGTCCGATTATCCACAATCCCTCGGTAATAGAAGACCTTGAAAAAAAAGGCGTTCATATCATTGAGCACCCGGCGCAGGCACCGCAGGACACAACGGTGGTTATCCGCACCCACGGCGTTGAAAAATTTGTTATTGACGAGCTTCAGAAAAGGAGCCTTGATTACATTGACCTTACCTGTCCGTTCGTGATGAAGATTCAGAAAATTGTTGAGCGTCACTCAAAAAAGGACAGACTGCTTTTGATTGCCGGCGACGAAAACCACCCGGAGGTCAGGGGCTTTCGCAGCCGCTGGGAGGGCGAAAGCCTTGTTTATAAAAATGAAGAGGAACTCACCCGTTTGCTTGAAAACCACCCCGAAATTGAAAAAAAAGAAGTATACGTGGTCGCACAGACCACCTTTTCTGTAAAAGAATGGGAAAAAACCTCAAAAATTTTGAAAAAACTATGTA
>JAEDIH010000221.1 GCA_016292575.1 Clostridiaceae bacterium | reverse complement strand
ATTAAAAAGCTTTCCTTAACCCCTTGCACTTTGTCCTGCAAGGGGTTATAATATTCCGAGGCAAAAGAAAGGATTTGATTAAATGAACAAAAACGTAACAATCTTTGACCATCCCCTGATCCTCCACAAGCTTTCAATCCTCAGAAACAAGAAAACCTCCTCAAAGGATTTCCGCGCTCTTGTTTCGGAAATAGCAATGCTCATGTGCTATGAAGCAACGCGCGACCTTCCGCTTGAGGACGTTGAAATTGAAACCCCTATCTGCAAGGCCACCGTTAAGCACCTTGCAGGCAAAAAGCTTGCCGTTGTTCCCATTCTCCGCGCTGGTCTCGGCATGGTTGACGGAATTCTTTCTCTTGTTCCCTCGGCAAGAGTCGGACACATCGGTCTTTACAGAGATGAGGAAACGCTCAAACCCGTTGAGTATTACTGCAAATTGCCCAAGGATATCGGAGACCGCGACGTTTTTGTTGTTGACCCGATGCTTGCAACGGGCGGCTCGGGAATCGACGCCGTCAGCCAGATAAAGCTCAGAAATCCCAGATCGATCCGATTCCTTTGCCTTATTGCCGCCCCGGAGGGAATTGAGGCTTTCACCAAGGCTCATCCCGACGTTGACCTTTACTGCGCCGCTCTTGACGAAAAGCTCAACGAAAAGGGCTACATCGTTCCCGGTCTCGGCGACGCCGGCGACAGAATTTTCGGAACAAAATAAACAGAATATTTTTTCGGGGCTGTCGTTTAAGGCGGCCTCGTTTTTTATATAAAAAGCACGCCTGCCGATAAGGACAGACGTGCGGTGAAATTACGATTGATTTATTAAAGCAGCAAAGCGCCGTGGTCTTTGCAGTATCTTACAACGTCCTGAGACCAGTATGAGGACTGAACCTCGCCGATGTGTGCCTTGCGCAGGAAGAACATGCACATTCTTGACTGACCGATGCCGCCGCCGATGGTATACGGAAGCTCGCCGTTCAAAAGCGCTTTGTGGAAAGGAAGCTCCTTTCTGTCCTCGCAGCCGGCAATTTTAAGCTGGCGCACCATGGATTCCTCGCTGACCCTGATGCCCATTGAGGAAAGCTCAAACGCAATGTCAAGCACCGGATAATACACAATGATGTCGCCGTTGAGCTCCCAGTCGTCATAGTCGGGCGCTCTGCCGTCGTGCGGCTTTCCGTCCCTGAGCGCACCACCTATCTTCATGAGGAAGATTGCGCCGTACTCCTTTGCGGCGGCGTATTCGCGCTCTTTTCTTGAAAGATTGGGATACTGCTCCTCAAGCTCAAAGGAGGAGACAAAGTGAATCTTTTCAGGAAGCAGGTTGCCGATGAAGTTATATTCCTTTGTGATATAGTATTCGGTGTGGCGCAGCGCGGAGTAGATGAGCTTCACGGTCTTTTTAAGGGTATGCTCGTTGCGGCTTTCTTTCGGAATAATTTTTTCCCAGTCCCACTGATCAACAAAGATTGAGTGGATGTTGTCGGTTTCCTCGTCGCGGCGGATTGCATTCATGTCGGTATAAAGACCCTCGTTTTCCTCAAAGCCGTACATTTTAAGCGCATATCTTTTCCACTTTGCAAGCGAGTGGACAATCTCAAATTTTTCTCCGCTGAAAACGTCAAACGAAACAGGTCTTTCCGTGCCGTTGAGGTTGTCGTTCATACCGCTTTTTGCGTCAACAAAAAGGGGAGCGGAAACGCGGGTGAGGTTAAGCTCGATTGCAAGGTCGCGCTCAAAAAAGTCTTTAACCTTTTTGATTGCCTGTTCCGTCTCCCTGAGCGTAAGGTGGGAGCAGTAGTTTTCGGGAATTACACAAGACATAGTTACACCTCAAGAAAACAAAATACGGTTGATATTATATCAGCAACCGCTCCCCGTGTCAATGAAAGGCGGGTAAAAATCTTCGCAATCATAACATAACCGGACGTCAGAGGGCGGCAAAAAAACGTTGTGTACGTTTGTCAATGATGTGAGACAAAGTTCCGAAAAAAATAAGATTTAAGGAAAAAGGCAACGGGAAGCCCCGAAGTGGAGTGGAGCGTAGCTCAACGGAACGAGGGGCTTCCCGTTGCGCCGGCTTCAGATTCCCTGGCTCTTCTTCTCATTTTGTGTAAACTCGTGAAATGGCATAAAATCAAAAGTG
>JAEDIH010000062.1 GCA_016292575.1 Clostridiaceae bacterium | reverse complement strand
TTGTTGAAGCCGGAAAAAAGAACGATGTCAACAAAATAATGGCAATCGGCGAAAAGATTACGGCGAGTATACGCGACTTCTTTGCAAAACTTGCCGACTTTGCCGCCGAGCTTTCCGAGCGTTTCTTGAAGCTTTTCAAAATCAAATAACCGTAAAAGCGAAAAGGGTCTGCTGCATTTTTTGCGCAGACCTCTTTTTGTCCGCCGATTCGGCGAAGAAAGAGCGGGACTGTCGCACTCAAAAGCAACAGCCCCGCTTATTTATTGATTTTTATCAGAATCTCAGGCTCTTATCCTCTCCGATTCCGCTCATTCCGTCCAGAATATACTTGTTTCCGTCGGGATCGCAGACAAAACCGGAAAGGGTTCCGAACGTAACGTGATAGTTAATGTCGATAAGACCGCCGGGTACGCGCATAATGAAGCGGTCGCCGATATCGAAAGTGATATCAACCATTCCGTAAACGTCGCGGATACGCCACTTGTTATACTCCGGATGCTCAAAGCGGACGGGAGTCAGAAGGGTTGTTTTTCCCTCAAACCAGATGAGGTTTTCGTTGTAATCGTTCTGGTTTGTTGACTGATTCCTTGTAAGGTTGAAGCCGAAAAATTTTCTTTCGCCGTCTATCTCCATCTTGCCCATGGTTGTTACCCAGTCATAGTGGGCAACATAGGGGTAGTAACCTCTGTGGTCATCTATGATGGCGGTGCTTTCCTCGTCCGTTTCATACCGGACTCCGTTGAACTCCACCCAGCCCGAAAGCTTGAAAAGATCCTTCTGCGAATACAGCGGACGGTTTGCGCCGAACGGGATTGAAACAATGCTCGGAAGCGAAACACGGTTGAGCTCAACATCATAGCTGACGGAATTTCCGCCCTTTTCGTCCTTAGCGTGACCGGTGACGAAGGCCTGACCGTTTTCAAAGTGATTGACGCATTTGAGAACAACGTTCTTTCCGCGCGATTCGCTGGTATCGCCGCCCAGGAGCGTTTTTGAAATTACGGCGCTGCTTTTCGGGAACATATCCTGGAACTTTGTGACCTTTTTGCTCTTTTTGTCATAGACCAGAGTCAGCCCCGTTCCGAAAACGCCCATATCGCAAACCGCGGTGAGGACAATAATGTCTTTAAGGTTCAGCTCAATGGCCTCCCAGAGGGTGAGCTTTACCTTGTTGAATGCGTTCGGGAGCTTTGAGGGTCTGTTGACCTTGAGAAAGTCCATGCGCTCAAATTCCTTGTCAAAGGTTCCGAAATATGCGTTGCCGTTTGCGTCAACAACATTATCCGGAGTTGGAACGGCTTTCCTTTTTTCGGAAAGAACATCGTAGAATGTCATATGTATTTCCTCCTTGCGCCTTGCCCGGAAAGCAAAGCTGTTAAATCTTTCCTTAATTATATACTTTTCAAAGGCTCTCTGTCAATATTGCGCCGCCTTTTTACCGCTTTTGCCGCCATAAAATTATGCTCTTATATGCTCTCTCCCTTAGCTTTTTCAGCCTCCTCGCGCTCTCGCTTTGAAAAAACGCAGCCGCAGTAATCCTGCCTGTAAAGCCCGTAAACCTTTGAAAGCTCAACGGAGCGCTTGTAGCCGTTCTTTTTTTTGAAATCGGACGGAAGATGGCGCACGCCGAATTTTTCCCCGACCGCCTCGCCAATTTCATTAAGCTTTTGCGCGTTTTTGAGCGGACTTATCGTGAGCGTTGTTGTGAAAAAGTCAAAGCCGTTTTCCTTTGCGTACCGAGCGGCTCTTTCAAGCCTCAGCCTGAAGCAGGCAAAGCACCGCTCGCCGCCCTCCCCGGTGTGCTCAAGACCTTTGACCGCGGAATAAAACTCCTCCGGCTCGCCTTTCATTTCAACAAGCGTTACGGGATATTTTGTCGGCAGCGCAACAACAAGCTTTTTCTGTTCAAAAACCCTGCGTTCGTATTCCCCGGCAGGAAAAAGGTTCGGGTTGTAGTAAAGCACGGTGATTTTAAAATACTGCGACAGATATTCAAGGCAGTAACTGCTGCACGGAGCGCAGCAGGAATGGAGCAGCAGCGACGGCACAACGCCGTTTTTCCGGTTTTGTTCAATTATTGCTTCAAGCTCTTTTTGAAAATTACGGTTCGGCTTCACAAAGCATACCCTCCAGAATTTCAGCCGCGTCAAAAACAAGGTCGGCGCAGGGACGCCTTTTGTAGTACTCAGCAGTTCTTTCTGCCGGCGCGGCGCTTTCCCTTTCCTTTTCGTCAAGACCGAGAAGCTGCCGGCAGACTATGAAGCGGTTGCGCTTTTTGAACTCATCGGAAAATTCACGCACCTTTTCATAGGCGCGCTTTTTGTCCGTTCCGTCCGCACCGCCGAAAACAAAGCCGAGCACCATTGCAGCGCCGGAAACGGCTCCGCAAACCTCGCGCTGTCTGCCCACACCGCCGCCGAGACCTGCCGAAAGCTTTGCCGCGGCGGTTTCGGAAAGACCGAGTACGTCCGCAAAGCACACAACGACCGACTGCGAACAATTAAGTCCGGTTTCAAAAAGCTTTTTTGCCTTTTCTGCTCTTTTCAACATTGTCACCTCAGTAGATCAAAATTATCAAGATAAGCAACGAGCGCCTCTGCGCTGTTTTCATCAAGCTCTATTGTGTTCTCCGGCAGGCGCATATTTTCAAGATAATGAGAATCGGAATTGCGCAGAACAAGCTTTCCGCGCGTTGCCGGATATTTTTCAAGAAAAATTTTTTCATCGGCGTCCGGCGTAAGCTCAAAGCAGGAAACCTTAAGCTCCTGCGGAAACGTGCCGAGCGCAGAAATTACGCTGTAGGACGAGCGGTCAATATGCGCCGGAAAACACACTCCGCCATATTTTTTGACGCAGTCGGAAACCGAGTCAATGCTCAAAAAGCTTGCCGTTGTGAGCAGAAGCTCCTCGTTTTCCGTAACCGAGTCCTCGCTGTCCATGACGAACTGCTCGCCGAAAATCTGCGGCTTGTTTTTAACCTTCGGAATGTTTTCGCGGATATACGCGCCGAAGCCCTCCGCCCCGTCAACGGTTTTGAACAGGCAGACAACGTGGATTTCCTCGCTTGTGCAAAGCTCCATTCCCGGAACAACGGTTATTCCTGCCTTTTTGCCCGCCTCGGCGGCGGCGCGGCAGTTTTTTGTGCTGTTGTGGTCGGTCAGGGCTATTATGTCAAAGCCTAATACCTTTGCCATATTCACAAGGTTATAGGGAGTCATTTCGTTATCACCGCACGGCGAAAGGCACGAATGAAGATGAAGATCGTAAAATAATTTCATAATGACCTCAAAACAGTTTCGCTGTCATGATTATTAAAGACGAAACATAACGGTTATATGATATCACAGATGGCAGAATGTGTCAATTTTGCCCTTGATGTGTGCGGAAGATATCAGCAAAGTTTTTGGGTCAACTCGGTGCAGAAATTCGCCCTCACCCCTTGAAAAACCGAAAAAATGTGCTATAATTAAGTCATATATAGTATTATTGCGGTAATTTGTCCTTTTTTACATATATTTTACGCATTTCGGAAGTTGTTTTAAGAGAGATTTTTGAAAGACGCAGATTTTAAAAAGGGGAGAGGAGAGTATAAACTTGTCAGCAGATTTACACTGTCATACCCGGCTTTCCGACGGAACCATGGGTATTGACGACATCATTATTCTTGCAAAAAAAAGCGGGGTAACAACGCTTGCCATCACCGACCACGACTGCCTCGCCGGTACCGTCAGAGCAAAAATTATCGGCGAAAGATACGGGGTAACGGTTATCCCGGCGGTGGAGCTCACCTGCACCGACAGAAAACGCGGCGGCAAAGCGCATATGCTTTGCTATTTTCCCGACTTTCCGGACAGACTGGAGGGTCTTTGCAAGCGCAACTCACTCATAAGGAAGAGCGCCGGAAAGGTAATGGCCGTTAAGGTTACGCAAAAATATCCGATAACAACGGAATTTATCGTAAAATGCGCCACCGGCTCAACCAATATCTATAAGCAGCACATTATGCAGGCGCTTCTTGAAAGCGGCTTTACCACCACAATCTTCGGCGAGCTTTTCAATTCCCTTTTCAAAAAAGGCGGCGAAAACTGCGTGCTTATCGAATCGACCTTCCCCTCCCCAGAGGAAACGCTTGAGGCCATCCACGACGCAGGCGGAATTGCGGTGCTTGCCCACCCCGGCTTTTACAACAACTTTGAGCTTTTGGACGAGCTGATTCCTCTCGGTCTTGACGGGGTTGAGGTCTGGCACCCGGAGAACACTCCCGAACAGCAGGAGTACCTTAAAAAGCAGGCAAAAAAGCATAAGCTTGTAATGACAGGCGGAAGCGACTTCCACGGCGGCTACAATGCCTATCCGGTCTGCCTCGGTCAGTACGGTCCGGACGATGAGGCTCTTGCGGCTCTGATCAGCTACAAGGCCAAAATAAAGCGCAGACAGAAAAAGGCGGCCGCCGCTAAAGAAACAGAGGCAAAATAAATTTTTCCACGGAGGTATTCCTTATGGCGGACGATGTCAGAATATATAAAGGCAAAAAGGACGAGGAGGATTTTTCGGTCAATCTTTCAACAGATATCGAAGCTATCAATTCCTACCGCCTGAACGGCAACCTTCAAAAGGCAAAGGAGCTTGGAAAAAAGCTTGCCGGTCTGACTCCGCTCATTGAAACCGGTGAGGAAAGCGAGCTTGCTATCGACTTTAAAAAGCTGCTTGCGCCAAAGTTCCAATCGCAGGACATTTTGTTTCAGATCAGGGTTCTGCTGGTCTTTGCGGCGGAATCGCTGCTTCAGTTGAAGATTCCTGCCGAGCAGCTTTCAACAACCGCAATCAACGCAATGCACGACACACTGCGCAGGGAACACTCCGCTTTTTACAAGAACATTTCCGACGGAGCGGCATTCACATTCTATTACCTTGCAATGAAAAAGGGTAAGGAGCTTGAAACCGATATCGGACAGGCATTTGCAATGCTCTGCTCGGTGAACAAAAACAGCGAAAGCTTTATCGAGGCCGGAAAGATAATCTGGAACACGGCGTGCAGGATTGTTGAAGCCGAGATTGAAAAAGCGCAGTTCATTTTTTGAAGATAATTAATCAGTGACTATTTTACGGCGGAAGACTTTTTTATAATGCTCTTTCGCCGCTTTTGGTAACCGGCCGCAGTCAGGTTGCCTCATATGAACAGAACACGGAGGAAAATTATGAAAGTTAAACAGGTTAAGGAGATTCTTAATGCCGAGGTCATCTGCAGGGACGACCTGCTTGAAGCCGAGGTTCACACCGCCTGCGGCAGCGACATGATGAGCGATGTGCTTGCCTTTGTTAAGGAGCAGGCCGTTCTGCTCACGGGTCTTGTCAATCCGCAGGTTGTCAGGACGGCGGAAATGATGGATATGCACTGCATTGTTTTTGTCCGCGGAAAAAGACCCGACCTTGCAATGATTGAGCTTGCCGAGGATCGCGACATGGTAATGCTTTGCACAAAGATGGAAATGTTCACTGCCTGCGGAAAGCTCTATTCACAGGGTCTGAGGGGAGGCAGCGGAGCATAATGGAGTCCATAAAGCTTCACTATGACGTTCCGGGCGACGACTTTACCAGAGCCGGCGCCGCTTCCGGCGATGTCAAAAGAACGCTCAAGCAGCTTGGCATTTCACCGTCCGTTATCCGCAATGTTGCCGTTGCAATGTATGAGGGCGAGATCAACATGGTCATTCACGCCGGCGGCGGAGAAATCAGCGTTGAAATTGACGAAGAAAACATCACCATGACGCTCTCAGATCACGGTCCGGGAATTGAAAACGTTGAGCTTGCAATGAAGGAGGGCTACTCCACCGCGCCGGACAACATTCGCTGTCTCGGCTTCGGAGCCGGAATGGGTCTTCCCAATATCAAAAAATATACCGATGAGTTCAGGATTGAAACCGAAGTCGGAGTCGGAACAACACTGCACCTCAAGGTTCATATCCGGTGATTTATTCGGAGGTTCCCCAGTAATAAAAAGGAGAATGCCGCGCTGCGTTTTGATTTTTCCGGCACGGCGAAGAAGAAATGGAGAATATTTTTCACTCGGTGCGGCTTGACGATGAAAAATGTCAGGGCTGTACCAACTGCATCAAACGCTGCCCGACCCAGGCCATTCGGGTGCGCAACAAAAAAGCATACATAATTTCCGACCGCTGCATTGACTGCGGCGAATGCATAAGAGTCTGTCCTCACCATGCAAAGTATGCCGTCAGCGAGCATTTTAATGAAATTGTAAATTATAAATACAGAATCGCCCTCCCCGCCCCCTCGCTTTACGGACAGTTCAACAATCTTGACAACGTTGATTACGTTCTCAACGGTCTTAAACGCATGGGCTTTGACGAGATTTTTGAGGTTTCAAAAGCGGCCGAGCTTGTCAGCGACGCATCGCGGCGCATGATTGAAAGCAAAACGCTGCAAAAGCCTGTCATCTCCTCGGCGTGTCCTGCGGTTCTGCGGCTTATCAGAACAAGGTTTCCGAATCTTATCAAAAACATTCTTCCGCTTTTTACCCCCGTTGACCTTGCCGCAAGGCTTGCAAGGAAAGCGGCGCGAAAAAAAACCGGACTTGAAAACAAGGACATCGGCGTGTTTTTTATCTCGCCCTGCCCTGCAAAGCGGACGGCGATAACCAATCCGCTTTGCTATGACGGCGGCATTATCAACGGAGCTTTTGCAATAAAGGACATCTATCCCGTTCTTGTTCAGACAATGGATAAGCTCAAGAGCGACGACCTCAATCCGATGAACGATTCGGGCATCATCGGAGTCGGCTGGGCAAGTAGCGGAGGCGAAGCCGCAGGACTTTTGAAGGAGCGCTACCTTGCCGCAGACGGGATTGAAAACGTGATTAACGTCCTTGAAGAGCTTGAGGACGAAAAGCTCAACGACCTTGACTTCATTGAGCTGAACTGCTGCACGGGCGGCTGCGTCGGCGGCGTTCTTACGGTTGAAAATCCGTATGTTGCCAAGGCGCGCATACAAAGGCTGAGAAAATTCATGCCCGTTTCGTGCAACCGTCTGCCGGAGGATTTTCATATTGACCTTTTGGGCTGGACTCATGAGCTGACGCCCTCGCCCGCAATGAAGCTTGCCGACAACGTTATCAAGGCTATGCAGATGATGGGCGAGTTGAGGAAAATTGAGGCTGAGCTGCCCGGTCTTGACTGCGGAATCTGCGGCGCTCCGTCGTGCCGCGCCCTTGCAGACGACATTGTAAGAGGCTATGCCGAAAAGAACGACTGCATCTTTTGGGCCGCAAGGAGCGAAAACGAAGACATTCTTCCTGCTCCGTTCCGCAAAAAAGAAAAGCACTCCGAAGCCGCCGAGGAAAACTCAAACGATTTTGAAGAGAATTTTCTCAAAGACGACTGAGAAACACATTTGAAAGGATTTTTTATATGCTTGTTAAAGATTTGAAAGCCGCGCTTTCGCTCACCTCTCTGACAACGGGCGGCGATGAAAAGGAAATCAAAGGCTGCTACTGCGGAGACCTGCTCAGCTGGGTAATGTCCAGAGCGAGCGAGGGAGACTGCTGGCTGACCGTCATGGGAAACATCAACGCCATTGCAGTGGCTGTTCTGACCGACTGCGCTTGCATTGTTCTCACGGAAAACGCGCCGCTTGACGAAAACGCAAAGCAGCGCGCACAGCTTGAGGGCGTTTCCGTCCTCACCACAAGCAAAAACGCCTATCAGGTTGCGGCGGAAATTTCAAAGCTGCTTTAACAGGAAAGGTTCTTAACTATATACTTCACAAATCAAATAAGCTGCAAATTACAAAGAGCATTTCTGCTTTCTGCAATTTGCAGCTTGTTCATTTCACTTTAAAGATGTTTATTCATAAGCCGCTGCGGTCTCAGCCTGTTCAAGCTCCTTGCGCCTTTCCTTCAAAAGGCGTTCCACCTCAGCCATATGCTCGCGGTTGTCATTGAGGAAGAGGATGGTGATAAGGTAAAGCAGCGAACCGATGATGGGACCGAGCATGAACTGATGCCAGCGGTACTTGAAGAACGGCGAATTCTTGCTCTGCGCGCGCACAAGGGCTGCGCCGTCAAGCCCTTTGATGTTTTCAAAGCGCAGGAACTTGAGCACATAGCCCTGAATGAGCTTTGAAACGGCGGCACTTAGCTTTGAGATAAAGTTCTGCATTGAAAAAGCAATGCCCTCGGTTCTTTCGCCGGTTTTCAGCTCAACCTCGTCAATGGAGTCGCTGAGGAGCGAACGGTGAGCTATATCTTTCATTGAAACGGGAATGTTGTATATTGCAATGAAGAACCAGATTGCGACAAGGCAGGCAGGGTTGAGGAAACGGTTGTTTGCGCCGATGGTGAAGGCTATCAAGCGGCAGACTATCTGGAGCACCTCTGCAAGGACGAGCAGGCGCTTCATTCCGCCCAACTTTTCGGCAAAGCGGGTGGCAAAGAACATCATCAATGCGCTGGGAATACCCGGAATAAGACCGTAGATGACCTGCATTGTTCCGCCGGAAATCGACATTCCGAAGAAGTTGTAGCTCACTTCCTCCGTTTCAAAGAAGTATTCCCACGGAAGCATGAATGAAATTCCGCCGAGGAAGCGCGCAAGGCAGATTATGATGAGAGTTTTGTTGTGTCTCAGACTTTTAAGGCTGTCCAACACGCTGATCTTTTTTTCCTGAACATAGTTCACCTTTTCACGCATACGGTAAGCAAGCATTGAAAGCATCATTCCGCCGAAGCCGAAGCAGACCGCGCCGAAAAAGTATGCGCTCTGCTCGGAGAAGCCGGCTTTGCTGACAAGTATGCTGCGAACAGAGGGGAAAAGACCGCCGATGGCGCCGCCGAGACCCGCACCGATGGAAACCCACTGGGAAACCCTCGCCCGTTCCTCTGAATGAGGACTTGAAAGCGGAAGCAAGCCCCACATTGCAACATCCTGAACGGAGTAAATAATGTCATATATGAGGTAAAGAACCATTATCAGCCCAATGGTTGCGGTAACGCTCAGATGAAAATCAAAAAACATGAGCGCCGTAAGGACGCCTATTATCGGCGAGGTATAGAGAATGAGCGGACGCAGCTTGTTGCCGGGCTTGAACTTGCGCGCGTCAATGAGCGTTCCGACAAGCGGATCGTTAATCGCGTCCCAAAGGGTGCTGACGCCCGTGATGAGCCCGGTTTTTTCCGCAGGAATATTCAGCACCGTGTTCAAAAAGACGAACAGGCGCGATGAAATGAAGTTGTAGCTTATGTTCTGGCCGGTGAGACCTGCGGCATAGGAAAGCAGGCGGTTGTTTGCAACCTTTACATCGCTTTCCTCGCGTGAAAAAAAGAACTTGACAGGATTTTTCATTTTATCTCTCCCGTGTGTTTTGTTTAGTAAATTATATAACAATATACATAAAAAATCAACTAATTTTTAAACATATCTGTATAAAATGATGAAAATCTATGCAAATCTATGCAACAAAAGCACGGCAGAGCAGACTGAAACAAAGCTTGCGCTGTTTGGTCTTATGTGATATAATTTAAAATTGACTGCATTATTTTCAACAAGTATCAGACAAGGGAGGACATTATGAATAGTACGGAAGAAATGCTTCACAACGGAAAGCTGTATTTTCCCGAGGATGAGGAGCTGATGAGGCAGCAGCTTCTCTGCCTTGAAAAGCTTTACGATTACAACCGGACAAGACCGCTTGAGCAGGAAAAACGCAGAAAACTACTCTCGGAAATGTTTGCCCAAATCGGCGAGGGCTGCTATATTGAGCCGCCGTTCCACGCAAACTGGGGCGGAAAGCACGTCCACTTCGGAAAGGACGTTTACGCAAACTTCAACCTGACTTTGGTGGACGATACTCACATCTATGTCGGCGACTGCACAATGTTTGCGCCGAATGTTACCGTTGCCACCGCCGGTCACCCCATTCTTCCCTCCCTGCGCGAAAAGGGCTGTCAGTTCAACATGCCCGTTCATATCGGCAAAAACTGCTGGATCGGCGCCGGAGCGCTCATCATGCCGGGCGTTTCAATCGGAGATAACACCGTTATCGGAGCAGGCTCCGTTGTTACAAAGGATATTCCGCCTAATGTTGTTGCGGTGGGTAATCCGTGCCGCGTTATGCGTGAGATAAGCGAGCACGACAAGGAGTTTTATTATAAGGACAGGCGTATTCCGAAAGAGCTGCTCTGATTTGCAAAATAGTGCTGTTGATTCCGGTTTTGCTCTTTGGTCAGCTTTTATACATTGTGTATTGCTTGTAAAAATCGCTGTCCTTTTGCATTTTTGAGCCGAATACATAGGTATAGCTCAAAAAGCGCGCCATATCCTCGGTGGGAATCTTCATTCCGTTGTTCATCCATTCGAGTATTGTTGCAAGCATTCCCGAAAGCGCAAAGGTTGTCAGATAATTGCGCGGATCGCCGTCCGGAAAATAACCGGCCGAATCGGGTATCACGCAGCGTACGGCAAGCTGGATCTTTTCCGCAAGGTGGTTGTTGCAGTCGTTGCGGGTGATAAAGCGGCATACCTGGTAGTTCTCCTTGCAGAACTCAAGGAAGCGCGAGCAATATGTTACAAAGCTTTCAACGTCCGAAAAATCGCTCTGAAAGCAAACAACGGTCTCAACAAAAACGGAATATATCTCCTGTTGGATTTTTTCCATCATGTCATAGATATCGTTGTAGTAAAGATAAAAGGTTGAGCGGTTGACATCTGCAAGCGTTGTCAGCTCGGTCACGGTTATCTGGTTAATGCTCTTTTCCTCAAGCAGCGAAAACAG
>JAEDIH010000220.1 GCA_016292575.1 Clostridiaceae bacterium | reverse complement strand
GAATCAACATTGTAGTTTTCCGCAATCGCCGCGTCGGTTTCAGGGTCGTAGCTTTCGGTGTCAATTCCGTTGAGGATACCCTGAAGCTTCCACTGCCTTGCCTTGAGAATGGTGTCAAGACCGTGGCTGTACCAAGGGTCAAGAATTTCCTGCGCGTATGACGGAGAAACGGTGGTAACCTTGTCCGCACATTCAATGGCACCTTTCATGAAGTTGACGTCGCCGTCATATTCAACAATTTTTGAGTCCTCCGGCTTGAGCCCGATAACGTCGCCGACAAGATCCATGCCGTAGGTTCCCTGATACTGAATGTTGTGAATGGTAAAAACAGTCTTTATGCCCTGATACCACGGGTCCTTGCTGTACATTGTGGTATAGAAAACCGGGGTCAGCGCGCTCTGCCAGTCGTTGCAGTGGATAATGTCGGGTCTGAAATCAATGTGCGGCAGAATTTCAAGCACGGCTCTTGCAAAGAACGTGAAGCGTTCCGCGTCGTCGTAATGACCGTAGATACGGTCGCGCTTGAAGTAATACTGATTATCAATGAAATAATATATCACGCCCTTATATTTTGCCTGAAAAACGCCGCAGTACTGGCGTCTCCACGCAACGGGAACGGAGATGCTTGTGATAAAGGACATTGAGTCCTTCAGCTCCTGACTTATAGTGTCATAAAGCGGCATGACAACGCGGCAGCCGATGAGCCTTTTCCTCAGTGCCTGCGGAAGCGAACCGGCAACGTCGCCGAGACCGCCGCTTGCCATAAAGGGCTGCGCTTCCGATGCAACAAATAAAACTTTCATGCTTTTTCCTCCTTGCGGAACAAATTCAAAAAAAGAGACGTGCGGAAGCATCAAACGGTGATGTTTTTTCCGATGTATACGGGATAGCTCTCCGCGCCGGAGATTTCACGGTTCGGTCTGATAACAACGTTTTTGTCAAGAATTGCGCAGTTGAGCTTTGCGCCGGAGCTTATATAGCTGTCCTGCATGATGACAGAGTTTTTAACAACCGCGTCCTCCGCAATGTAAACGCCGCGGAAAAGAATGCAGTTTTCAACCGTTCCCTTAATTACGCAGCCGTCCGCAATGAGGGAGTTTGATGCCTTTGAGCAAACGCCGTAAATTGCCGGAACATCGTCGCGCACCTTGGTGTAGATAGGTCTGTCCTTTTTGAACAGCTCCTTCCTTTCGCCGGAAAGCAGGCGCATGCTGATATCGTAGTAGCTACACAGCGAATCTATCATTTCCGCATACTCCTCAACCTTATAGCCCCTGATGTCAAGGTTTTTGGTGTTGTTTGCAATAATGTCGTTTTCAAAGTGTGCGTCCGTAAGCGTTGCGGCGCTGTTGACAAGCCTTTCAAGCAACGCGCGGCTCATGATAATGATATTGAGCGAATAGTTTTTAGCCTGTGCGCCCAGCTCGCCTGTTCTTGCTTCAACAATCCTGTCCTTTTCAAGGTCAAAGGTCATAATGTTTGCAATGGCAGGCTTCACTCCGCGCTTATAGGCAATGGTGATGTCCGCGCCGGAGCCTATATGGGTCTCAATGAACTTTTCATAGTCGATATTGCAAACCACGTTGCAGTCGCAGAAAAGGACATAGTCCTTGCCGCTTTGGGAGATATAATTCATCATACCCCTGAGAGCCTCAAGGCGATGGCTGTATACGCCGGACGAATCGCCGACATTGAACGGCGGCAGGAGAGTAAGACCGTCGCGCTTTCTTGAAAGGTCCCACGGCTTTCCGGAGCCGAGATGATCCATGAGCGAGCGGTAATTGCTCTTTGTGCTGACGCCGACCTTGGTGATGCCGCAGTTAACCATTCCCGAAAGGCAAAAATCAATGAGGCGGTATCTGCCCGCAAAGGGAACCGAACCCATTGTGCGGACACCGGTCAGCTCGCTTATATATTCGTCATAAACATTTGAATAAATTATACCGAGAACATTTGAAGCGCGCATTACTCTGCCTCCTTTACATCTTCGTCAACCATTGTCTTTGCGGCAACGGCGGCATTTTTGCCGATGTGAACCTTTTCGCCGACTACGGCAATTCCCCAGTCGTCATAGGCGTTGCTCATTGAAGCCGGATCGTTGCCGACATGGGCGTTTTCGTCAATAACGGCGTTTTCGGCAACTATTGAATATTCAACCAGAGC
>JAEDIH010000061.1 GCA_016292575.1 Clostridiaceae bacterium | reverse complement strand
GAAAAAGCTGCCGCTGTTGCTATTATGCGTGTGAATAAACGTTTCCGCTTGAAAGCTTTATGCCCTTATACCGCATCATTTCGGAAACGGTAACAAGCTGATAGCCTTGATTTACAAGCCACGGAACAATTACCTGAACGGCGTTTCCGGTGGTCGGATAAAGATCATGCATCAGAACTATTGATCCGTCCGACACGCTTGATTTGACGCTCGCAATGACCTTTGCCGTGTTTCGGTGCTGCCAATCAAGAGTATCTACAGACCAGTTCACGAGCGGATAGTTTACAATCTGCCTCACTCTGCTGTTGACCGCGCCGCCGGGAGCGCGCACAATCGAGGCGCCCTTTCCGGTGTATCTTCTAATAACACGGTTTGTATCCTCGATTTCTGAGATTATGCGGGAATCGGAAGCAGATGTCAGTGTTGTGTGGTTATATGTGTGATTGCCGATCTCACAGCCCAGAGCCGCTGCACGCGTAACACAGTCACTGTATGTTGAAACCCTTGAGCCGACGACAAAGAAGGTTGCCCTTGCGCCGTATTTTTCAAGAATATTGAGAATCTGATTTGTGACAGGACTGTACGGACCATCGTCAAAGGTCAGTGCCACCATTTTCCTCTTTGGGTCAACTCTCTTAATCTTTTCACTGAACGAGAACGCACCGATTGATCCGGAATTGATATATGCACGAACTTTATAATGAACGGTCTTTCCGACGGGAGCTTTTTTGTCGGTATATGTAAGTACTCCGGTCTTGCGTTTTGCAATGCGCTTCCATTCGCTTTCACCTTGTATCATTCGGAAAACCGAATAATTGCTGCAGCCTTGCACCTGACTCCAATTCAGCACGATGCCGTCCAGGGTGCATTTGAGCGTAAGCTTTTCGGGTGCGGCAACAAAAGTTTTCATCGCAACGCTGCCCTCGCGCACCGACATAATGTTTCCGACCGATTGGCGCACCTGATAAATATACCGGACGCCGCTTTCGGCGCTTCTGTCAACAAAGATGTTATTATTGCCGGAAACTGTGCCTATACGATGCCACTTTTCGCTTTCCGTTATTTTTCGGTATATTTTGGATCCGGTAGTATTCTTATACTTTTTCCACTGAAGCTTTACGCCTGCTCTGATGTTTTCAACCGATTTAATCTCGGGAGCGGCAACAAAGGTTTTGGACTTTTTAACGGCACTGCCGTCACTTTTAACCTTACCGTAAACAGCCTTGAGGGAATATGTGTATGTTACGGAATGCTTTACGGATCTGTCAACATAGGAATTGATGTTTGTGTTATCAATATCGGCAAGGCGTTTCCAGCCGCTTGAGCCGCTTTTTTGCCTGTATATAATATATCCGTCGGCAGGCTCAACAGTTTTCCAACTTATAACCAACCCCTGCTTAACATTGCGCACCGCAGTTATCTTCGGTGCTTTTGGCTTAACGTTCGCAGCTGAGACCGAAAGCGTCAGGACGCCGGCAAGAAACAGGAGCGATAGCGGCAACAAGACATACTTTGAAATTCTTTTCATTTTTGGCACTTCCTTATAAATTAAAAACCGCGCGACGAGCCACCTCCGCCGAAAGAACCTCCGCCGCCTGAGAAGCCTCCTCCGCCGCCGCGGAATGAACCGCCCCCGAAAGAGCCTCCGCCATAGAAGCCGCCGCGGTAATGCCTGTGACCGAACGGAAGTATCCGGCGCAATATAAGATAGATAATGACTGCAATGACTACAAAGACTGCAACAACGGCTGAAAACAATTCATCATCACCTGAATAGTTTATGACGGGAGTATAGTTTTCATCAGCGACTAAACCGTATTCAATATAAACCTCGTTAATAAGCGAATTATAAACAGAGGCCAAACCTTCGGAAAACTCATCATTTCTGAAATAGTCCATGCCGTAAGTATCAAGAATGCGTCCGGTTTTACTGTCCGGCAGCGCGCCCTCAAGGCCGTAGCCGACTTCTATCCTGACTTTCCGCTCGGAAACCGCAAGCAAAAGCAGAACACCGTTATTTTCGTCCTTGTCGCCTATTTCCCATGAGCGCGCCATATTCAAGGAATATGACTCAATATCATTACCGCCGAGATCGGAAACCGTTGCAACTACTACCTGCGCACCGCAGGCAGAATAAAGGCTCTCACCCTGACTTTGCATTGTTCTCCTGTCTGACTCAGTAATAACTCCGGCAAAGTCATTAACAAAAAAGCTGCTTGTGGGCTTTGGTATATCGACGGCAGCAGCGCACGGCAAAAGAATCAGAACCAATACGCATAGGGTCGATAGAAACGAAACAATCCTTTTCATCTTTTAAAACTCCACATTTGGCACAGTCTGCGAATCCTCTGCTGCGGCAAAGAAATCGGCCTTTTCAAAATTAAACATACCTGCAAGAATATTCTTCGGGAATGTTTTAATCATTGTGTTGTATGTCTGCACGGCCTCGTTGTAATCTCTGCGTGCAACGGCAATTCTGTTCTCGGTTCCGGAAAGCTCGTCCTGCAGGGCAATATAGTTTGAATTTGCTTTAAGCTCAGGATAAGCTTCGGTTACGGCGTTGACCCAAACAGAGATTGCCTTGTCAAGCTGGTCGCCGGCTTCGGAAAGACTTGCGGCGTTCGTTGCTTTTGAAACGGACGCCCTGGCTTCCGTAACGGCAGTAAGAGTATCCTGCTCATACTTTGTATAGCCCTTAACGGTTGCAACAAAGTTCGGAATAAGGTCGGCTCTGCGCTGGAGCTGAGTCTGAATGTCAGCCTGCTTTGTTTCAACGGCAGTCTGTGCCTTTACAAGTGAATTATATCCGCCGGCAAAAAAGCCGATAATGAAACCAACGATTACAAGAATAACAAGAATTACGATTAAAGTTTTTTTACCTTTCATTTTTCATACCTCCTATGATAACGATATTATATAGCAAATTTTTGAAAAAGTCCACATAATAACAAAAACGTAATATATTATTAATTAATATTATATCAACAAGAAAAAAGTCCCGACTAAAGGGACTTAGATAGCTGAGTGTGATTAATAAGCGGTTACACACCAAGGCAACTGCCGCTCTTTTTGTCGCTTTTCAGGAATACTGTAAGCGTGCCCTTGCTGTCGCAGCTTGCAAGAAGTATCTGACTTAAATCTGTTTTCCTTTGGTTTTTAAGCTGATTGCGAAGCCATGTTTCATCTTTACCTATCATGGCAAGGCTCTTTTCAATTACCTTTCCGTCAATAATAACATTAGCCACAAGCTCATCCTGCGTTACGGCAATTTTCATGTCTTTGGGCGTTGCAGGTCTGTCCTCCGACACAGGAAGAAAGCTTACTCTCCCATTAGGCTCCATTATAGCTGTGTCTATCTGAGTAATGTCAAAATATCCGTTGTTTCTGCATTTCATCAGAAATTCATTTACGTCAATACGTGATTTTTTAAAGCCCTCGTAGTAGAGCCGTCCGTTTTTCATCAGAACAATCGGATTGCCGACGATAATTCTGCGCATTGTTATTGATTTGTCGGTTATTAAGGCAAGAATGATTGCAAAAGCACCGTAAATCACCATAGCAACAAGGATTTCACCAATTTTATCTCTTTCGCTGGTTGCAAGCTCTGCGGCTATTGAACCAATGGTGATTCCGTTAATGTAATCAAACAGACTAAGCTCCGAAAGCTGGCGGTATCCGATAAGCCGCGTTATTAAAAACAAAACAACCACCGAAAGCAAAGCTGTTAGTATAACTTGAACATATGACATAAAACGCCCTCCTTTTATTCTATTTTTTTATTTGTTGAGGCGTTTTATTCACTGTATATTTTTGCCCGTATATGAAAAAAATATATGCGGTGATAGAATGGAACAGTTTTTATGCATTTCAATAGGATATCTGTTCGGCAACTTTCAAAGCTCATACATTTTTGTAAGGCTCTTCAAAAATGAGGATGTCAGAAATATCGGCTCAGGCAACCCCGGAACAATGAACACTCTGCTCAATGTCAACAAAACGCTCGGCGCGCTTGTCCTTTTTTGCGATATGCTCAAAACAATAATTCCGTCAATAATTTGCACTATAGTATTTCCGGGCGTTGAGAGCGTTGACGCCATTGCACTGTGCTCTCTCGGTGCATTTCTTGGTCACTGCTTTCCGTTTTGGCTTGCGTTCAGGGGCGGCAAGGGCGTGGCTGTTGCCGTTGCTTTTGCACTGACTGTTGACCTTCGGATTTTCCTTGTTTCCGTAATTGTTGCCGCCTTATTCGGTCTCCTGCTCAAATCGGCAACCTACGGCTCATACACCTTTGCAATAATGCTCTTTGTCTGCGCAGTTGATTTCGATCACAGTCTTGTTGTAATAATCTGCGCACTGATTCAGAGCATCGGCATTGTTCTTTTCCACGTTAAGGGGCGTTCAGCAGTAAAAAGCGCAAGCAACTGAAATGGGCTGCCAAAAATCGGCAGCCCATTTTAACGGCGTTAATTTTTCAAAAGATATGTCCTTGTTTCATAGGGTTTAGTTATGAAACCATTATGAATGACAGGATTGCTTTCATAATTTGAAAGCACAAGCTCCGCCTTGCTCATATCAAAATCTTCCGGTGCTCTGAAAGCAATTTCGCCGTCGGAAAAAGAATTGATAACAAGCATTTTATCACCCTGATACTCCCTTACATAGGCAAAAATATGCGCACAGGTTTTGAGCATTTTAAATGAGCCGTACTTAACAATATCATTTTCCTTGCGGAACTTCAGAAGTTTGCGGTAATAATTCAGGACGGAGTTTTCATCCGCTTCGGCTGCTTTAACATTAATTTCCTTGTAGTTCGGATTGGTATAGAACCACGGGGTACCTGTTGTGAAGCCGGCATTGGGGCTGTCATCCCACTGCATTGAGGTTCTTCCGTTGTCGCGCGCAGCTCGGTGGCAAACCTTGAGGAAGCTTTTTTCCGAAAAGCCGAGAGCCTTGAACATTCCAAAGTTATTGATTGTTGAAACATCCTTGTATGTTTCAAGGCTGTCAATCTCGTTTGCATTGGTCATACCAATTTCCTGACCCATGTAAATGAACGGAGTTCCGCTTTGAAGGAAGCACATTGAAGCAAGCATTTTTGCGCTTTCAACACGGTATTTCTCACTGCCGTAACGACTGACAACACGGGGCTGATCATGGTTTTCAAGGTAGAGTGCATTCCAGCCTCCGCCCTTTGCCATCTTCTTCTGCCACTTTGCAAAAACGTTTTTAAGGTGACCGGGTCTGAACGGAGTCAAAAGCCAGTTGGTAACAATGTTGTCCGCTCCCATGTGCTGGAAATGGAACATCATGTCAAGCAGCTGTCCATCGCCCTCTTTGATAAACTTGAGCGCACGCGACGGAGTCATCATCGGAGCCTCGCCAACGGTGAAGCAGTCATATTCATCGGTAACCTTTCGGAATTCCGAAAGATACTCACGAAGATGCGGACCGTTCATGTAGTGCTCAATACCGGCAGCAACCGGAAGCGGGAAGCCGTTCGGCAAGCCCTCTTTCTTTGAAATAAAGGTAATTACATCCTCACGGAATCCATCAACACCCATGTCGAGCCAGAAGCGCATGATATCCTTAACTTCCTCACGAACCTTAGGATTATCCATATTAAGATCCGGCTGTTCCTTTGCAAAAACATGGAGATAATACTGCCCTCTTTCCCGGCAATATTCCCATGCACTGCCCTGGAAAGTTGAGCGCCAGTTGTTCGGCGGCTTTTTTCCGTTTTTGCGTCCGTCACGCCAAATGTAATAGTCGCTGTATTCGTTATCGCGGCTCTTGCGGCTTTCAAGGAACCATTTGTTCTGGTCGGAGGTATGGTTGACAACAAGATCCATAATGACCTTGAGTCCGCGCTTATGAGCTTCGTCAAGAACCGTTTTGAAATCTTCAAGCGTTCCGTATTCGGGATTGATGTTTTTGTAATCGGCAATATCGTAGCCGTAATCCTTTTGCGGCGATGGATAAAGCGGCGAAAACCAGATTGCGTCAACGCCTATGCTTTTGATATAATCAAGCTTTGAAAGTATACCTTTGAGATCGCCGATTCCGTCTCCGTCAGAGTCGCAGAACGAACGCGGCCATATCTGATAGACAGACATTTCCTTGTACCATTGCGATTTAGCCATATTGTATTTATCCTTTCATTAAACAGTATTGATTTACTTCACCTGAGCGGCTTTCCTTGCCTCAGTCTCGGCAACCATTTCTTTCTGTCGCTTCTCGGTAATCTTATAGAACAGCATCGGAATAATTGTTCCGACCATACTGATTGCACCGGCAAGGATGAGAATGTTCCAAAGAAGCTGCTCGCCCTCCGGAGTGATTGCCGGCGTAGCTTTCGGATTGATACCCGCCCAACTGTATGAGAATACGCCGATAAATGCACCGACAGCCATGCCGATTTTATTGATGAGAGTCTGCATTGCAAAGCAGATGCCCTCTGCTCTCTCGCCTGTTTTCCATTCAAGGTAGTCAACTGTATCACCTATCATTGCATAAGTGATAATGTTGTTAACACCCTGCGGAATTCCGAGAAGAACAAGACCGATTCCGCAGAAAACAAGCTTCCACGGTGCGTCATAGCCGATAAAGTACATTGCAAACATTACAACGGCGCCGAGAATATGAACATAAATGTATGTCCACTTTTTTGTAAACTTTTTGCTCATCCAGGGAACAAGGACCGAAGCAACAAGTCCGCCGGGAACAACAAGCATTGTAATTAAACTGAACATACCCTCGTTTTTAAGAACATACTTTGCAAAATAGAGACCTCCGGTATAGGCATAGACCATTCTTGCACCGCCTAAAATTCCGGAAATAACGATGAGTAAAAGCTGTTTGTTTTTGAAAAGGAGCTTGATATTATGACCGAATGAGGGCGGCTGCTCTGTTGAAGTAAAGCGCTCCTTTGTGTTCTTAAAGCCATAGAAGAACATCGGGATAGCAGCAACAACCAAAACCACGGCGCAAATAAAATATGTCCATTTAAGCGTATCGGCGTTTTGCTGAATGTATTGCTCAAGAACTTCGCCTTTATCGTTTCTGTACTTAGCGGTAACAGCGTTTGTGATTATCGGAACAAAAACGGTTACGATACCTGCGCCCAAGGTGCAGACAAGACGGGCAACAGTAAGAATTTTTCCTCTGACTTCCGTATCATTGGTAAGGCAGGTTGACAGTCCCCAATAAGGAACGTCGGCAACAGTATAAATCATTGACCAGATAACATATACGATTGAAATGATGACGAAAGTTGTTTTTGACTCTGCCTTAAATAACGGACAGAAACAGACGACCGTTGAAACAGCAATGGGAATTGCCATCCACTTGAGGAAAGGACGGCATTTGCCCCATTTTGTTCTGGTTTTATCAACAATACTGCCCATGATGGGATCATTGAAAGCGTCATATATTCTTGTGAAAAGCATGAGAAAGGCAACAGCCATTGCGCCGTCAACCGATTTCCAAAGAGTTCCCTTCGGAACTGCACCGAAAAGAAGCGCATCGGTCATAAAAATTGTAAGATATGACCCTATGATTGTGCAGATGAAATTCTGCCCGAAGCCGCAGACACTGTAGGCAACAGCTTCCTTCGGCTGAACGCCCTTTCCGGGAGTTGTTCCGAATAGCTTATGTAAAAAACTGCTGTTATTCATGATAACCTCCAAAATACAACTTATTTTTTGCTTGCCGCTTTTTCCTTTTCTGAGTCTTTTTTGTTTTCCTTTCCCTCTTTTTTAAGGGCTTTTTTCTCCTGCTTTTTCAAAAGTTTTTCAGCGACGAGCTTTTCTTCATATTCCTTTTTTTCAGCTTCCCGGCGAATTATTTCCTCTTCCTTGCGTCTTGCTTCTTCCTCGGCTCTGAGCTTTGCTTCTTCATAGCCTTCAAGGATTTCATCAAAACGTCCGTAATTTTTACGCTGGGCAAGGAATTTCTTAGCTTCAAGATACGGCTTTGCGGCACGATTGTAGTAAGCATGCTTATTCATTTCAGCCTTTGAAAGCTTTCCGGCCTCGCGGCGCTTTTTCTGTTCAGCCTTGATTTGAGCATCAAGCTTCTTCAGCTCTTCTTTGGAAAGAGTTTTATTCTTTTTTCCGTCATGTTTTGACGCGGACAGCTCCTTGATTCTTGCATCGCAGGCATCTTCGGTTTTAAAGAAGTTTTCCAAAACTGTAAAATCAGGCGCAGTAATATCGCACTTGCCGGCAAAATACTTGTGATAGGCTGAGTAAGCGCTCTTTTCGTTGCGAGCCATTTCAAGGACAAAGCTTCTGTATTCTTTTTCCTCTTTAGTGGACTTCTTGAGTGCCTTGGCCTGCTTTATCTTACGGTTGATGTCACGCTTGTTGTAATCAGCAACGGCGTTTTCGCCACCGGCATAGATTTTTTCACATATTTGAGCCATTTTTCCGTAGATATCGGTAGAAAACTTGTCAATTTCCTTACAAACAAATTTTGATATCTCAATTTCATCATTGTACTCAAGAAGCTCACGATACTTTTTCTTAGCCTCTTTGCGTTCAGCCTTGTCTTTAATTTTCTTATATGACTTGCCGGAAACCTCGACAGGTTCGGCAGAATAAAGCTCTCTTGCTTTACGGATAATGTCTATTGATTCAACAAGGTCGGCGTCCTTGATAGAGCCGTTTGTGAAATCTTCAAACATTGCGCGGATTTTAAGTACTCTGACCACTGATTTCTGCTGAATTTCCGTGAAATCATAAAAGAAATACGGAAGAACGTTCAAAAGCGCGCCCACTGCCGAAAAAATGATGAGTACATGAATAAGATTCATTAGTATATCAGGGTCATAGAGCGCAGAGTTTGCGTTAAGATAGTTGTTCTGACCGGCGGCAAGCTGCTCTTGAAGGATCTGACCGACCGTTTTGCCTCCGGCAAGAACACGGCTGAGTACATTCGGGTCAGAAGTTACTTTTGCGGCAACCGCCTCGGTAAGACCTTCCTTTTCATAAATAACGGGAAGAACGGACGAGGTGACAAGAGTGATAATCATTCCTATGGTGGCAACAGCCGAAAACATTCCGTCAATTCTTTCGCCGGTTCTGTATTGCTGATAATCTCTTATATCAGCCTGAATGGCCGGGTTAAGAATCAGCGCAAAGGAGCTCATGAATGAATTGAGGTAGAGAAAAACAAGCGCAAGCCAGATTGTTGCGTTGTTAAGCTTAGCCGTTGCCGGGAGGAGAAGCAAAATGAAAAAAATATTAAACAGGTTTGTTACAACCAAAAGCTTTTTCTTTCCCCATTTTCTAATCAGAAAAGGAGAGAGTAGCATACCCCAGAAAGCGGAATTTCCATAAATTGTAACAATCAAACCGTATTGGGCACCATCGCAGCTGCCGCCGTAATTGTAGAGCCAGTACATAATATTGGAATATGCCAATTCAAGGAAGCCAACCCACGAAGCAAGGGAAATTATCCAGAAATACTTGTTGTGCATAACGGCTCGCAGCGCGTCAATAAAACGGATCTGAATAACATGGGTGCGCGCCTGAACGATCTTTTCTTCGGTGTGTTTGTAAACAACAATGCACAAAAGCACGCCTAAAACAGAAAGGATCGGATAAAGGAGGCGGTAAACGCGGATATCGTTCTGCGTTGTTTTAAAAACATACTGCGCAATAAGCGGTGTAATAAGATTGACAAGAGTCGGCGCAAAGGAATATACAACGCTTTTAATTGAAGTAACGTCCGCCCGTTCCTGAGAATCGGGAGAAAGGACGTAAATAAGATTTTCATAAGCATCGTAAAAGAAGTTATAAAAGAAAAACAGCAAAAGATTGAATACCAGAATAATTGCACACCGGGCAATGTATGCGGTACTTTTTCCGAACAGCTGTCCGGCAGGAAAAAGCGTTTCCAGCATATCGTACGGAAACCAAACCATTGCCACACACAAAAGGGCGGTTGGAATTGCCATTGTTACAATATACGGTCTGTATTTACCGACCTTGTTTCGTGTGTTGTCAATTATATTTGCACGGATACCCGTAAGCGGAATATTTGCAAGAACGCAGATAACATACATTATGTACATATCCGTAGGACCGATGCCGAGGGTACTGGTCAGCAGAGTATTTGTTGTTGCAAACATACAGGCGGTTCCCAGTGTTATAATGCTATAAGCACCGATACCGCCTCCGGAATAGGCAGCTATTTCTTTAAGAGTCATATAACGCTTCGGCATCGGATGGTTCCAATACAACGAAATGCTATTCAGTAAACCATTAACTTTCTGTTTAATTTCCACAGGATCCCTCCCAAAAAATACTGAGGAGAGCCACGGCTCACCATACTGTTAATAATAGCACAAACCATATCATAATTTCAACAAAAACTGCACTGTTTCAATAATATTTTTGGTTATATTCAAAAGAAAAACAAACACTACAGCATAAATATACTAATAAATAATAGCACATAGTCTGTAACATTTCAACAAAAGCAGGAATTTTAATAATATTTTTTTGTTTACTATTTGCGCTGCAATTATTCAATAGCAAATATCCATAATGAAAATGCACTGCGCTTTGTTTGCCGCAGCGAACAAAGCGCAGTACTTTAATTTTTTTTGTTATTTCATGTTTCTTTCATAGGCTTCGATCATCTTTTTAACCATCTGACCACCGACAGAACCGGCTTCACGAGAAGTGAGGTCGCCGTTGTAACCCTGCTTAAGGTTAACGCCTACTTCCGATGCAGCTTCCATCTTGAATCTGTCGAGAGCGTCGCGTGCTTCGGGAACCATGCCCTTTGAGCTACCGCTTTTTGCCATGCTGAACACTCCTTATCTATTCATATTTCTTGCGTTTGCTTTAATATTTTGCGA
>JAEDIH010000219.1 GCA_016292575.1 Clostridiaceae bacterium | reverse complement strand
CTGTTTTTGAATGCGGCAAGAACCCGTTTGATAAGCTCAATGCGAACCTTTCCCGTTGCAACGCCGGCGGCAAGCAGGCGGATTGTGCGCTCCGCCTCCTTCGGAGTGACGGAAATGCCCTTGCTCAAGCCGGACATGATGCTCTTGCTGAAAATGATATCGTTTTTGAAGAAGTACTCGTTCTCCTCGCAGTTTAAGCTTGCGGCGCCGGTAAGCAGCGCCATTGTTCCGGCAAAGCTCTTTCCCTGAACATCAACATATCGCTTGTTGATGCTCCACAGCCTTTCCTCGGTAAGATAGCCGCCCTCCTTCAGAGCCTTTGAGATTACATCAACGGCAATCTCGGCCTGATAGAGCGAGGAGGTGCAGCCCTCTCCGTTGTTCGGCTTGGTCAGGCAGGCGGCGTCGCCCATTGCAATGAAGCCGTCCGCAACAAAGGAATACGGCGGTCTGCGGTAAGGCGTCCTGCCGCGTTCAACCTTTTGAACCGTGTAATTGCACCAGGGAACATTCTTGCGGAACTGGCGGAACATTTCCTCGGCGTATTCAAAGCTGAGGTTTGCTCCAACTCCGAGTATGCCGCCCTTTTCATCGTCCTGCGGTGCCGACCAGACCTTGTACTGCAGGTATGAGTCGGTATGTATGATTTTTTCATGTCCCTCGGGATAGCGGACATAGTAGAGAACAACATAGAACATATCGCGCGGCGAGATTTCAAAGTTTTCCGCATTGAGTCCGTCCGGCAGTGCTCTTCTTGCAACGGAGGGGATGCCGGAGCAATCCGCAACAACCGAGGCGAAGGCTTCGTGCTCGCCGTCGGCGGTCGTATACTTCACGCCCGCTATCCTGCCCTGCTCATCAAAAACAAAGCCGGTAAACGACGCGCCGTAGATAAGCTTTGCACCGGATTTTACCGCGTTATCGTTGAGGCGCAGAATATAGCGGTGCTTGCGCATTCCGAGGACAAGATTATGGGTCGGCTTGGGATAGTTGCCGTATGCGGAAAAATAGCTGCCGCCGTCGAACTCAAAGGAATAATCATCGTCCCCTTTTTCGGGAATCGGATATCCGAACTTTTCCATCTCGCTTTTCGCCATATGGAAAATATCATAATTTCTCGAAACATTTTCGCGCAACTGCTTTTCAAGCATAAGCACCTTGAAGCCGCGCTTCGCCATCTCGTTTCCGAACCAGCTTCCGGTTGTTGATGCGCCGACAACAATAACGTCATATTTCTTTACGTTTTCCATTTTCAAGCATCTCCGTTTTCTTTGATGATTAAATATAATTTTGGTTAACGGATATTATACCACTAACTTTCAAAAATTGCAAATGTCGATTTTGTTTCATTTTCTTTTTTCCGAGCGAAAAGCTAATCACAGAATTAAACCGCACGTCTGCCTTTGAGCAAGCGTGCGGTTAATTTATTCGGACGGCAGAAATCAGGCTCTGCCGCACATAATACACTGTTTAAAAATCAAAGAGCGTAGGCGTACTTGACCGGTGCGGCCTTTGAGTATACGCGTCCGTCAGGTGTTTTTGCATAGGCTTTTATCGTAAAGTAATAGCACGTTCCGCTTTTGAGCGAGCCTACGGTGTATGACGTTTTTGAAGCGGAAAGATCCTTGACTGCCTTGAAGCCGCTTTTAGGATTCTTTGAAACATAGACCTTGTAGCCGTCCGCACCGCTCACCTTGCTCCATTCAAGCCCCACCCTGCCGGAGGAGAAGCGTTTGATACCTGTGATTTTTGCTTTCATCTTTTCCGTTGTTGTGTTCAGGTAAGAGTACTTTGTATAGACGGTTTTGCCATCCTTTGCGGCAAGACCCCTGACTGCAAACTTATACGCTGTTGACAAAGTAAGCTTCTTTACGGTGAAGCTTTGCTTATCTCCCTTTACAACCGCGTGTCTGCTCCATTTTCCGCCGGGCTTTTTGATATATATTTCATAGCTGTCCGCACCGTCGATACGGTTCCATTTGAGCGTTACCGAGGTGCCTGTTTTCTTTGAGACCTTAAAGCCGTCCGGTTTGAGTGTCATAAAGCTGTTTTCCGAAAGCGCAGGAACAATCTTTTTTGTTTCCGCTCCACACTTGCGGCAGGAATAAACCTTCAGTCCCGCAGAGGAAAATGTCGGTTTCACCGAGGAAACAAGCTTGTTTGAATGACCGA
>JAEDIH010000218.1 GCA_016292575.1 Clostridiaceae bacterium | reverse complement strand
GTTATATGATAGATGAACTTGTCCTCCGTCTCCTGTTTGTTAACATCTGCATTGATTCCTGAATCCTGCATTGTTTTTATCGCTCCCTCAACCGTGTTGAGGAAAATTTTAACGCTGCTGAACGCACGCTTTGTTGTGCGCTTCGGCGGATTTTTTTTTGCAAGGAATTCCTCTATATATTTTTCTGTTTGCGAAACATTCATTTTTCTTTCAATAATTTTTTTCAGTATCGGAACAACGTCTTCTTCTTCAAGTCGCAGCAGAGCGCGTGCATGACGTTCTGAAAGCGAATTTTGAATCAGCAGCTTTTGAGCCTCCCTCGGCAGAGTAAGCAGCCGCAGCTTGTTTGAAACCGTTGACGGTGCTTTGCCGAGTCTGCGCGCGGCCTCCTCCTGCGAGAGCGAAAACTGTTCTGTCAGCTTTTCAATCGCAAGTGCCTCTTCAAAATAGCCCAAATTCTGTCGCTGCAGGTTTTCAATGAGCGAATATATGGCGGATTTCAGCTCGTTCACATCAACAACAATGCACGGAACAACCACCATTCCCGCAAGGCGCGACGCTCTGAGTCTGCGCTCTCCGGAAACCAGCTCATAGCCCTTTGATGTTTCCCTGACTGTAATCGGCTGCAAAATTCCGTTCATTCTTATGCTTATTGCAAGATTGACAAGCTCGCTCTGGTCAAAGACCCTGCGCGGCTGGTTCGGATTGGGATAGATTTTTTCGTTTGGTATCAGCAGCACCTGTCCTGCCGAGCGCGGCTTTTCACCGTTCAAAATGAAAACCTCCCTTTGTTGTTTCTAAAGATACAATAACTTTAGCACAATAAGGAAGACTTGTCCACTGTTTTCATTTTTGGTTGTTTTTGGTTTTTCAGTCTGTATTCATCTTATTCGAGCGGATTTTTTGCAATTTTTGCCGATGGGCGCGGATATTTGCCGTTTGTGGGCGAAATCTTTTTTATGATTATTATGTTCCGCTCCCCTGCTTCAAAAAGCTCAAATTTATGAGTTCTTTCCGTTTTTCCGCCGAGGGCTGAAATCGCTTTTTCCGCACCGGAAAGTTCCTCTCCGGCCTTTGCCGCTTTCATGGAAATGAAGCTTCCTCCCTGTTTTACAAACGGCAGGCAGTATTCCGCAAGCTCCCTTAGGTTTGCAACAGCCCTTGCCGTTGCAAAGTCAAATTTTTCGCGGTACTGCCTGTTCTGTCCTGCTTCTTCCGCTCTCGAATGGAGCAGAACCGCCTCAAGTCCGATGTTTTTAAGAATGTCCTCAATCACTGTCAGCTTCTTTTTTGTGCTGTCCAGCAGCGTCAGGCGGATATCCGGTCGTGCAATAAGCAGCGCAAGACCGGGAAAGCCTGCGCCCGTTCCAACGTCAATCAGGCTTGCACCTTGCGGAATTTCGCAGTATTTGAGTACCGAAAGGCTGTCAGCAAAGTGTTTGAGCGCAATGCCGTCAGGGTCGGTAATTGCGGTAAGATTGATTTTTCCGTTCCATTCGGCAAGCAGTCTGCCATAGGTATCAAAACGCTCAAGCGCAGTGTTGTCAAGCTCAACGCCGAAAGCGAGCGCATATTTTTTAAGTTTTTCAACCGGTATAAACATAGCCTTTCCTTTCTGCCGTGTTTCACGTGAAACAACGGTTAGCTTACAGATTGTTTTTTCTCAGATAGATGAGCAGAACTGAAATGTCTGCCGGGCTGACGCCGGAAATTCTCGAAGCCTGTCCAAGGTTATTGGGTCTGACCTTTTCAAGCTTTTCCTGCGCCTCCATACGCAGTCCGGTTATATCAGAATACCGGATAGCCTCCGGCAGGACTCGGCTTTCAAGGCGGCGCATTTCCTTAGCCTGCGCAAGCTGGCGCTTGATGTAGCCTTCATACTTCACCTCAATTTCAACCTGTTCAAACACCTCCTCGGGATAATCGGGACGTGTTGAGTCAAAGGGAGTCAGCAGCTCGTAATTCAGCTGCGGTCTGCGTATCAGATCAATAAGGCGGCAGCCGTTGGTCATTGGTGATGTTTCACGTGAAACAAGCAGCCGGTTAAGCTCCTCATTCGGCGCAAGACCCGTTGTTTCAAGCCTTTTAAGCTCCTTTTTGATAAGCTCCTGCTTTCTGAGCAATCTTTCGTGCTTTTCTTCGCCGACAAGACCAATATTGTAGCCTATCTCGGTCAG
>JAEDIH010000217.1 GCA_016292575.1 Clostridiaceae bacterium | reverse complement strand
TATTTTTTCGCGCCAAAGGTGTGCTTTTTGATATGCGGGTATTCCGCGCAACATCCACAATCTAAAATCTAAAATCTAAATTCGTATGCGCGGCAAACAGCCGTCCTTACCTGCTCACTGCATATTCTGCAATTCGCCTTGTGCAGTTTCCGTCGCAGGCGGACATGAATTTTTTCCGGAACGGGGCAACCTTTTCCTTTTCAAAATCGCCCGTTTCAATCGCCTTGATTATCCCGTCTGCATCGGTAACGGTCTTTCCGGGAACAAAGCTTTTATACTCATAATAAAAGCTTCTCTCCCGGTCATATTCTTCAAGGTCATAGGCAAAAAACAGCATAGGTCTCTCAAGCAGTGCATATTCAAAAATCAATGATGAATAGTCCGCAATGAGCAAGTCGGCAGAGCAAAGGGCAGTATCGATGTTCACAAGCTTTGAAGCGTTGAAAACAAAGTTGCCAAACCGTTCCTTTTCGTCCTCTGAAAACTCAAACCTTTCTGCCGTGAACGGATGCAGCTTGATTAGAAGCACATATTCCTTTGAAAGCTTTTCTCTGAGCTTTTCAAGATCAAGCCTTATTTCGTTGTGTGCTGTTTCGGGATCGTTTCCACGGAATGTCGGTGCATAAAGGATAATCTTCCTGTTTCCGATTTCCGGAAACAGCTTTTGAAGCTCTGATCTTTGCCGTTCAACAAAAGCTTCATCAAAAAAAACATCAGTACGAGGCACTCCGAAAGGTCGGATGATTTTTTCATCGCAACCGAACGCTTCGGCGTAGCAGGGAACAACAGCCCGGGCCGAAACAAAAACATCTGTGTAGGTGTTGTGCATCGGGAATGTTGAAAGACTTTTTTTATCTGCACCCCAGGCAAGATCTGCGGTTGAATAGCCCCACTTTTTGAATGCTCCGCAGGCGTGCCAGAGCTGAATTACGCGCGTACCCTCTCTCGGCTCATGGGCATAGACAGGGTCAAAATTGTCCGTTAAAAAAACGCACCTGCAAACGGCGTAATACTTTTGGAAACGGAGATTGAAAAAAAGGCGTTTGAGTCCGCTCTTCGGCGACGCCATTTCAACGCAGTTAAAGCCTTTGTTTTTCAGGTACTCAAAAACGCCCGCCATATTGTCCGGCATTGAGCTGTAATTGCGGTTATATGCAAAAAGAACAAGCTTTTCGTCAAGCGGCCTGTGCTTAAACAAATTGAAAACCAAGGGCCAGATATGAAAAAAAAGAACCTTCCTGCAAAAAATTACAAGCTTCTGCTTAATTAAACCCATTTTAAAACCTCTCCCGTAAAGCTGTCGCATTAAACGAAACCTTTTTTATTATACCCGTGCGCCGTTTGATTGTCAAATAACTTACGGTGAAAAACTCTTGACATTAGCTTCAATGGGTGATAAAATAAAGCGCACGAAAAAAGAACAGAGTATGCCTCCTTAGTTAAATGGATATAAGAACCTGACACTTCGTGTCAGAACCTTGTTACTCGCTATGCTCGTAATAACAAATGCCTCCTTAGTTAAATGGATATAATAAACCCCTCCTAAGAATTCGTTGCAACTACCGCTTTTTCAAGAAAAGCGATCGTTATCATGTTAATACAGTACCAAATGCCTCCTTAGTTAAATGGATATAATAAACCCCTCCTAAGAATATGTTATAACGACCGCCTTTCGGGCAAAGGCGATTGACATTGAGTAAGTTTAAGACTAAAATTGAATAGATTTTAAAGATGTTTCCGTAGCTCAGCTGGATAGAGCGACCGCCTCCTAAGCGGTAGGTCGGGTGTTCGAATCACCTCGGGAACGCCAAAAACTCCGCCGGAAAACCCAGTAAAATCAAGGGTTTCCGGCGTTTTTTCATTTTTACGGAAAAAGTGAAAAATCGTAAAATTCACAGATTTTCATTAGCAAAATCTCCGTCAGCTAATGGAAATTAGGACGAATGTCGTCCGCCTTTCAGGTGAACGACTTGCTAATAAAAATTAGCAGGATTTTCGCTATTTTGCTAATGAAAATGCCCTCTCTGCTAATGGCAGAAAAATTCGAGCAAAATTCCTGCTAATGAATAAGGCGGTCGTTACCCTGTTAATTCGTTCATTTAGGGGTGGTCAAGCGACAATCGCACACTACCTCTATGTCCTTTCTTATTATATAATTGCGGTAACAGGAGGTGGTTGTTTTGAAAGAACAGAA
>JAEDIH010000060.1 GCA_016292575.1 Clostridiaceae bacterium | reverse complement strand
AATCCCGAAAACGGCTTGCTTTACTGCTGTGACCATTCAAAGCAGCCGACAAAACTGCTTGTCTATGACACGGCTGACGGGATGCGTTTTGTTCGCGAAATTCCTCTGAGCGAAACCGTTGAAGAAATTCAGGGTGCGGAGTTTTTCAAAAATGTTATCTTAGCCGCGACCAATGACGAAACACAGGCGATTTTCAAAATCAATCCCGCTGACGGCTGCGTTGAAAAGCTTCTTGACCGCAACCTTACAAAGTTCAGTGAGGGCGAGGGCATGACCGTCATGATAAAAGACGGAAAGCCAGTTATTCTTGCAATGGATATGGGTCCTCTTTTCGTCAATGCTTTTGTTCGTGAATACGATATAAGCACGGCAGACGGTAATGAATGAACTGCCGTTGCTTTCCGGCACTTGTCTTTGCCGGTGCAAGGCGGTGTAATCGGTCAAAAAAGCTCTGATTAAATCTGTACATCGGATTTAATCAGAGCTTCCTTAATATTCTTCGGTTATTTTAACTTTATTGACTGCTGCAGCTTCTCTTTGGCAAAGGCAAAGAAAGCCTTTATAAATCTTGAAAAAGCGGAAAAAACATTGTCGGTATAGTGCTCAGTATTCATGTTATCTTTTGTAAGCGGAGTGCAGACGCCGTTTGAATCGTCATAATAAAGGTACTGCGGCCAGTTTTTATCGCTGTTAATTGTCATCTGACCGTCACTGTAGCACATCTCAAGCATTAGGGGGTTAAAGCAGTCATAGAACGGATTGTGCTTGATATTTTTAATATACCATGTGCAATCCGGGAAAAGCGCGGTTGAAGAATCAATCTTCTTATCGGGTGATATGTATTTGGCAGTGCCTTTGAGTCTGGCTTTGCTGATATAACGCCATGAAAACTTTTTGTTTGTTTCGACCGTTGTTGCGCCGAACGACTGAGCGGAAACTTCTATTCTGTTGTCGCTGAGCTTTCTGCTGCCGTCAATGAACGGAGGCGCCTGGAAGCCGTATTTGCAGATTATGTTGATTTTGACTCCGTCTGCCGCCATAGCCTTAAGAGTACTATCAAGCTTATTCTGAATGTTATAATGATAGTTATCAATCTTTTTAACAAGCGTCTTATAGGTTGTGTTGATTTCATTGCCGAAAGCTACGCTCTTTGCCTGCTCATAGTTTTCGTCGTTTACCATTGCCCAGTATCCGGGAGAGGTGGCATATGTTGCAACCAAAAGCCGCTGAAGAATTTTGCCGGAAACCTTGTTGAAGATAGCCTCTGCCGCCGCCGTGCCGACCTTGAGAAGCCCGGTTGTCTGTGCATAAGCAAGGCTTGCTTTCACAAGCTCGGTAACTGTCTCGCTGTCATCAATGCTGAAGCTTTCGCTTTCGTCAACATAGTAGTTGATTGAATCATCATTGAAAGCAATTTTTCCGGCAAACATCTGACCGACAAAATCATAGCCCTTTGCTGCGGAGGCAAACATGATGTTTGTTTCAATATCGTCATATCCGTATTCGGTGAGATATGCCGCCGCAATATTGCAGCCGAGGCAGCGGGAGATAAGATGTACCTTGCTGTATCCTGTCTTTTCCTTAACAGCTTCAATATATACTTTGAGGTCATCGGCAATTTCGCAAGGATCCCTTCTTGCGTCGTATTCAAATTTATAGGTAAAAATATCCCACTGTCTGCCCGGAAGAGTGTCCTTGTTCCAGGTCCAAAGGTTGTGGGTGCCGTTTTCAACCTCACCCTCGTTGTTGAGCTTATAGGTCTCATATCTTGCAGCAACCTTATTATAAATCGCGTCGCAGTATGGATCCCAGTCATTTTTTAAAATACCGTCCTTGAGGAGGGGAGCGGCTTCTTCAACAACATCTGTGATAAAGGCTGTGTTCTCTTCAATAGTCGGCTGTCCGTCGGCTGTAACGATGGCTGTTCTGCCGATGATATAGATTATCGGGGTTTTTGTGTTGTTTTCAACCGGCATTTCACTGTTGCCGAATTCGCAGATAAAGCCTATCTGCTCGGGACCGTAAAAGCCTTCCTCGCCGTTGATGTGGTTCTCGTTGTTGGCATTGTTCCAATAACCGAGGAAGTCCTCATTGCCCCAGTTGTGGCGCTGCATCTGAAGATAGTATTCGCCGTTATCATGGGTTTCAAAGGAAACGGTGTCCGCCCAGTATGTAAACTTTTCACCCGTAACCCACTGCCAGTCGTTGAGGAGAGCTTCATCGGTTGCGCCGAGCCAATACTGCGCCTTGCTGCCTTTTGAAACCAGCTGCTTAACAACGTCCTGTTCGGCTGAGGAGGTAATTGTTGCAAGGTAACCTCCAAGGCTTTCGCAGTATGCTTTGGCGTCCTTCCATGACATGGATTCGTCAAAACGCTGATATGTATGCCCGTTGAATTCAGCCGTGCCGTCTTTAATGGCTGACGCGCTGAAAGCAGGCAGCATAAGTGAGAATACCAGTGTGAAAAAGAGCAAAAGCGAAAAGGCTTTTCTGAATTTTATCATCTAAAACAACTCCTGAAACTTTTTGCTTGATGATAGCACATGTTCAAAGATTTGTAAAGAAGTTCACAGAGTTTTAAAAACTTTTTTTGAGAATTTTTTCAATCGCTCAAAAAACTGTAGACGTCCTAATTAGATTTATTTACAAATAATAATTATATATTGCAGTCACCGTGTTAAAATGTAATTAACATAATTTTATAAAAGGAGAGATACCATGTCGGACTTTTTCAGGAAAATAGGCGGCTTTTTTATGGCCATTATCATGTTTTTCATGAATCTTTTCGGAATCGGAGTTAAGCCGGGGGACAGCGGACTCAGGAACGTGATTTTTTTAATCGGAGACGGTATGGGCGTCATGAGCGTTGAAAAGGTACGCGCGGAAACCGGAACAGCCCTTGCTCTTGATTCTTTTCCGGTCAGGAGCCTTTCGCAAACCGCTTCCGCAAACAGCAGCGTTACGGACAGCGCGGCCGGTGCAACAGCTCTTGCCTGCGGCATCAGGACAAACAACGGCTGTGTTGGTGTGTATCCCGATGATGTCAACGCCGAAAAAAGCTATCCGATGAACCTTTGCGAGTTTGCAAAGTCCAAGGGTATGATGGCAGGTATCGTTACAACGGACAGCACAAGGGGAGCAACACCGGGCGGATTTTCGGCCCACACAAGCAGCAGGAACAATACCTCCGAAATAACTCAGTATCAGCTTGAAAGTGACCTTGACCTTGTCTGGGGTGTTAAAACCTCAACGTGCAGCCAAAGCCAAGCGGAAAGCGCAGGCTTTGAATATGTGACCGATTACGAATCAATGGCAGCACTCGGCGAGGGCACTCGCTCGTTCGGTCAGTTCACCGGCGAACTGTGGAAAAGCGATTGCGGCAATATGCCGACCCTCACTCAGATGACAAAAAAAGCCATCGACCTGCTTGACGATGGCAAAAACGGCTTTTTCCTGATGGTTGAGGGCGCCCACATAGATAAACATAACCACAGCAACAACGGCGAGGGGATGAAGGAGGCTCTGCTCTCCTTTGACAGTGCTGTTGCAGCCGCCCTTGATTACGCAAAAAGGGACGGACACACCCTTGTTGTTGTGACCGCCGACCACGAAACGGGCGGAATCACTTTTGAAAACGGGGTGTATGTTTACACAACCACCGGTCACACCGGAGCAGACGTTCCGCTTTATGTCTACGGCTTTGATACCTTTGTTTCGCAGGAGGAGCAGTCGGTTCTCAATACCGATATTCCGAAGCGTATCGTTGCCGCGCTGGAGCAGGAGGGCTTTCCCTGCGCCGTTGCGAAGTGAAAAGATTTTTTGGTGTCTGAATTCAACAGACCCAAAGCAAGGGGGTGCGGAGGTTGCCATGGAAAGATTAGAAGCGTTTGAAAAGATGCTTTGCGACATAGTCAGGCAGTCGGAGTACGAAACGGCGCAGCTTGAAAAGCTCAAAGCTGAGGGCAGGGAAAAGTCCGCAACTTATCGCCAGTACCTCGGAAACCGTCTGATGTATAAAGCTATACTCGAAAAGTACAGGCAGTACGGGCTTATAGACTGAGCCTTTATATATAAAGCTTATAAGCTTTTTCCCGTGCTGTTTGCAAACTCCTCGGCTGCGCTGTTCCACTGTTTGTATTCGGGATCGCTTCGCTTGTCGCGGAAAATTCCGAGTGATTCAAAGTATTTTCCGAGATAGGCACTCGCCTTGAGCGCACCCGTATAGTTCAGGTGGTCGCCCTTGTCCTTTGTGTCGGTATTCCAGTTTATCGGAATATCTTTCCTTAAAACATTCATGTCGATATAATCGCAGCCGATATCCTTTGCAAGCTTACTCACCGCATTGTGTCGGCGCATATTCCAATTCTTCACGCTCGGCGAGCTGACAAGGACGAGCTTTGCTCCGTTCTGCTCGCAGAGCTTTTTAATTTTTTCAACATATGCTCCGTTCTTTTTCGGAAAGCCCTCGTGAATCTTGCTCGGCTTCATGTGGTTTTTAGCGTCAACAGGACTCACGGCGTTGCTGTAAACATAGCCTTTGTTAATTTCGGTGTTTGAAAGGTCAACGCCGAACGACCAGTCGCGCAGGCTCAGGGTTTTCCAGCGGTTGTGGTAGCGGAAAACGCTCATAACCTCGGCAAGCTTCTGGCTGAAAATGTCCGAATCGCTGAAAGCGCGGTATATTGCGTTCGTTTCAAGAATAACAATGCGCGGCTGCTGCTTTTCAAAGGTCTTTTGCAGAAATTCATATGAATAGCAAAGAATCTGAGCAGAAGTTGCGCAGACATACGGCGTGTAGCCGTAATCGTTCCAGATTTTGAGCGGAACAAAGGCGCTGTAGGCCTCGCTGTCGCCGACTATCAGCACGTCAATGGTGTTTTGCGGCTCGCCGAGGATACCGTTGGCCGTTGAATCAAGCATTCCGGCGTCCTTTGAGTTGCTTTTCGGCTGAAAAAGCACCGAAGCGCCGAACAAAAGCACAAGAAGAATGAGCGCAAAAGATGTGAGACGAAGCAGAACCTTTGCAACCTCTTTCATAGCCGTACCTCCTTTAAAACTCGGCATAGATGGGATCAACGGGAATATAGCCCGGTCCGTATGCGCCGAAAATGACAATGAACATTATTAGGGTGAAAAGAATTGCCCAGCGGGCGGGAAGCTTCAGGGAATTTATCCTTTCGCCAACGGGAATTCCCTTTTCGTTCAGCAGGCTTATCACAAAAACTATCGCAACGGTAACAAGCACTATTGCAATATCCTTAAAGTCGATGCCGAGCGGCTTGAGCACCTCGGGCGTCAGCAAGGTAATTTTCATATCCGTGAAAAGCTTTTTGAACATTGCAAGACCGGCACGCAGTCCGTTTGCCCGGAAAAACAGCTCGCCGATGACAACAAGAACGCAGGAGCGAAGAATCTGCATGAGGCGGTACGGAAGCTTTTCGGGCGAGATGTGAAGCTTGGTGTTCACAGCTCTCACGGCGGGGGAGATGATGTTTCCGCAAAGAATCAGCACAAAGTGATACATTCCGAAGAAGATGTAGCTCCATGCTGCGCCGTGCCAAAGACCGTTTGAAAACCAGACGCAGAAAAGTGCCACCGAGCCTGCAACAAGCGGTCCGAAGTGGTTGCCGAGCTTTTTGCGCGCGGACGAGGTCAGATTCTTCATCGGTTTTGACATTGTTACGGGATAGAAGATGTAATCCTTGAACCAGGTGCCGAGCGTGATGTGCCAGCGCTGCCAGAATTCGGAAATGGTTTTTGAAAAGAACGGGCGACGGAAGTTTTCGGGCAGCTCAACGCCGAAAACCTGCGCCGTGCCGATAACGGCGTCCATTGTTCCGGAAAACTCCATGTAAAGCTGAATGGTATAGAATACTGCCGCAAGGGCAATCATTCCGCCGTCATAGTTGTTGTAATTATCAAAAACTTCCTGAATGAGAGGGTTGAGCCTGTCGGCAACAACGAGCTTTTTCATGTAGCCGTAAAGCACGCGCGTGATGCCGAGTGTAAAATTTTGGTAATCAATCTTTTTAACGTTCCAAAGCTTAGGTGCCGTTTGCTCGTAGCGGCAGATGGGACCTTCAACAATCTGCGGAAAGAACGACATGAAGAGCGCAACGCGGAAGATATTGTCGTCCGCCCGGCTGACGCCTCTGTAGACGTCAACAAGATATGACACGGCCTGCAAGGTGAAGAACGATATGCCGATGGGCATGATGAACTTCGGAATTTCAAGCACGGTCTGCGAATGAAACAGCTTTAAAAGGCTGTTGATATTCTCTGTGAAGAAAGGCGAATACTTTATCATTAAAAGCGCGCCGATATGAACCACGGCGGCAAAGGCAAGGACGGCTCTGCTCTTTTTTTGGAAGGCTTTTTTAAGCTGCTTGCGTTCCTCCCGTTCACATTCTTTGACAGCGGCGTCCTTTTGCGCGCGTATCCTGTCAAGCCAGAGGGCAAAGTGGTGAACGGTCATAACGGTTATCAAAAGGAAAAGAATGAGCTTTCCGCTGATGAGCCAATAGAACACCATGCTTGCGGTAAGGAGATAATACTTCTTTGCCTTTTGCGGCATAAAGCAGTATCCTATAATACTTATCGGCAAAAAGAAGTACAGGTACTCATTTGAAAAATATGAGGTAAGCTCGGTATATCTCCCTGCTAAAAGCAACTGTGCAAGATTCATTTTATCACTCCATGCGTTTGTTTGTTGTATCCTGAAAATATTTGTTTAGATATTGTATAAGAAAAAGATTAAAAAGGCAATAAAAAATTCTCAAGAATTTATTACAATACGTAAACCGTTTGTAATAGTTAATGACAATTTGAAAAAACAATAATGCTTTATGCGACAACCAATCGCCGAGCAACAAAAAGAACCGCCCGTGTCCATTTCGACAAGGGCGGCTTTTAATTAGCTTTTTTAAAAAAGTTAACAAAAAGGCAGCTTAGTCCTTTTTCTTCTTGAGGCAAATAAATGCCGCAGCAGCTGCAACGCTGAGAGTGCCGAGAGCTACGAAAACAGTCGAGGTGTCGCCGGTCTTCGGAGTCTTGGTGGTGGCAGCAGCAGGCTTGGTCGTTGAAGGAGCCGTTGTGGTTGTGGGCTCTTCTTCATCTTCGCCGCCGATCTGACCAAGACCGATGTACATGTTAGCAAAGAAGTTAACAATGTCGTTATCAAGAAGTCCTTCGATAGCCGTGGTGTCAATACCGAGCGATGAAAGTCCGCCCATAAGCGAGTCCATGATGCCTGACATTGCGTCCATTGCGCCGCTTCCGGCTGAGGATGAATCGGAGTCACCGCTACCGCCGGTAAGGCCGCCGAGACCGCTGAGAATGCTCGAAAAATCGAACGAACCCATGTCAAAGCCGCTGGTGAGCGAGCTGAGATCAAAACCTGAGCCTGCGAATGCACCGGAGATGGTGTCCATAAGCGAGGAGATGTCAAAGCTTGAACCGCCTTCAGAACCGCCGAGAACGCCGCTGAATGCATCGGAAATTGCACTGAATGCACTCGGGTCAATCATTCCCGAAAGTCCCGAAAGAACATCGCCGATACCGCCTGCAGCCGAGGCATCGCCTGTTGAGGAGTCTGAACCTGCAACAAGATCCTTGATTGAATCAAGATCGAGATTGTCGAGGATCTGACCTGCGTCGCTGTCGCTGAGACCGCCGAGATCAACGTTGCCGAGAATATCCTTGACGGAGCCTGTGTCGGCAGCCATTGCAGGTACTACAGAGCAGATGCAAAGAACAACCGCAACCATAACGCCTAAAAACTTTTTCATGACAATCAATCCTTTCTTAATATTTATATCAACAGCTTTCGCTGAAAATATACACATTGTTGAAAAAACTTCCCGTTAATTATACAATATGTAGGCCTGAATTTCAATAGAATATTAAAAATTTTATAATAATTCGGCACAATTACCAAGTTACAAAAACATCCAGACCGTCAGTTGTGTAATTCTTATTAAGTCTCAGTCCGTTTTCCTCAAGAGCGCCGCAGAACGAAAGCAGCATTCTTGCGTCTTTTAAGGTAATTCTTGCCTGAACCTTGAGCTCGGAGCGGTCGGAGAACTTGTCAAGCTTGCCGGGAACAAAACCGGTGCACCACCAGTAGGTTGCATATTTCCTTGAGAAAATTTCCTTACCCTTGCGGTAGCAGGTCATGGACATCTTGAGCGAATCTTCGTCCGAGGCACAGTCGTAATGTTCAACCTTCCTGTTTTCGGGTTTGTTGTAAACGCCGATCTCGGCGCCGATGAACACAAAGCCGTATTGTCCTTTCCAGAACTGGATCATCCAGTCCTTGCCGGCGTAATTGAACTTGCAGCGCATAGTGTCGTAATAGAAAACGATGAACGAAGCGCCGACGTCATAAAGCTCATTAAAGCCGAAGTTGCGCTGCCAGGGATCCTTGTTTGTGTAGTAAACGTCCCCCTCGGGGTCGTATTTATAGCCGAGGAAGCCATCGGAAAAAACTGCCGCAGACTTGATGACCTCCTCGGGAGTTTCATTGCCGGTGAGGGCTTTTGTCGTTGTCTCAGCGGCGGTAGTGGTGGGTCTGGTTGTTGTGGTCGGCGCGGTCGTGGGGGGTATAGTTGTGCTTTGCGCAAAGGTTGTGAAAAGGTTGGAAGTGCTTTCCTTTGCCGCGTCGTTAATGGCGAGGGCTGTTGTTGCCGCCGTGCTCGGCTGAGTGGGAACGGTCGTCGGTTCGGTTGAAGGCTGCGTTGTTGTGGGTACGGTAGTCGTTATCTGCTGAGTTGTGATGGTAACGGGCTGCTGCACCTTGGTGTTTTGGTTGAGAGCCCTGACACCGAGGAATGAACCGACGCACACAACAACAAGTGCCGCAAGAGCGATGACGGTTGTTTTGGATTTAGTCATCTTGTTTCCTCCTTGATCCTGAATAACCCAAAATTTATATTTTTTCGACATAACAGTACAGAATATATCAACTAATAGAATAGCAAAAAAATATTAAAAGGTCAAGTGCTTTTCATAAATAGTAAGAAACCTGAAAAGTTTTTAAGCACCTTTCGGGCGCGCCTTGGGAAAGTTTGCTTGTGTCAGGCTGATTCTGCCGGCGGAAGGGGTGCGTTCTGCAACAAAAAAGCAAGGGGCTGCCCACTAAGCGGCATACTAAAATCCAAAAAAGGGGACTGTCGCTCTTCGTTTTACCGATTTGTGACAGCCCCGTTTTGTGTTGTTTGCTTTTTGCGCTTTCGGTCAGATTATGCTGTTTGCCCAGTCGATAACGTCCTTGCAGACCTGATCGAAGCATTTGGATTCATTGAGGATTTCGTGCCTTGCACCGTCGTAAAGTTTCAAGGTAACATTTGTTTTTCCGGCGTTCTTGAGCATGTTGTAAACCTGCTCAACGCCCTTTCCGTAGTTGCCGACCGGATCCCTTGAGCCGGAGATCATGAGAACGGGCAGTGACTTTGAATATTCCTCAGCCCAATTTTTGGTTGATACCGAGCAAAGCAGGGAGAACATATCTTTAAAGCCGTATGCGGTAAAGAGGAAACCGCAGTATTTGTCGGCAACGTACTTGTCAACCTCGTCGTTATCTCTTGAAAGCCAGTCAAAGCTTGTTCTGCCCTCAAACTGCTTGTTGTAGGTGCCGAAAGCGATATTGTCTATCATCTTGCTGCGGTAATGCGAGCCTTTGATTTTGCCGACCGCCTTTGCAAGGGCAATGCCGACCTTTGCGCCCGGGTTCGGTCCTGCGGTTCCGCAGAAAACGGCGCCGGCAAGCTCTTTGGCATATTGCTTTGAAAAAGAGCGCGAAACGAACGAGCCCATTGAGTGACCGAAGAAGATGTACGGCTTTTCGGGGTTCTCCTTTTTGGCAATCTGCATGAGCATATGGCAGTCGCCGATAAAGCTTTTCCAGCCGTCCTTCTCGCCGAAATAGCCAAGCTCGTTATCATTTTTAACGCTCTTTCCGTGACCCAGATGATCGTTGATATAAACGGCAAAGCCGTTGTCACAAAGGACGGAAGCGAACTTTTCATATCTTTCAAGATGCTCTGCCATTCCGTGAGCTATCTGGATAACAGCCTTTACGCTCTTTTTATCCTCAGGAAGGAAAGAGCACGCGTGAATATCCGCAAGTCCGGAAACAGACGGAAAATAAAATTCTTTTTTAACAGCCATAATGATACCTCCGATTGCATATAATGCAATATATTACAAGAGGTATTTTATCATATTTTTTTGTGTTTTTCACTGTTTTGCTTCAACATTCTTTCCGTAAAATTTAACAAAATATTGACCTTGTTTTTGACAAAAACAACAGCCGTTTGGCTCTGTGCTTTAAGCGCAAAAGGAACAATAAGCTCTTTACAGTAAAAAAACGGCAAAAAATTAAATAAAGTCCAAAAAAAAGGACTGAAAATTAAAATTTAGTGAACATTTGTGTTGACAAATCCGTTTTTTCTGCTATAATCAAGTCATAGGAAACAAGAACGAATGTTCGGACAAGACTTCGCTTGCTTTGGACATAACTCAGGAGGGTATATATTATGTTTACATCACCGGCAATGTTTTTCTCGGTCTATATTCCGCTTGTTATTCTTGCGGTTTTCGGAATAATTTTTGAAGAAAGGCTCATTTCCTTTGAGCAAAAGCTAAAACGCGCCTTTTTAAGGAAAGTGCGCCGCAAGGGCGGAAAGTGCAGGGAGCTTTCCCGTTCTTCTGCCTTTGAGTCCGGAAACGCGGAAAAGCACCGCAAAAGAGCCGGCCGCGCCGCCTGATTTGAGTCGGGAGCTTTCGCCGCTATACTTCTTTAATGAATGAAGCTATATCTTTGAATAATAAACCGCCTGTTTGTGATTTCCACAAGCGGGCGGTTTTGTATCGAAAAGAATACGAAAAACTGCGTTTCTATATATATTATATAAATATGCAGCCGTGCAAGGGGCTGACATGACAGCTCAGTCTTTTGCCTCGTACCACGTTTTGCCCGTGTGTACCTCGGCAAGGAGCTTTACGCGCATTTTGCAGGCGTTTTCCATTTCCTCCTTCAAAAG
>JAEDIH010000059.1 GCA_016292575.1 Clostridiaceae bacterium | reverse complement strand
TTTTGATGCACTTTTTGCAGGCGCGGCACTTGCTCGGGTTGATTCTTGCAACGCCATCGCAGATGAAGATGGCCTCATAGGGGCAGACCTCAACGCAATCGCCGAAGCCGATGCAGCCGTGGACGCAGGTTTTCGGCCCGCCGAAAAGCTGGGTTGCCATCTTGCAGGAACGAACACCGCTGTATTCAAGCTTTTCGGGAGTGTTCTCCCTGTTACCCTGACACATGACGGCAGCAACCATCGGAGTAATTTTCCCTGCCTCAAGTCCCATAATTTTACCGATCTGTGCGGCAACATCGTTTCCGCCGGGTATGCAAAGACTGCATTCCTTTGTTTCGCCCTTTGAAAGGGCAGCGGCATAACCGTCGCAGCCGGTATAGCCACATGCGCCGCAGTTTGCGCCGGGCAGACAGGCGCGTACCTGCTCCGCCTTTTCGTCAACGGGAACGGCGAATACCGCCGAGGCAACGGCAAGACCGACACCGGCAATAAGACCGATTGCGGCAACGATTACAACGGGAATAAGTATATCCATTCTTTCGTCACCCTCCTTAACCGAAAATGTTGTCCACGATGCCGGTGAAGCCGAGGAACGAAACCGAAACCAGCGAGGCGGCAACAAGGGTAATCGGAAGTCCGCGCATGAATTTCGGAATATCGCAGCTTTCCATTCTTTCGCGCACTCCGGCAAACATTACCATTGCAAGCATGAAGCCGAGTCCGGCGCCGACAGAGTTGAACATTGACTGCGCAAAGTTGTAGCCGTTGTCAATGTTGAGGATAACAACGCCGAGCACGGCGCAGTTTGTTGTGATAAGGGGAAGATAGATTCCCAGCGCGTTATAAAGCGAGGGAATATATTTTTTAAGAACTATCTCAACAAGCTGAACGAGCGCCGCAATAACAAGAATGAATACAATCGTCTGAAGATAGGAAAGGTTTCTGCTTTCAAGCAGAGTGTTTATCGGATAGCACACGGCGGTTGCAAGCGCCATAACAAAAATTACGGCCGCGCTCATGCCCACTGCGGTGTTGAGCTTTTTTGAAACGCCGAGGAACGGGCAGATTCCGAGGAACTTTGCAAGAACAAAGTTCTGAGTAAGAATTGCCGTCATGAGTATTGCAAGAAGTCCTTTTGTCATTTCCATCAGCTAACCGCCTCCTTGCTTTCTTCGGAAATATTTTCACATTCCGCTTCCCTTTTGTTGAGCTTGCAGCTTGCAGCCATCGGGCAGGCCTCGCAGCCGCGAAGCTCCGCTCTGGGCTTTCCGCGGCTTTCGGCAATTCTGTTGACCGTTGCCATGAGAACGCCGAAAACAAAGAAGCCGCCCGGAGGAAGAATGAAGATGAGCATCGGATTGCTTGAAAGGAACGAAATGCTGATTCCGGCAAAGGAACCTGCGCCGAGGATTTCACGCACTGCGCCCATGAGGAAAAGCGCAGCGGTGAAGCCGACGCCCATTCCGAGCCCGTCAACGGCAGAGGCAAGAACGGGATTCTTGCTTGCAAAGGCTTCCGCCCTGCCGAGAATGATGCAGTTAACAACGATAAGCGGAAGATAAACGCCGAGCTGTTCGTCAAGCTCGGGTGCAAACGCTTTAACAAGCATCTGCACAATGGTAACAAACGAGGCGATAACAACAACATACGCCGGAATACGCACCTTGTCGGGTATAACCTTTCTCAGCGCGGAAATTACGATGTTTGAGCAGACAAGAACAACCGAAGCGGCAACGCCCATTCCGAGCGCTGATGTTACCGAGGTTGTTGTTGCAAGAGTGGGGCAGGTTCCGAGAACGAGCCTGAGAGTCGGGTTTTCGGCAAGGATACCTTTGGTAAATTCCTTACCGAGAGATTTTTTTTCAGCCATTGCCTGCACCTCCCTTAACAGTTTCAAAAGCGGCCAAAGCGGCGTTGACGGCGGACACAACCGCCTTTGAGGTTATCGTTGCCGCAGTGATTGCCTGAATGTTCTGACCGTCGTTTGAGGTCTTGCTGACGGTGAGCGTTCCGCTTTTTCCGATGAAGCGGTTTTTGAAGTCCGGCTTGGTGCTGTTTGCGCCGAGTCCGGGGGTTTCATCGTGGGAAAGGATTTCAATTCCGGTAATGACTCCCTCGTTGTCCACGCCGACCATGACCGAAACCGTTCCGCCGTAGCCCTTTGCGCCGCTTGTGAAAACATAGCCCACGTTGTCTGCGCCGTCCTTGCCGGTGCAGTAGGTTATGCCGCCCTCGAGCGCCTCGGACTCGGAAAACTCCTTTGCCTCGGGAAGCACCAGCGAACGGGAAAGGTTCTCCTTTTGGACGGCGTTATCGGCAGTTTTCTGCTTTGTAACGCTGTTTGTCAGCGCAAGCAGTGCCGTTGCAACAAGGCAGATGACAAGCAGCGCAGCAGCCGGAACAAGGATTGCTTTAGGCGTTATTTTTTTCATACCTTTGCAGCCTCCTTTTCCTTTTTTTCCTTAACAAAGCCGAACGGCTTTGAAGTCGTAAGGCGTTCAATGTGGGGAACAAGGATGTTCATAAGTATTATTGAGAACGAAACGCCCTCCGGCAGCGAGCCGAAAAGACGGATAACCGAGGTGATAAGACCGCAGCCGATTCCGAAAACGATTCGTCCCTTGAGGTTTATCGGCGAGGTTGTGTAATCCGTTGCCATGAAGAAGGCTCCGAGCAGAAGTCCGCCGCCGAGAAGCTGATATAAGGCAAACTGCAGATTGCCCTTGCCTGCAATAAGCATACAGACCGCAACGGTTCCGATGAATGAGAACGGAATTGCCGGAGAGATAACCCTCCTGAGCAGCAGATACAGCGCGCCGGCAAGCAGAGCGAGCGAGCAGACCTCGCCCATTGAGCCGCCGTGGTAGCCGATGAGCATCTGCGTAAGCGTCGGAAGTCCCTCGGCAAGCGAAAGGTCTCCGCCCTTTGCCGCGGCAAGGGAGGCCATCGGAGTTGCGGTTGTCACCGCGTCGACAACCGACCACTTGACCGCAAAGGGAGCAACCCATTTTGCCATGGCGGTCGGGAACGAGACCATGAGAATGATTCTTGCCGTCATTGCCGGATTGACAAAGTTCTGACCGATTCCGCCGAACATCTGCTTGACAACAACAATAGCAACAACTGAACCGACGGCGCCCATCCACAAAGGCAGCGTTGACGGCAGGTTGAGCGCAAGGATAAGGCCTGTTACAACGGCGGAAAGATCGCCGAGCGTGCCTTTCCTTTTCATAACCTTTCTTGAAATATACTCCGCAAGCACGGCAGAGCCGACGGTTGTTGCGGAAAGGGCAAGCGCCCTCAGACCGAAATAAACAACCGACATAATGAGAGCCGGAACGAGCGAAATGATGACATCAAGCATGATACCGGTCGTTGTCTCGCTTGAGCGGACGTGCGGCGAGGGGCTGACTGTGAGTTTTTTTGCCATTATTTTGCACTCTCCTCTCTGAGTACCTGCTTTGCAAGTCTCATATATTGAACAAGCGGACGACCTGACGGGCAGGCATAAGAGCAGGAACCGCATTCCATGCAGACCGAAACAAAGCTCCTTTCAAGTCCGTCTTTATCACGAACCTTTGCAAAGCGCTCAATGAGGGTGGGCATCAGGCTCATCGGGCAGACCTCAACGCAACGACCGCAGCGGATACAGTCGCGCTCGGGCTTAACGGTGTCCTTCCTGTCTGCAAAAGCAAGAACAGCGTTGTTCTGCTTGCAAACGGGGGCGTCCGTGCCGCAGACGGCGATACCCATCATCGGACCGCCGCAGATAATCTTGCGCGGCTCTTCCTTAAAGCCGCCGCAATAGTCGATAACGTCCTGAATGTTGATGCCGATGGGAACGCGCAGATTTTTGGGCGTTCTGACGGCGGAGCCGTCAACCGTCAAGGAACGGCTGATAAGCGGCTTTCCCGTTTCAAGATATCTTTCGATAAAGGCGACCGAAGCAACGTTCATTACCACGCAGCCCACGTCCGCCGGGAGCTTTCCGGGCGGAACGCGCCTGCCCGTTGCGGAAAGCACCATCATTTTTTCCGCGCCCTGCGGATACCTTGAGCGAAGCGCCATGATTTTTATTGAGGGATCGTTACTTTCGTCAATAAGCTTCCGGAAAATTTCAATGGCCTTGGGCTTGTTGTCCTCAACGGCAATTATGACCTGACTGAAGCCGAGGTACTTTTTGAGGGTGAAAACGCCGTTGATAACGTTCCTTGAATTTTCAATGCACTCGCGGTAGTCAACGGTGATGAACGGCTCACATTCGGCGGCGTTAACAATAAGGGTGTCAACATTCTTGTCCTCGGGATAGTTCAGCTTAACGTGAGTCGGAAAGCCCGCTCCGCCGAGACCGACAAGACCGGACGCGCGCACGGCCTTCAAAAGCTCTTCCCTGTTTGTAACCGTGGGCGGCTTAATGCCCTCATAAAGGCGCATTTCGCCGTCGGACTCAATAGTCACGCCCTTTGTGATGATACCGTTGGCAAGCTTAACGTCGCCCACGGCCTTAACGGTGCCGGACACGGTTGCATGAATCGGCGCGGAAACAAACTTGTCGCTGTCGCCGACAAGCTGACCTACCGAAACCGTGTCTCCAACCTTGACAACGGGTGTGCAGGGCGCGCCGATGTGCTGCTGCATCGGAAGAACGACCCTGTCGGGAACGGGCATTCTTTCAACCGGCATTTCGGCGGTGTGCTTGTTGTGGGCAACATTGACTCCGCCGCGCCCCTTTGCGCGTGCAAAAATAACTCCGGGTAAAGTTTTTTTCATTCTGTCATCTCCAAATCTCTGTGGCTTCCGCCGCCCGAAAAAATCAGACGCCGTTTTTTATCAAAGTGTTTGCTGTGATTTATTCAGAGGTTCCTTAATTGTTCGGTCAGGCGGGGCAAAACGGCGTTGAGAACAGCGCCGGTCAGCGTTCCGCCGATGACCGCAAAAAGCAAAAGATACTTACCGTAGCCGAGCATTGCCGCGCCCGAAAGAGCGCACGCGCACAAAAGCTGGCCGAGGTTGAAGCAAACGGCGCAAAGCACGCCGATTCCGATAAAGCTGAGGTTTTTGCCTTGCTTTTTTATCGTAAGGCTCAGCGCAAGAACACTGAGTATTCCGCCGCAGAAGCTCATGAATCCCGCAACGGCGCCCCTTGTAACGAACGCAAAAAGCGACTTGAGGAGCGTTATATACAAAGCGCCGGTAAAGCCGAAAGCATTCGCGGCGAACATTGTTACAATGTTTGAAAGGCCGGCCTTTGCTCCGGCAGGGAGAAAGGGAACAGCCGGAAAAATAAGGTTTTCAAGCAGACTGAGCACAAGGCACAGCGCCCCGAGCAGGCCGAAAACACAAACCTTTTTTGTTTTTGTCAAGTCACGAAGCGACTGCGTCGAAAGTTTCTTTTCCGTTTTCAATTCTGACAACAACCTTGTTCGGAACACACGCGGCGGTGTCCCCGTTTTTTGAAAGATGGCCGCTTTTTTTGCAGAGCTTGTCTCGACAGGTTGAGGAAACAAAGGCAATTTTCCCCTTTTCAACCGAGAGGACGCAGCCGTTCACCTCAATTTCATAGCTTTCTTCAACCGAGGAAAGGTCAATCTCGCGGAATTTTTCGCCGCCGCACCAGATAACTGCCGTAACATTTCCGCCGGTGGCAAAAAGCGGCAGCAAAAACAGCAGAACGCACAAAGCGGCAAAAAGCAGGATTATCAATGCGTCTGACTTTTTAAGACCAATGGTGTTCTTCATTCAACTTTTTCAAAATCTATATCGCCGTAGGTGGAAACATTAAGCTGCTTATCGACAAAAACGGCGCAGGCGGAGTATTCGTCCAAAAGTGCCTTGCTTTTTTCCTCGCCGAGGATGAAGCAGGCGGTGGAAAGCGCGTCGCTCAAAAGACCGCTGCCGCAAACAACCGTAACGCTTGAAAGTCCGCTGTCGGCAGGATAGCCGGTGTTCGCGTTGAGGATGTGATGATAACGTATGCCGTCCTTTTCAAAGTATTTTTCATAGTCGCCGGAGGTTGAAACAAAGCCCTCGGAAAGATTTATAACGCCGATATATGCGTTTTCCTTTCGCGGATGGCGGACGGCAACGCGCCATTTGTCGCCGGCCTTGTTGCGCTTTCCGAAAGCCAGAATACTGCCGCCGACGGAAACCACGGCACCCTTTACGCCGCTTTTTTCAAGATAGGTCTTTGCGGCGTCGCAGGCGGCTCCCTTTCCGACCGCGCCGAGGTCGACACTCTGCCCCTTTGCAAGAAAAACGCTTTTTGAGTCCGTCTGAACCTTTCGGTAGTCAACAAGAGCGAGCGCTTTTTGAATTTCGTCTTTATCGGGAACCTTTTGAACGTCCTCGTCAAAATTCCAGAGCGAGGAGAGCGGACCTATCGTCAGGTCGAATGCGCCGCCGCTAAGCTCGGAAATTTTGCGGCATTTTTCAATTATCTCGGCGCAGACGGCGTTCTGCACCGTCCCGTTTTTGTTGAGGAGTGATACGGCGGAGGTTTCAAGCTTCCTTGAAATGATTTTTTCAAGGTTGTCTATCCCGTTTTTTGTCACATCAAGCTTTTTGAAGGTATCGTCTCCGAAAAGCTTGACAGTTACAACGCTGCCCATTGAAAGTCCGCTCTTCTGCTCAAGGTTAAAATCCTTTTTAAAGAAATAATAAACAGCGAAGCCGGTAACAGCCGCGGCAAGAAGAACAACGGAAAGAACAATGCAAAGAATCTTTTTTTTCTTACTCATGAAAAGCCTCCGTTAAACCGGGCATAAACTGCGCCATAATAAAAGCATGTTTTATTGTATACTATCCTGCAAAAAATTTCAAGACAAAAAGGGCGGATATACGACAAATATTGCGCTTGATTTAAACGTGTTTTACTGATATAATTTATACAAAGCAAATTCCACAAGCCGTATTTACCCGAGGAGGAAACGAGATGGATTTTAATTTGTCAATACCCGTAAAGGTCATAAGCTCAGAAAACTGTGTGCGCAAAAACGCCGCACTGCTTGCTTCTTTCGGAAAGCGATGTCTCATCGTTACGGGCGGCAGCAGCGCAAAGAAAAGCGGCGCTCTTGACGATATGACCGCCGCGCTTGAGGAAAGCTCGGTGAGCTATGACGTTTTTGACCGCATCACGCCGAATCCGTATATTGAAGACTGCCACGAAGCAGGAGTCCTTGCAAGGGAAAAAAAGGCGGAGTTCATCATCGGAATCGGAGGAGGCTCCGCCCTTGACGCCGCAAAGGCCGTTGCCGTTTTTGCCGCGAACGAGGACTTTTTGCCGTTTGATATATATGAAAAAAAGGAAAGGAATATTGCCCTCCCCCTTGTCCTTGTGGGAACAACCGCCGGAACGGGCAGCGAGGTTGGCGCAGTCTCCGTCCTTTCCAACAAAAAGGACGAAAGGAAAAGGAGCATCTGCGCTCCGGACTGTGCGCCGAAGCTTACCTTTGCCGACAGCAGATATACCCACTCCATGCCGTATTCCGTCACGGTTTCAACCGCTCTTGACGCGCTCTCCCACGCGATTGAGGGATTTTACAGCAAAAAATGCACCGATATTCCCACCATGTTTGCCGAAAAGGCTATTCCGATGATTTGGGAGGGACTGAAATTCCTTGAAAAGGAAAAGAGAGTGCCGGACGAAAAAATGCGCGCTCAGCTTTATTACGGCTCGCTTTATGCCGGTATCACTCTTTCATACTGCGGAACAGCTTTCCCTCACCCTCTCGGCTATATTCTGACCGAGCACTTCAAAACGCCGCACGGCATTGCCTGCGCCGCTTTTATGCCTGAACTTATCCGCCGCGGCGTGCGCTATGAGCGCGAAAAATCAAGAAAACTGATGAACCTTATGAAAACCAACAGCGCAGAATTTTTTGAGGTTATCACGAGCCTTTGCGATGTCAGCGATATCGTGATGACAAAGGAGGAGCTTTCCCAGTGGTGCGAACGCTGGAACACCGTTCCGAACAACTTTATCTATTCGCCCGGAGGATTTTCAAAGGCCGAAGCAAAGGAGATGCTTGAGAGCAAGTTTGTGAAGTGATTTTATCCGATAAAAAAGGAAGGAATAGCGGAAAAGCTTGCCGACCGCCTGATTTGCCCCGACTGCGCAACAGCAGTCACTCTTGAGGATGAGATTTGCCCAAAATGCGGATTTCCGCTTGATGACGAAGATGAACGTGCGCGAATAAAAATGTGGCATGAAATTCATAGATACAAATATAAACACCGCTTTTTTGACAGGTGGTTTGTTCCTGTTATCGTGGGCGTTATAACTATGAGTTTTGCTTTGTTTCTTTGCACAGCGTTGGCAGAAACCCGCAAGGATTTTCTTCATTTACTTCCGATTCCAATAATTATCGGTGTTATTGTTATCACCCGCATGGTTTGGCCAAGCTTTACAAAACCGAATGCTATAGCCAAGAAAGATAACTTTGAAGAATATATGCTTGAACATCAAAATATGGGAGAAAGTATATTTGCCGACCTTGTCAAAAAAGGAGAGGCACACTGTCCGTACCGTCAGAAATGGCTGACCCAAAAGTCCCTGATATATCAATGTATGGTATCTCCACGAAAAGGAATTAAACCTTCTCAAAAATATAGAGTGGTTAAAGACATCCGCTGTGAACACTGCGGAAAGCACATTGGCTTTCCCGCCGACAGAATGCGTGAGCAGTTTGAACAGGATAGAATCAACCGCAATTTTAGAAGAAAACATTGGGGTCTGTGAACATTCAGCCACGCCTTCGCATTTTCCGGATAAGCATGTTGTTACAAAAGACATCATAAAACACATTGAAAGGACGGGTTGATTCTGAATCTGACTTCAAACAAAACACCGCTCATTGCCGCCCACAGAGGCTCATCCGCCGGAAACATTCCCTGCAACAGCCTTGCGGCATATAAAGCCGCCCTCTTTCAGGGTGCGGACATAATTGAGCTGGACATTGCAAAATCAAGGGACGGAAAGCTTTTTTGCTTTCATCCGATGATGGAACCGGCGCACCTTTGCTCCCCATTCCTCATTCCCTCCCTTTCCGGAAAGCAGGTTTCCCACCTGCGCTACCGCAACTTTGACGGAGCAAAAACCAACGAGGGTGTTCTTCCCCTTGACGATGCGTTTGAATTTCTCAAAGGAAAGTGCATAATAAACATTGACAAGTTCTGGACAGAACCGGCGCTGATTTCAAACTGTATCAGACGCCACAAGCTTGAAAATCAGGTCATTGTTAAAACACCGTCAGAGGAGAAATACTTTGAAGCACTTGAATGTCTTGCACCTGAACTGCCGTTCATGCCGATGGTTAAAGAAACGGACACCGTTTCCCGTATGCTTTTGAAAAGGAAGCTCAACTTCGTCGGCATTGAAGCAATTTTCAAAAGCGAGGACGCACAGGTGATAAGCGAGGAAAACCTCCGGTTTCTCCACAGCAACTCTCTTGCCGTCTGGGGCAACGCAATTGTCTATAGCCGCCGCAAGGTAATCTCCGCAGGACACACAGATGACATTGCCGTGACGGGCAACCCCGATTTCGGCTGGGGCTGGTTCAGAGAAAAGGGATTTGACATTGTTCAGACCGACTGGGTTCTTCCGATGAAGGCCTATTTCAACAGCACAAACCCAAGTGAAAGGATTGATAGATAATGAAAGAAACCCTCACAGTTCTCAAAGAAAGAAGAAGCTGCCGCAAGTATACCGCAAGGCAGGTTGAAAAGGAAAAGCTTGAGCTGATTCTTGAAGCCGGAACCTATGCTCCCACAGGTCGCAACTTTCAGTCGCCCGTAATCGTTGCCGTTCGTGACCCGGAAACGGTGAAAGAGCTTTCTCGTCTCAATGCAGAAATCATGGGCACAGACTCCGATCCGTTTTACGGTGCACCGACAGTGCTTGTTGTTTTTGCCGATTCCACCGTCAACACCTATCGTGACGACGGAGCGCTCGTCATGGGCAATCTGCTCAATGCGGCGCACGCACTCGGCGTTGATTCCTGCTACATCTACCGCGCAAGGGAAATGTTCAAAACGCAAAAAGGCAGGGAATTCCTCAAAAAATGGGGTCTTGATGAAAAATATGAGGGTATCGGAAACTGCATTCTCGGCTACGGCGCAGAGGGCGGCATTCGTCCGGTCTCCGAGCGCAAAAAGGGATATATCATATGGGACTGAGCACATTTGAGCGGATATACGAGGTTGTGCGCTCCATTCCGAAAGGAAAAGTTATGACCTACGGACAGGTTGCAGTTCTTGCCGGCAATCCCCGTTGGGCGCGTGTTGTGGGATACGCACTGCACAAAAATCCCGAACCGGGCGTGATACCCTGCCACAGAGTTGTTAACCGCGAGGGACGGGTTGCGCCGGGCTTTGCTTTCGGCGGAACGGACGCCCAAAGGAAACTGCTTGAGGGCGAGGGCGTCTCCTTCCTTGAAAACGGGTTGGTGGACATAGAAAAGCATGCGGTCAGGTTCTGAGGGAATATTCATTCGCGAACAAAGGGGACTTTAGATAATAGATAATAGATAATGGATAATAGATAATAGATATTTTCGCGCCTAAAGGGTAACCCTTGCGGTACGCGCTCCCCGCGAAAAATCTAAAATCCAATATCTAACATCTAAAATCTAAATTTGTACGGGCGGCGCTCGTAGCCGCCCAAGAACCTTGCCCAATGCAGTCGTGCAAAAACCCAACGAAATCCCAACGTTTCGCGTTAGTTTTTCGGTCAGCGCAAAGGGAAACAACGGGCGCCTCAAGCGACGCCCCTACTTTAGATGTTAGATATTAGATGTTAGATGTTGCGCGGAGTACCTGTATATCAAGAAGCATTCCTTTGGGTGCGAGAGATATCTATTATCTATTATCTATTATCCATTATCTATTATCTAAATTATCAAAAAGCTCCCTTTCCGTCATTCGGAAAAGAAGCTTTTAATTTTTTCTGCGTCTTTTTCGGAAATACCCTGAACTGCCGAAAGCTCCTCCTTTGAGGCAGCCTTAATCTTTGAAAGCGATCTGAACTCTTTCATGAGTACCTCCGCTTTCTTTTTGCCGATACCTTCAATGGAAGTCAGCTTTGTTTCAAGCGAGGAACGCGTGTGTTTTTCCTTGTGAT
>JAEDIH010000058.1 GCA_016292575.1 Clostridiaceae bacterium | reverse complement strand
TTACAACTTTTTGCAAAATATACTAAAAATCCTTGACTCTTATTATAAATTGTGGTAAAATTTCATATTATTATATGCGGACGCAGGAGTGACCTTACTGCGTCCGCGAGCAATTTTTATTATTTGAAAACCGCTTGTCGGTCGTTTAGGTTCTCGGTTTGTCGGCGGTTTATTGTGTTCGGAGGTAACTTACAAATGGAATCGCTCATTCCTTTTTTTGATCCTGTGCGCGGTGTTAGCTTGACCGCTCTTTGTTTGAAGCTGGGTCTTGCCGTTATTTTCGGTGGGCTTATCGGCCTTGAAAGGGGACACAAGCATCGTGCCGCCGGCAGCCGTACATATATGATAGTCTGCCTTGGGGCAACATTGGCAATGATTTTGAGCTTTTATGAAAGTAATATTGTTACCGGTGACTGGCGCGAGATTTCGGAATTGCTCGGACGTAAGGTTGACGTAACGCGCTACGCCGAAAAGGTTATCGGCGGTATCGGCTTTCTCGGCGCAGGAACAATAATTGTGACCGGTCGCCAGGAGATCAAGGGACTCACCACCGCCGCCGGACTTTGGACCTCAACGTGTATGGGTCTTGCGATCGGTTCGGGCTATTACGAATGTGCGATTCTTGCCTTTTTGCTCATCCTTTTCACAACGGTTGTGCTTGAAAAGGTCAGCGCGTGGGTCGTATCCAGGGCAAGGAACATGGATCTTTATGTAGAATTTGAAAAGATGGAAAATCTCGGTGCAATAATCAGCACCATCAAAAAAATGGATATACAAATATATGATGTTGATATCCAGCGTGAAAAGCAGTCGAACGGTGTCACGATTGGTGCGGTGATTTCCTCACGACTGCCGAAGAAGGAAACGCACTCACACGTTATGTCGCGCATTTCCAAGTTTGATTTCGTGACCGTAGTTGACGAAATTTGATTTTTTTCGGAGGATAACATACATGCTTGACTTTTTGAATCCGCTCAGAGAAATCACACTTCTTTCAGTGTTTATAAAAATGTTTTGTGCGGTCCTTTGCGGCGGAGCAATCGGAATTGAGCGCGAGCGCAAGCGCCGCACCGCCGGTTTCCGTACCCACATTCTCATCTGTCTCGGCGCGGCAATGACAACCATGATAAGCCACTATCTGTTCCGATATCTCACTCTTGATAACGATGTTTCGCGTCTCGGTGCTTCGGTTATAACCGGCATCGGTTTCATCGGAGCAGGCACGATAATTGTTACAAAGCGCCGCCAGATCAAGGGACTGACCACTGCCGCCGGTCTTTGGACGTGCGCCATTATCGGTCTTTCAATCGGCGCCGGATATTACGAGGCTGCTATTCTTGCAACCGTGCTGATTCTTCTTGCTGAAATATTCTTTGTCCGTTTTGAATACTGGGTGCTTGACAACGCAAGGAATGTTAATATTTATGTTGAGTACGCCGGAAATGAATATCTTGACGCACTCATTTTGGCGCTGAAGACTTACCGCGTGGTTATCCTTGACCTTGAAATTACAAAGTCCGGTGTAAATTCCTGCGCCATCTTCCAGCTTCAGCTTCCGAAAAACCTTTCTCACGATAAGATTATGACGATAATTTCCGCCACGGAGGGTATCATCTCTGTTGAGGAACTGTAATTCTTCTCATAAAAACTACGCCGCCCGTCTGCCGAGTTAAGCAAACGGGCGGTTTTTCATTTTGTGCAGGAGTTTACAAACTTCAGCGGCACATCCATGCGCTCTGCGGTCTGTTCCGGCGTCATACCGCTTTCAAGAAAACGTCTGCATACCGATTTCAGGTTTTCGCCGACTTCAACAATGTGTTTGTCCGGATCGTAGAAGCGCACAACTCGCTGACCCCAGGCATGTTCTTTAACAGGATGAACAAATTCAATATCAAATCTTTTCAGCCTTTGAATAAAACTTTCAAAATCATCCTCTTCAAAGTACAGCTCAAAGTCGTTTCCAAAAAATCGGATGCTTTGACCGTCAATGAAGTCTTTGTAGGTTTCGGCAGTCTGCAAAGAGAAGCCTCCGGTCAGAGTTTTGTTTGCGCCGAAGTCGAGAATAACGCTCATGCCGAGTATGTTTTCATAAAACTCAACCGATTTGTCAATATCATTGACAACGAGCATTGGACCTTTATACTGCATAAGTACCTCCTCATCTTTCTCAGCAAAAAGAATATGTCTTTCCTTTTTCTGTGGAAAATTCACTGATACCGTTATTGAACTCTACCGGAACCTCGTTTTTGTTTTCGTCCTCAATAATGGCAACCTTACCGTCAAGATAAAGCCTGCATTTTCCGCCGAGCTTTGACTCAATCGTGCCTTCCTTAATCCGTCCGTCCTTCCACACTGCGGAAACAACAAAGTTGCCCCTTGCAACAAGACCGGAGAATTCACCGTTTCTCCAGTCTTTAGGTATGGCCGGAAGAATTTTTATCACGCCGCCGTGGCTTTGCAAAAGCATTTCTGCAACACCGGCAGTGAAGCCGAAGTTCCCGTCAATCTGGAACGGGGGGTGAGTGCCCCAAAGGTTTTTGAGAATGGTTGTTTTAAGTATCTGAGCAATGATTTCACCGCATTTTTCGCCCTCGCCGAGCCTTGCTCTGCAAAGCAGTCTGTGCGCAAGCGCCCAGCCGGTCGTTTTGATTCCTCTGTCATCAAGCGAGGCGGAAGCCGCAGCCTGAAGCGGGGGCGTTTCGTCCGTAATCTGCTCAAACGGATAAAGACCGAGCAGGTGGGAGATGTGCCTGTGCTGCTTCTGAACGCCGAGTAGCTTTCCCCCGAAAGCAAAGCGGTCCTCGTTTACCCATTCTTTTATAAAGCCGCGCCTTGTTTTTGAGTAGGGCTGAAGCTTTTCAAGCTGATACTTAAGCTTTTCAATAAGCTCTGCGTTTACCGAGTGTTCTCTGCCGCTGTCTTTGAGCACGGCGGCAAATTTTATTACGGAATCAAACAGCGCGTAGATTATGCTTTGCTCAAAGGTTCCGCCTGCGCTGACGGGACCGTGCTCCGCCGAATAGCAGGGAGACACAATGAGCCTGTCCGTTCCCTTTTCCGGAATAAGCAGTTGCGACCAAAGCAGAGCGGTTTCCTCCATTGCAGGGTATATATCCTTTTCAAGCTTATCGGTATCGCCGGTGAAAGAGAAGTATTCGCCCATCTGGAATGCAGCCCATGCTCCGTTGGTCGGCGCCCAGCCCCAGCGCCATTCGTAGCCGGGCGCAACTGTTCCGAGGGGAGACACCATTGTGTGGCAGACCCAGCCTGTCGGCTTGGTATAGTCAACATTTCCGTCCTTTTTGCATTCGCCGATGCCGAAGGAATTGTATGCCGCAACTCTTCCCGGCTTTTTCAGCGAGTTTATGAAGTCAATATACGGCAGTGCGGTTTCGGCAAGGTTTGTTGTGAAGGCGGGCATATAATTCATTTGCAGGTTTATGTTGAGATGATAGTCGCACTCCCACGGCGGATTGTTCTTTGCGTTCCATATTCCCTGCAAATTTGCAGGCAGGGAGCCGTCTCTTGAAGAAGCGATGAGAAGATAGCGTCCGTACTGAAACAAAAGCGTGATGAGGTTGCGGCGATATTCTCCCTTTTTGCCGAATCGGGACAGCATATAATCGGTGGGAAGTGTGCTCTCCTCCTCGCCGAGGGAAAATTTGACGCGGTCAAAAAGTGCGCGGTAGTCCGCAAGGTGAGTCCTGTAAAGCTCGCCGAACGTTTTTTCTGCCGCTTTGTTAACGGCTTCAACGGCTTTTTCAAGCGGATCTTCGTCTGAAAAATAATGAGGATAGTCGTTTTTATAGTTTGTTGCAAGGCTCATTATTATGAGTATGCTTTCGGCGTTTTCAATTTTGACATGACCGTTGCTTTCGGCGCTCACGGTTCCGCCTTGGGTGATGAACTTAACGGCGCAGCCGTATTTCATTGAATTTTTGTTCTTTCCGTCCTTTGCGCCTATACCCTTGTTGTCGTTTACCGTGCCGAACAAAAGAATTGTGTCTCCCTCGCTTTTAATTGTTCCGTTCTGTTCAGAATCAAGATAGGCGTCGGCGCTTATGGGGACGGGGGTTTTGTCCTTTTCCTCGCAGGCTATTCTTCCGACGAAAACATTGTCCGGATAGCTGACAAAGTAGTGGCGGACATGGCTTGCCTTGTTCTGTTTGAAGGAGACCATTGCCGAGGCGGAGGAGAGGTCAAGGTCGCGGACATAATTTTCTCCGCTGTCGTTGCCGAAATTAAGATAAAGATTGCCGAACGCCTGATAGGAGCCGAAGCCGACATGGTTGCCCTGAAGCTTTTCCATGAGAACGGCAGCCTGCTTGGCATTACCGCTTTCAAGCGCTTTTTGAACCTCCCTGAAATTTTTTCCTTTGCTCGTGTCTGAAATGCCGAAGTTAAAGCCCTCAACGTCGCTTCCGCCGGACCAAAGCGTTTTTTCGTTGAACTGAATCAGCTCGCAGCCCTTTCCGCCGAAAACCTTTGCGCCGATTTTTCCGTTGCCGAGCGGCAGCGCCTCGTTTTCCCAGCCGAAATAGCTCATATTTGCAGGTGCGTTATAGCATAAAAACATAACAGATTACCTCGTTTTGAGTAATAATACGGTGCAGCACATGATAACTTATTATATATTCTTTGTCCTTGTTCTGTCAAGACAGGCAAAAACTGCCTTGATATATGGCATTTTGTTTAAAAATCAGGCGGACAGTATAAAAATTTGATTCAAATTGCATTGCCAAATTTATGGATTTGTGGTATTATAATGCAGAAGCGCCGCAGGGAGAAAAACGGAGAAGAAAACGGCATCACCCTAATGACGCCGGGTATCCGGTAAACTTATAATCTGGAGGAGATATCAGATGTCAGTAGTTGAGAAGATTTCAATCGAACGCGCAAAAAGCGCGGAATCGGTCGGTGTTTCGTCAAAGGTTGTTCAGGCCTTTGTTGACCGATGCATGGAGCTTGACCGTCAGCTTCATTCGCTCATGGTTATCCGCCACGGAAAGGTTGCCTGCGAGGCATACAGAGATCCGTTCGGTCCCGAGTATAAGCACATGATGTATTCCGTCAGCAAGAGCTTTACCTCAACGGCTATCGGCTTTGCAATTGACGAGGGATATTTTAAGCTTGACACAAAGTTTGTTGAAATTTTTCCGGAGGCAAGGGGCGATAAACCCGACGCATATCTTGAAAAAATGACTGTTGAGGATCTTCTTACAATGCGCAGTGGGCTTTCGGTCACTCCGTTTATGGACAAGACAAAGGATCGCTGGTTCCATGATATAATAAACAGCAAGTGGATCAGCGAGCCGGGTACTGAATTCCTTTATATCAGTGAAAATATGTATCTTCTTTGCTGCATTATCCATAAGCTGACAAATATGAGCGTTATTGAGTACCTTACTCCGCGCCTTTTTGAGCCGCTCGGCATTGTTGAGCCGTACTGGGAAACCTGCCCGAGAGGTATTGAAACCGGCGGCTGGGGTCTTATGATCCGTACCGAGGATCTTGCAAAGTTCACCCTTTGCTATCAGCAGGGCGGAAAGTTCGGCGGCAAGCAGGTTGTTCCCGAGTGGTGGGTAAAGACTGCAACCGCCTTCCATTCGGACAGCAGCAGTAGCGATAATATGGACTCAAAGCAGGGCTACGGCTACTGCTTCTGGCGCAACGGCGGCTATAAAAATTCATACCGTGCCGACGGAATGTTCTCCCAGTTCGGCATTGTTTTTGAAGACCTTGACGCCTGCTTCATCATGACCGGCGGCGAGATTGACGAACAGGCAATGCGCGACGTCATCTGGGAATTTTTCCCAAAGGCGTTTGACGACAACGCAAGCGAGGACGACGCCGTTGAGGTTAAAATTCCTGCTTATCCGCGTCTGCCGAAAAAACCGCGTTCGTTTGAAGAAAAGCTCCTTTCCGGCAAAAAGATCGTGTTTGCAAAGTCTCCGATTCTTAACATTGCCGGTTTCCCGACAAGTATGCTGACTCTTCCCGTCACCTTCATGGCACGCGATAAGGCGGGCAACATCACCAACGTCAGCTTTGAGCCGCTTGAAAACGAGCTTGTAATGACATGGAGCGAGGGACCTGAGGTCAACCTCATACATATAGGTATGGACGGAGAATACCGTTGGGATAACGTTGTCATCGGTCACGTTCCTTATACTGTCTGCGCAATCGGCTGCTGGAACAGCGAGCGCGAGCTTGAAGTTCACATCAGAGCTATTGAAACAACTGCGGAAAGAATTCTTGTTTTCACCTTTGCCGATAACAGGGTTTCACTTAAGCCGACAATGAATCCGGAAACCTCAACAATGGTTCTCAATCTTCAGCAATCGGTAAAGAGCGTTGTCAAGCAGCCCGTTCTTCAGGCAATAGTAACTCAGGCAATGCCGTATCTTACGCCTATTGTTGAGCTTACATTGCACGGAAAAATCGTTTAACAAACGGACTTCCGCTTTGAAAAAGGAGGATATGTATGGTTTGGAAAATTCTATTTGCGATTGTTGTTGCTGCGGAATTTGTTTTTGTTCCGCTGTTTCTCAAGTATTCGTGGCCGGATAAATGCTGGAAATCGTTCGGCTTCAAAATGATCTGCTCGGCGCTGTTTTTCTCTGCCGGTCTTCTTGCAATGAAGATAAGCGGTCATTCTGCGTCCTCATCTCCTTACACGAAGCTCATTTTGTGGGGCTTGTTTTTCGGCTGGCTGGGCGATATGTTCCTGCACCTTATCACCGATAAGATTGTGGTTTTCGGCTTGGGGCTCTTTGCCTTTCTCGGCGGACATATCTTCTATATCTTTGCTTTTCAGAGGGCTATTGAAAGGACCTATCCCGATAAGCCGTTTTTTGCCTGGTATGAGATCGTAGCAGTTTTGGTTCTGGTAGGACTGGTTGTGCTTTATGCAGTGCTTAAAAAAATCAAGGGCAAGGCATACATGGCAATACCGGTTGTGCTTTATGCGGTAACTATCAGTGCAATGCTTGCAAAGGCGTTCAGATACTGCATCGGCGAGTGGCTCTACGGCATGAACGAACACATTGTTATGCTTTTCCTCACCATAGCGCTCGGAGCCGTTTTGTTTGTTCTTTCGGACGGAAGCCTCGGCATGATTCTTTTTGCCGGGCAAAAAAAGAACCGTCCGCTCAAGATTTTCAATATTGCAACATATTTTGCCGCGCAGATTCTTCTTGCAAGCAGTATTTTCTTTGTCTATACACCGGTTCTTTACGGAACCTGAGCTATGACGGAATAAAAGCGGGGCTGTTCGCATTGCGGCAGCCCTTTTTTCGCATAATATAACCAAAAAAACAGAATATTTTATGAAAGGCGGTTAAGTATGAATATAAGCGGAATTCAAAAACTGACTCTGCTTGATTTCCCGGGAAAGCTTGCCTGCACTGTTTTCACGTCAGGCTGCAATTTCCGCTGTCCCTTTTGCCATAATGCCGCTCTCGTTCTCCCGGGAATGAGCGATCACATTGACGAGCAGGAGGTACTCTCGTTCCTCAAAAAACGCGAGGGAATTCTTGAGGGCGTCTGCATAACGGGCGGCGAGCCGTGCCTGCAGCCCGACCTTGAGGCTTTCATCAAAAAGGTTAGGGAACTCGGCTTTGCGATAAAGCTTGATACCAACGGAAGCTTTCCGGAAAAGCTTTCCTCGCTTCTTGAAAAAGGGCTTCTTGATTATGTTGCAATGGATATAAAAACCTCAAAGGAAAGATATCCTGAGGTTTGCGGTGTGCAAAACGAAAAGCTTTTTGAAAACGTTCAAAAAAGCGTTGAAATTCTCAAAAGCAGCGGCGTACCCCACGAGTTTCGCACAACTACGGCAAGGGAGCTTCAGACAAAGGAGGACTTTGAAAAAATCGGTCGCTGGCTCAGCGGAGAAAAGCGATACTTCATTCAGCAGTACGAAGCGAGTGGCGAGCTTGTCGGCGATGAGATGACCCCGTATGAAAAGGAAGAGCTGACAGAGTTTGCAAAATTGATGAAAAATTTTGTTGAAAATGTTGAGATAAGAGGCATCTGACGCCGTTAAACACAAGGCGCAGTGTTTCACAAATCAAGATATAGTAAAAAAGTCAAAAGAAAAACGCAAGATATTGTGTTTTTGCTATTGACTTTTTTGTTTTGCTGTATTATACTTGACAAGCACAGTAAAAAACACTCGGCGGAAAACAGGAGAGCTTTCCGTCCGGCTTACCAAATACGCCGCAGCAATAAGAAGCCGGCTTAACACGATGAAGGGAGAATATCACTATGTTTGACGTTAAGAAAAGAGACGGAAAGTTTGTCGGTTTTGACATCAACAAAATTTCCGACGCAATCAAGTCTGCCTTTGAGGCGCAGGAGGTCAATTATAACGATGACCTTATTGATTTCATTGCCCTCAAGGTTACAGCGGATTTTGAAAGCAAAATCAAGGACGGACATATCGCCGTTGAGGATATCCAGGACAGCGTTGAAACCGTTCTTGTAAAAGCGGGCTATTCGCAGGTTGCAAAAGCCTATATCCTTTACCGCAAGCAGCGCGAAAAGCTGCGCAACATGAAATCCACAATTCTTGACTATAAGGCCGTTGTTGACAGCTATGTTAAGGTTACTGACTGGCGCGTTAAGGAGAATTCAACCGTCACTTATTCTGTCGGCGGACTCATTCTCAGCAACTCCGGCGCAATCACCGCAAACTACTGGCTTTCCGAAATTTATGACGAGGAAATTGCAAACGCCCACAAGAGCGGCGATATCCATCTGCATGACCTTTCAATGCTCACCGGATACTGCGCGGGCTGGTCGCTCAAGCAGCTCATTAAAGAAGGACTCGGCGGCGTTACCGGAAAAATCACCTCCGCTCCCGCAAAGCACCTTGCAACGCTTTGCAACCAGATGGTAAACTTCCTTGGAATTATGCAGAACGAATGGGCAGGCGCGCAGGCCTTCTCCTCGTTCGATACCTATCTTGCACCGTTCGTAAAGGCGGATAACCTCACCTATGATCAGGTCAAAAAGTCCATTGAGTCGTTCATTTACGGCGTTAACACTCCCTCGCGCTGGGGTACTCAGGCTCCGTTTTCAAACATTACCCTTGACTGGAGCGTTCCCGATGACCTTGCCGAGCTCAACGCAATAGTCGGCGGAAAAGAGATGCCGTTTAAGTATAAGGACTGCAAAAAAGAGATGGACATGGTCAACAAAGCCTTCATCGAAACCATGATTGAGGGCGATGCAAACGGACGCGGCTTCCAGTATCCCATTCCGACCTATTCAATCACCAAGGATTTTGACTGGTCCGACACCGAAAATAACCGTCTCCTTTTTGAAATGACTTCAAAGTACGGCACCCCGTATTTCTCAAACTATGTCAACAGCGACATGGCTCCGAGCGATATCCGCAGTATGTGCTGCCGTCTTCGCCTTGATTTGCGCGAGCTTCGCAAAAAGTCCGGCGGTTTCTTCGGCAGCGGCGAAAGCACAGGCTCTGTCGGCGTTGTAACCATCAATCTTCCGAGAATTGCATATCTCGCTTCCGATAAAGAGGATTTCTATGCAAGACTCGATCATCTCATGGATATTTCCGCCCGTTCGCTCAAGGTCAAAAGGACAATCATCACAAAGCTTCTTGACGAGGGACTTTATCCCTATACCAAGCGCTATCTCGGAACCTTTGAAAACCACTTTTCAACCATCGGTCTTATCGGCATGAACGAGGTCGGTCTCAACGCAAAGTGGCTCCACGCAGACCTCACTCACAAGGAAACTCAGGACTTTGCAAAGGAAGTTCTTGACCATATGAGAGAACGTCTTTCGGACTATCAGGAAAAGTACGGCGATCTTTACAACCTTGAGGCAACTCCTGCCGAATCCACCACTTATCGTTTTGCAAAGCACGATGTTGAAAAGTATCCCGACATCATCACCGCAGCCGAAGAGGGCGGCACTCCGTATTACACCAACTCCTCGCATCTTCCCGTTGGCTACACCGAGGACGTTTTTGCTGCTCTTGATATTCAGGACGATCTTCAGACGCGCTACACCTCGGGCACTGTTTTCCACGCTTTCCTCGGCGAAAAGCTTCCCGATTGGAAATCGGCGGCAAAGCTTGTCAAGAAGATTGCCGACAACTACAAGCTTCCGTATTACACCCTTTCACCCACCTATTCGGTCTGCAAAGATCACGGTTATCTTACGGGTGAGCAGCACACTTGCCCCGTTTGCGGCGGCGAGACTGAGGTCTACAGCCGAATCACCGGCTACTATCGCCCCGTCCGCAACTGGAACGACGGCAAAAGCCAGGAATTCAAGGAGCGTAAGGTATACGATCTTACAAAATCGACTGCTCCCGGTTGCGAAAAAAAGCAGCAGGAAAAGCAGAACGAGGAGGAGCTTTGCTCCGAGTGCGACGGTACGTTCCTTTTTGCAACAAGAACCTGTCCGAACTGCAAGATGGCTGAAACCTTCCTTAATAAAGCAGATATCGCTTTTGAAAAGGTCTATGCCGAGGAGAACCCCGAAGTCACAAAGAAATTCGGCGTAACAATGGCTCCGACTCTTGTCATCGTAAACGGCAATAACGTTCAGAAGGTGAGCAATGTTTCAAATATCAGAAAGTATATTGAAACTGTTGCTGTTCAGTAATAAAGCATCAAAATGAAAGAAAAAATATGCCCGATGAAAGTCGGGCATATTTGCGGTATTGAAAGGTGAAAAAGATGTATGATATCGTAATAATCGGAGCAGGCCCGGCGGGGCTTACAGCGGCAGTCTACGGGGGTCGCGCCGAAAAGAGTGTTCTTGTGCTTGAAAAGGAAACCTTTGGCGGTCAGGTAACCCATTCGCCGAAGATTGAAAATTATCCCGGAACGCTCCGCATGAGCGGCAATGAATTTGCCGAAAGGCTCATTGAGCAGGTGCTTTCCCTCGGCGCGGAAATTGAACTTGATGAGGTTACCGCAATTAAAAACGAGGGAAAAATCAAAAAAGTAATCGGAAAAAACGCAACCTATGAAGCAAAAAGCGTTATCATTTCCTCCGGCTCAAGGCACAGAACGCTCAAAGCAGACAACGAGGAAAAGTTTGTCGGTGCAGGGGTTTCATATTGCGCCGTTTGCGACGGTGCTTTCTATAAAGATAAGGAGGTTGCCGTCATAGGCGGCGGAAACACTGCCTTGC
>JAEDIH010000057.1 GCA_016292575.1 Clostridiaceae bacterium | reverse complement strand
GAAAGCGGCAACCGGGCAACCTTTTTCGGGCTGCCCGGTTGGTTCTTTACTTCTTAGAGGCTTCGCTTAGTGCGACAGCCCCTGTCTAATATCTAAAATCTAATGTCTAATATCTAAATTAGTACATTCCGCCGCCCTGAGCCATAGCAGCCGCCTGAGCAGCGTCAGCCGCAGGATCGGGGATATCGGCAACGAGCGATTCGGTGGTGAGCACCATGGCCGCAACAGAGGCTGCGTTCTGGAGTGCGGAACGGGTAACCTTTGTCGGGTCAAGGATACCGGCCTTGGACATGTCAACATATTCCTCTTTTGCAAAGTCAAAGCCATAGCCTATTTTGCCGCTGGAGATAATGTTGTTGATGATAACCGAGCCTTCAAGACCTGCGTTCTTTGCAATCTGGCGAACAGGCTCTTCAATAGCTTTTTCAACTATTCTGATACCGGTCTTTTCATCGGGATCCTCTGTGGTGTCAAGCAGAGCCTTAACGGCCGGGATTGCGTTAAGCAGGGCAACGCCGCCGCCTGCGACCGAGCCCTCCTCAACAGCGGCTTTGGTAGCTGCAAGAGCGTCTTCAATTCTGAGCTTCTTTTCCTTCATTTCGGTTTCGGTTGCAGCACCGACTTTGATTACCGCAACGCCGCCTGCAAGCTTTGCAAGGCGTTCCTGAAGCTTTTCGCGGTCGAACTCAGAGGTGGAAGCTTCAATCTGGGCTTTGATCTGGTTGACGCGGGCCTTGATTGCGTCCTTGTCGCCTGCGCCGCCGACAATGATGGTGTTCTCCTTTGTCACCTTGACCTGACGAGCGCTGCCGAGCATATCAACAGTAGCTTCCTTGAGCTCAAGTCCGAGGTCGGAGGTGATTACCTGACCGCCGGTGAGGATAGCAATATCCTGAAGCATTTCCTTTCTTCTGTCGCCGAAGCCGGGAGCCTTGACGGCAACGCAGGTGAAGGTGCCGCGAAGCCTGTTAAGAAGCAGCGTTGCAAGTGCTTCGCCCTCAACGTCCTCTGCAATGATAACAAGCTTTTTGCTGGCCTGAAGAACCTGTTCAAGCAGGGGGAGAACCTCCTGAATGTTTGAAATCTTCTTGTCTGTGATGAGGATTGAGGCGTCGTCGATAACAGCCTCCATTTTGTCGGTGTCGGTTGCCATGTAGGGTGAAATGTATCCGCGGTCAAACTGCATACCCTCAACAACCTCTTTGCCTGTTTCTGCGGTTTTGGATTCCTCGACGGTGATAACTCCGTCCGCGGTAACGGTCTCCATTGCTTCGGCAATGAGCTTGCCGACTGTTTCGTCGGCCGAGGATACGGTTGCGATTCTTGCAATATCTTCTGTTGTTGTTACGGGGCTTGAGTTCTTTTTAACAGCCTCAACAGCCGTGTCAACAGCCTTTTTAATACCCTTTTTGACTACCATCGGGTTTGCGCCGGCGGCAACGTTCTTCATTCCCTCGCGGACAAGAGCCTGCGCAAGGAGGGTTGCGGTTGTTGTTCCGTCGCCTGCAACATCGTTAGTTTTGGTTGCAACCTCTTTAACAAGCTGAGCGCCCATGTTTTCAAAGGCGTCCTCAAGCTCAATTTCCTTTGCAATGGTAACGCCGTCGTTCGTGATGAGCGGAGCGCCGTACTTTTTGTCGATAACAACATTCCTGCCCTTGGGACCGAGGGTGATTTTGACTGTGTCTGAAAGCTTATCAATGCCTGCCTGAAGGGCTTTTCTTGCCTCTTCACCGTAAATAATCTGTTTTGCCATAATTGTTATCCTCCTTGTGTTAGGTTATTCGACTATTGCGAGAATATCGCTTTGACGGACGATGGTGTATTCGGTATCGTCAATTTTAACTTCGGTTCCGGAATACTTGCCTGCAATAACCTTGTCGCCGACCTTGACATACATCTCGGTCTCCTTGCCGTCAACAATTCCACCGGGGCCGACTGCAACAACCTCGGAAAACTGGGGCTTTTCCTGCGATGCGCTGGTAAGAATGAAGCCGCTCTTTGTTGTTTCCTCAATTTCGGTGGGTTTAAGAACTACTCTGTCAAGAAGTGGTCTGATTTTCATGTATTTGTCCTCCAATCATGTTATTGCTAATTTTTAGCACTCGCTATATCTGAGTGCTAAAATATATTGTAGTCATTTTTTTTGAAAAATCAAGTGTTTTTTAAAAATAATGGAAAAATTTTTTCGACTTTGTTTTGCATTATGTTTCCGTTTGCTCAAACAATATTAAAAAAGAAAAAAGGGTGAACGGAAAAAATGAGAAAACGCGTTGCCTTGCTGTATTCGCTTTTGTCGCTTTGCCTGCTGCTTCTCACAGTCAGAATACTGTCCGTAACGGCAGAGGAATATTCATCTGCGGCAAAGGAAAACAGCCGCAAAACCGTTCTCATTGCCGAAAGCAGGGGAAAAATATATGACCGAAGCTTAAATCTGCTTGTTGACGGCGAAGAAGAGCCGGTTTCGGTCTTTACCCCGTCAATAAAGTCAAAGCAGATTCTCACACGCCTTTTGGGCGAGGAAAGGGCGCAGGAGATTATTGAAAGCAAAAAGCCGTATGTTTCAAAAACAGATGAGGTGGTAAACGATGAAAGTATCTGCACGTTCCGCGTTCCGATAAGATATCCCGAAAATTCCCTTGCCTGCCATCTTGTCGGCTATGTTGACCCGAAAAGCAAAAACGGAAGCAGCGGAATTGAGCGCGGTTATAATGACTATCTCAAGGAAAACGGCGGCAGTCTTTCAGCAAGCTTCGGCGTGGACGCGTCCGGAGGAGTTTTGCAGGGCGTCAAAAGGCAGATAAACGATGAAAACTATTCTTCAAAAGCCGGTGTGGTTCTGACTCTTGACTCAAAAATTCAGAAAATTACGGAAGACGCCCTTGAAAACAGCAGGATAAAAAGCGGTTGTGCGCTTGTTATGCACATTGAAAGCGGAGAGATACTTTCAATGGCGAGCGTGCCGAAATATGACAGGAACAACCTTGCAAAGGAGCTTGAAAAGGAAAATGCGCCGCTTGTGAACAAGGCTCTGAGGTCATATAGCGTCGGCTCCGTTTTTAAAAGCGTTGTTGCCGCCTATGCGCTTGAGTGCGGAATTTCGCAGGATATGCGATTCACCTGCACGGGTACCTGTAAAGTGGGTGACACCGTATTTTCCTGCTACAACGGCAAAAAGCACGGAGAGCAGACAATGAAAGAGGCGCTGCAAAATTCCTGCAACACATATTTTATAAAGCTTTCCGAAAAGCTTGACACGGATTCGCTTTTGATGTTCTGCCGCTCGCTCGGCCTTTCGGCGGAAACAAAGCTTGCCGAGGGCATAAGCGGCGAAAAGGGCTGCCTTCCCCAAAGCGACCTGCTGACTCTTCCGGGAGAGAGGGCAAACTTTTCCTTCGGTCAGGGAAAGCTTCTTATCACGCCGGTTCAGATGCTTGCAGTTTACCATGCGCTTGCAACCGGATATTACGTCAGACCGACGGTACTGTTCGGTCTTGCGAACAAAGACGGGCTGGTCAAAAAGGAGAAGCGCGAGGACAAGCGGCGCGTCCTTTCGGAAAAAACGGTTAAAAAAATGCGTGTTCTGCTTGCCTCGGTGGTTTCAAACGGCAACGCAAAGAACGCAAAGAGCCGGTATCTGAAGCTTGCCGGAAAAACGGGTACTGCACAAAGCGGAGTCTATGACGGAAAAAAAGAAATCTGCCGCACCTGGTTCGCCGGCTTTTTCCCGGCGGATAATCCGCATTATATTGCCGTTGTGCTTAATGAGGACGGGGTGGGCGGCTCTGTTGACTGCGCGCCGGTTTTCAAAGAAATTGCGGAAAATATTGTTCTTTCTCATTGACTGTCAATGATATATATGTTAAAATTATGAAAAGATTAATTAAAGAAGGAGGTCTTTTCATGAACGAAGAAATCATCACGACTGCTGCGGCAGAGGAAGACGGCGCCAACAAGATCTTTGAGTCGTTCCTTACAATGCTCAAGGGTATTATCAAAACCATTCTTCCCATCATTGGTCTTGGCTATTTCGTAAAGTATTTTGAGTAATAAGCTCATAGGCGGCAGACCGCGTTGTTTACAGTCTGCTGCCCGTTTTTGTGTTTTTGTGAAGAGAAAAAGAGAGAAAAACTCTTGACAAGCGGTAAAAAATAGTGTATCATACGTAAGTCGTTTGAAAAAACATGAGGGCATAGCTCAGTTGGTTAGAGTACTTGCTTGACATGCAAGGGGTCGGTGGTTCAAGTCCACTTGTCCTCACCAGTTTAAACGTTCCCGAAGCCTTTATTTACAAGGGTTTCGGGGCTTTTTTTGTTTTTTATTCTGCCGCTGTTTGACAGGGGAATTTTTCACTGTTGCGGACGGGTTGTGGACAAAACAAAATAAGCCCACCGGAGAGGGCTTCCTCATCGCGGTGGGCGTGAAATCGTAAGGATTCAGTTGATATGAAGTTCGCGCTTTAAAGCTGCCTGTAAAACGGCAGAAAAATTGATGTTGGCTTTTTCGGCTTCATAGCAAAGCCAGCTCGGAAGAGTGCAGTTTTTCTTAACGGTCCGCATTTCATTTTTGCGGCGGTAGTCGGAAAGGTCAACGTCAACTAAAGTTACAAATTCGTCTTTGCCAAAGGAAATATCCTTAATATCGCTCGGCGAGGGAATTTCAAGGTTCATATCTTCCATTGTGATACATTTTAAGCCTATAGCATCCCGAGCCATTTCGATTGAATCGGTGATATCCTCACCCTCAGTATTGATTTCAAGGTCAGGGATAAAGACATCGTGATACTGCTCAGTTTTTTCAGTTGAAATTATTACAGGAAAAACTACTTTCAAAGCGTACACCTCTTTCGGTTATTATTTTTGGCAACACAGTGGACTTTATTTCAAGCCCCAGCGTTTTATGAGTGATTTTGCAAGTTTTTCGTTAACTTCCTTGTGGCGCGGAATGGATTCACTGTTCTTTCCTTTGATGTAAATATCATGATTTCCACCGTTTCGATAAAACGTCCAGCCGTTTTTTTCAAAAAGCTTTACTAAATCTCTTTGCTTCATATCCAGCCTCCTACATTGACATTATACGCCCTTTATGCGTATGTGTCAAGCGTTTATAAGTTTATTTTTTTGATAGGAAGTAATAAAAATGGCAACTTAGCTCACTTATCCGTTCAAATAGGGATAGAAACACAAAAAATCGGCTGTCGTACTATGGCGGTCTTTATAAGAAAAAACAGCCGGATAACTCGAAAGGGTTTGCCCGGTTGCCTATTATTAAAGTACAATGCTTCCTTTGAAAAATCGTATATTGACAGTTTTTTTGGTATATGTTAATATTGTGTTAACAAAACACTTCGCAAAACTTTAATGAGGAGTTGTTGTCAATGAACAGAATTCTTGCGTTTATACTCAGTTTGGTATCAATTTTCGGAATTGGAAGTTATAACATCAAAAGCGAGATGATTAACCCGGAGCTTCGAACAGTGGGTTCGGCAGTGAGGCTGATTTGGCCGAGCTTTAACGAAAAGAAATTCGTTTTTTGCAACAGCGCTCTTGATAAAATCGGTAAGGTGTTATTTAAAACAAAAAATGCACAATGCCGAGAAATATATCTTCCCCGTAACGATGGCACACAAATGCGTATGTGCCTGTATATCCCGAATGAGAAAAAGGAAAATGTTCCCGGAGTGCTTTGGATTCACGGAGGCGGTTACGCTATCGGTATTCCCGAACAGGACAGTTCGTACATTGACGATTTGATTGAAAAATCGGGCTGCATTGTCGTTTCTCCAGATTATACCAGGTCAATCGATGCGCCTTATCCCGCCGCCCTTAACGACTGCTATGCCTCGCTCGAATGGCTTTGCAGACACGCGGCGGAGTACGGTGTCCGCGACGATCAGATCTTTGTCGGCGGTGACAGCGCCGGCGGCGGTCTTGCGGCAGCGGTAACGCTTCTTGCAAGGGACAAGGGTGAAATTTCAATCGCGTATCAGATGCTGGTTTACCCAATGCTGGACGACAGAATGATTACTGAGTCATCACAAAACAATGACGCTCCCATTTGGAACAGTAAATCAAATGAAGAAGCGTGGAGGCTTTATCTCGGCAGTCTTTACGGTACGGATAATGTTCCGAAATATGCCGCTCCGGCAAGGGAAACGGATTATTCAAATCTTCCGCCGACAATAACGTTTGTCGGAACTATCGACCCATTTTATGACGAAACGCTTCAGTATGCCGAAAACTTGAAAAATGCAGGCGTTGAAACTTGTGTGCAGGTCTATGAGGGCTGTTTCCACGGCTTTGATTTGTTTTCTTATACTTCGGTTGCACGCAAGTCAAGAGAATTTTTGTTAGATGGCTTTTCAAATGCGGTCAAAACCTGCTTTAAAGCTCAGCCCGTAACACAGTAGCCTTTTGAGCCGGAACGAGGAATACCGAAAGCTGATAAACGAGCTTCAGACACAGCTTGGAAGGAGATTTTAACAATGGAAGAGGAAGAGTTGAGGAACGTAACAGAGAAAACCACAAATCAGTCTTATCACGACATATTGCTCGATATTATCACAACAATCAATCATCAAATGCCGCTTCCAATGGAGGATATGGTTCTAATGTCGATGGTTCTGAACACAAAGCCAAAGGCAGACAAGTTCGTTCAATGGATAGAACGACATCTCAACGGGGAAAAACTCGAATCGACACCGAACAGAATACTTTCGGCGGCGACGAGAATCGGACGCGGACTGGAGCCGAACGACTGAACGACAGCGAGGAAAAGAAAAATTCCTTGCGCCACTTGCTCGGAATCACGAATGAGGGCAACGCAGACAGCAGCCTTTTGAGCCGGAACGAGGAATACCGAAAGCTGATAAACGAGCTTCAGACACAGCTTGGGAAAAGGCACTTTGTTGACGCAAAAAAGGTTCGTACACTCGCAAAGGTCATTAAAGAGGACTACCGCTCAACAATCACAACGGACGAGCTGATGGTATGCTTTCTTTAAGTAACACAACCGGAAACGCCGCACCGTTTGAAAAAAGCAGGTGCGGCGTTTTATACCGAAGCAAAGCGTCAGCCTTTCGGTTCCTTATATTCCAGAGCCTCTTTGCTGTCGCAAACGCCCTTTGTGGTCGGGTCAACGAGAACGCCGAATGCCGTCAGTGCCGAAACGGCTGTCGAGCCGGCATTCACTGCCGCGTCTTCGGAAAAACGCGGAACAATTCCTAAAAGTCCCAAAACCGAATACACAAAAGCCGTCAGCGCCGGAATAAATGTCAGCCAGAACATAGGATTCCTGAGCCGGACTTTCCAGTTTATCTTCATTCCTTTCCCTCCGTTTTTTTGCAGCTGCCTGCGTATATGCAGGCCGTTTTATTTTATGCCGGGAAAAATCAAACCGTTACGCAGCAAAAAGCCGCACCCTTTCCTTTTCGGCAGGTGTGCGGCGATGTGTTTTTCATATTACTGAAGCGGCAGAGCTCGCAGCTCGCTTACAAGCGTTTGAGCCGCAATGGCGTTAGACTGCTTGTTCGGGTGTCCGTCAATGGCACTGCCGTAGGTCCCCATGTCAAAGGAAAGCGTGGCGCAACTGACAAAGCTGTCGCCGGTTTCGCTTTTATATTCCTCGACCGCGAGCTCAACAGAGGGATAAAGCGAATTGTTCATGTCGCCGAGAACGCAGAGAATGTACGCTCCGCCGTTGCGCTGTCTGACAAGTTGAAGAAGCCGCTTATATTCACCCTCAAAAGCTTCAATGCTTCCCTGTGTGCTGCAGTATGAAGCGTCGTTTGTGCCGAGGTTAATAACAACAACATTCGGCACAAAGTCCGCAAAGTTCCAGTCCGGCGCGACTGTTGAATTTGAAAGGGTGGAATCATAGTGCTTGAAGATAACATAGTCGTTTGCCGCTCCGTTTGAGGAAAAGCCGGTAAAAACTCCGTAGCCGGAAAAGGCAACCGCATAGCAATCGGCGGCAAGTTCCTTTGCGGCAAGAAAGGCGTAGGTTTCGGAAAAATTCTCCGTCCTTGTTGAAAAGGCGGCGTTCGGGTTTTCCTCGTCAAGTCCGTAGCCGGCAGTAATTGAGTCGCCGATGAATTCAATTTTCAGCTGCCTTTGCGGCGCAGGGCAGATATCTCCCTTGGAATTTGCGGTTATTGAGCTTACGCCCACAGTGGAATACATCGACTCGGAAGCCTTGAGCAGCTGAACCTCCGCGTCTCCGCTTATTGAGGAAAGGTCAACGGTGACGCTTTCGCTTTCGCCCTCAAGCACAACATCGGCCGCGGTTTCACCGTTGACAAGGACAAGCACGCGCGGACGGTGATTATACGGCACTGAGGACGAGTTTTTAACAAGGCACTCGATTGTTGCGCTTTCCCCGTCGCAAAGGAAGGAAAAGCCGCTTCCGGACATTGAAAACCAGAGCGTTCCGTTTTCAAAATACGTTCTGCCGATGCTTTTGACAAAGTTTGAGTCCGGCATAAAGGACATTATCCGGTTTTGAGCATCCTCGGGAAAGCGGGGATTGCCGGCGTAAAGCTTTGTGGTTGAGGACGACTGATTATCATTGCCGAAAAGGTTGCCGAAGCTGCGGCTGTCTTCAAAACGTTCGGCGTCAAAGTTGATAACGATGAAAACAAAACAGACCAGAATGACAAAGAACAGTACGACCGCAATAATACGCAGCGCATTTTTGTTCATTGCTTCACCTCCTGCTGCGGTTGTCTGCCGTGCGGCAGAAAATCAGACCGTTTGAACGGCGTCGGAACAATATGCAGTATAATATCATATTATAACTCCGAGGTCAAGCCGCTGTCGGCTCCGGTGTCTGCGCCGGGGTGCTTTTTGAAGTATGAGCGGAGTATAACTTTTTCAAATCTGCGCCGAAGCTGTGGCTTGCTGCCGCTTTTTTCAATGTAGCGCACAAGTATGCTCCTGATGCCGCAGCGGTTTGCACCAAGAATGTCTGTGAAAAGCTGATCGCCGACAAACACCGCCTCCTCCTTTTTTACTTTCAGCATTTTAAGCGCTCTGAGATAGCCTTTCTTGAACGGTTTATACGCTTTGCAGATGTACGGCGAGTCAATATTTCTGAGAAAGCGCCTGACCCTTTCTTCATTGTTGTTTGAAAGTATAATTGTTTTAAGACCGAGCTTTTGAAGCGCCGAAAACAGCCGCTCTGTTTCCCTTGTTGAGTCCTCATTCTGAAAGACGAGGGTGTTATCAATATCAAAAATAACGGCCTTTATACCTGAATCGTAAAGCTTTTTAAAGTCGATGTCATAAACGCTTTTTACATATTCGCAAGGATAGAATTTTTCAATCATGGCAGACTCCATTTAAAATACAGATTGTTTTTTGATATTTTAGCTTTTCTTTTCTCCTTTGTCAAACGCTCTCACCGTTTGGATACCGATGAATAAAATGGTAATGATTAATTAACCGCAGTTTGGTTGCATTCCGATTAATCATCGGTTACTTTGGCACAAGGGGGTGAAAGAATGAATAATCAATATGAACTCAGCTGTGTTGTAAAAGACTATCTCTCCTGCTACTATGAGATTCTTGACTGCATGATAGATAAAATGACGAAGGCGAAAACGGGCTGCAGTATCTCGCAGAATTTTATAAATCAGATGATACCGCACCACGAGGCGGCAATAAAAATGGCTCAGAATCTTTTACGGTTTACAACCTGCATTCCGCTGCAGAACATGGCAAACTGCATGATTGCGGAACAGACCGAAAGCATTGAGTGCATGAAGGAAGTACTTTGCAAGTGCGAAAAATGTCAAAACAGCGAGCGCGATATCTGCCTTTATAACCGCCGGTTTGACGCGATAACGCAGAGAATGTTTGACGAAATGGGCTTTGCCTGCGCGGATAACTGTCTCAACGCAAACTTTATCCGAGAGATGATTCCTCACCATGAGGGCGGAATAAGAATGAGCAAAAATGCGCTGAGCTTCTGCGTCTGCCCTGAACTCAAGCCCATTCTTTGTTCAATCATTGAATCACAGACTCACAGCATGCACGAAATGAAGCGACTGCTATGCAAAATTATGCGCAAGTAATAATCCGTATACCGAAAAAAACAGCCGCACACTTGCCGGAAATCGGCAGGCGTGCGGTCCTTTTCTACATACTGATGCTCAAACGCATCTTTTATCCGAGCAGATGCTCTGCGGCGTATGAGCCAGCTTCGTCCCATGCCGCTTCACCCTCGGGAAGAAAATCGCCGAAGAGCTGGAAAACGTGCCACATTCCGCTGTATTCTGTGAGCGTTACATCAACGCCGGCTTTCTCCATCTTTTCGGCAACGGTCAGCGACTCGCTGTAGAGAACCTCGGCCGTGCCGACCTGAATGAGCGTTGGGCAAAAGCCGTCGAACTCGGCATACATTGGAGAAAGCTTCGGATCGTGCAGGTCTGCGTCGCCGGCATAAATTCTTACGATATCCTCAACGTCAAGCTCCTTGTCAACGCTTTCCCTGTAGCCGAACATCGGGTCCTTGTGGACGTTGGTTTTGTAGGATTCGCTCTCCGAGGCGAGATCCGCCCAGGGAGACATTGTTATTGCTGCGCAGGGAAGCTCCCTTTTTTGTTCGAGCAGGTTAAGTATAAGCTCAAGCGTGAGGTTTCCGCCGGCACTGTCGCCGACAACGATAACGTCCTCTGCCTTATAGCCGCTTTCCATGATCCAGTCCCAGCAGTCAAGAACGTCCTCAATAGCACCCGGGAAGACTGTTTCGGGTGCAAGGCGGTAGTCAATCATGACAACGGTTGCGCCGTCGCAGTACCGCGACCATTTTTCAGCCTGCCAGCGGTAAAGATCCATCATTCCGAAAAGGAATGCTCCGCCGTGAATCTGAAATACGACTTTATTGCTGTTTTTGCTGTTCTTTTTTGTGAGCACCTCGGCAGTGCAGTTTTCAAGCTGAACCTTTTCGTGTTTATAGCCGGGTGAGGGAATGTATACGCTCGGAAAGGTTGAAATTTTTCCCGCCATTTTTCCGAAAATAGCTCCGCCGCCCTCCCGGTCAACGGTCTGGACCACAGCGCGCAGTCCCTCGCGCACAACAAGCGAGCGGAACGAAAGATCGGTATCCGCCGCAAAGGACGAAAGCAGTCCGAGAGATATTCCCAAAGAAATCACGAGAGCAACTGCTTTTTTGAATAGAATGTTAAGAGCTTTTGACATTTT
>JAEDIH010000056.1 GCA_016292575.1 Clostridiaceae bacterium | reverse complement strand
GCAATTCAAGCTGCCGCCGCTCAGAACAGCATTCCCCTGAATTCCTCAAGGTTATCGGGAGTGATCTTCCTTTCGCCGCGCTCAATTTCATGAATCATTGCGGTGAGCTTTGTGTTGACCGGGGTTTCAATTCCGTAATCTCTTCCGAGCTTTGCAATGTAGCCGTTGAAAATTTCAATCTCGGTTATTTCGCCTTTTTCAAGCGACTGCAAAGTTGAGGGCTTGACCGAAGCATACTTGAGCTTTGAAACAAGCCAGACGATATAGCGGCAGATTGCGTTATACGGTGCGTTGTCCATAAGCATGAGAAGCTTGTAATTAAGCATTTTGCCATACTTGGGAACGTCAAGGTTCATCTTCTTTGCAACTCTCATTGCCTCTCTTGCAATCGCAAGATAAAGCGTTCTTGCACGCTTGTCGTCAACCATCTTTCCGAGAGTGAGACCGGTAATGGCGGCGGTAGCGTTAATGCAGGAATTGATGATGAGCTTTGAATACTGCTGACGCAGAATGTTGTCCGAAATCCCCGTGGGAAGCACGGTGTTATACATTTCATTGAGATAATCAAGGTTTCCGGGATGGTAACCGTCGGTCATGCCGATATACATTTCCCCGAGCGAGGTCATCGTAACATCATTATCGGTGTTCCTTGTTGCGCCAAAGCCGATCATTACGCCGACTGCGCGCTCCTTGCCCACAATTTCGGCAAGCTTGTCCGTAAGGATACCGTTCTGCATTCCGACAACAAGCGAATCGTCCTTGAGGTTGCCGAGCACCTTTTCAGCAAGGCCTGCAACAGCCTGAAACTTTGTTGCAATGATGACAATATCAAACTTTTCGTCCTTGAATTCCTCAAACGAAGCGTAGCAGTTGAGCTGTACATGGTGCTCGCCCTTTGCTCCGTGGAGATAAAAGCCCTTTTCGGTGATAAGGTTTTTAATCTCATCGTTATAGCAAAGCACAGAAATGTCGTAGCCGCCCTCTTTCATAAGCACGGCAAGGGTTCCGCCGATTGCGCCGGCGCCGATAAGTAAAGTTTTCTTCATCTTTGTGTTCTCCTTTATGTAAATTAATATTTCATGCGTACACGTTCCGCAAAGCACATGATGTTCTTGATATCAAGGACGGTTCCGTCGTCAAGAACGGCCTTTCCGCTCAGTCTGCCGAAGACCTGATGCTGATCCGTTTCAATAACTTTCAGGCTGATTTTTGCATTGCGGTCAATAACGGGTTTGAAATCCATTTCAAAACGTCCGTCGCTCGAGGTGAACCTCCACGGGTCGGTATAGCCCGATGCCGGAATATGGAATTCAACGTCGTCAAGCTTGTGCGCAACTCCGTCATAGAAAATCACATTCTCCGAAGCTGCCGTGGTATCACCGAAGCCGTAGCCGATGTTGAAGCCGAACGGCTTTCCGTTAACAACTGCATTGCCGCTGCCCCAGTTCCATGTATTGTCATATGTCCACACGCCGCGACCCCAGTCAAGAGTGCCGAAATCGGTTTCGGGATTGAATTCATAGCGTACGCCGTCAAATTCGGCATATCCGGACGCGCGCATACAGTTGATTTTCTGATTATAATAGAAAGCCTTTTTGTTCTCCTTCCACGGCGTTGCAATAACCATGGTGTCCATCGGCGGCTGGTCGAGCGTGATATCAACCCTGAGTGCCTTTCCGTCCTTGAAGTTGCGGTATTCGCCGACGATATGGCGCGTTCTGCCGTTTTTGACAAAGTCCATGTCAAGGGTCTTGTCGTGGTAATGAAGATCGCCCTTTTCGGAGGTTCTCGGCAGCTTATACTTACCCATTGGGAAAAAATTGAGAACGGAATTCGTTATTTCCCACGGATTCTTTTCGTCAAAAACAAGCAGCGACGCAGACTGCATTCCGATATAGCCGTCATCGGAAAGAGTGAGCGCAACGGCGTGCTTGTCGCAAAGAATCAGGTAGTAATCCCACTCCTTGATTCTGAACTTAGGTGCCTTGACATCCTCGCGGTTATAGATCTGAACCAGGCTGCGCGACCAGCCGGGCTCTGCAAGCGTTCCGTCACGGTTCAAAAGATTGTGTCTTTCGGTAACTTCATGGTTTCGTGCCATTTTTAATACCCCCGTCTTTTTTTCTTTCTTTTTTCGGCAGGCGCAAAAACAAAGGCCGCCGTAAACATATGTCATATAATTATACAACAGACGGGGAAAATATTAAAGTATCTTTTAAAATTTTGGTGCTTGCTACAAAAACAGGCAGGTATTTTTGTATGTTTTTTCCAGTTGTTTTAAGCATGGGTAGCAGCATAATTGCGACTTCTTAATTTTTTCTGACACTTTTGTTATTTTCGCAAAAACGACTTGCGATTTTCTTCTTTGTATTGTAATATATATCTGACTTGCATAAAATGATTATCAATTAATTTTAAGCTGATTTTATCCGGTTTATATAAGATAATTTATACTTTAAGGGGTGTAAACACGGTGGATGATATTTATTTTTCCGGCCGGAAAAACAATAATAAAAACAAAATTAATTCAAAGGACAGATTTTCAAACGAGACTCCGATTGCTCCCTCCTCCCGTCTCAGGGACGAGAATACCTCGGACTCGGATTTCGTTGTTCATATTCCCGAAAGCGACGCGCCTGTTCTGAAAAGCAGAACTCCCAAGGGTCGTCCGGTTGAACCGCGCGAAAGCGGCTCTGCGAACCCGGACGGCGTGCCGGGATATTTGCCGGGATATAGGCAGAAAAGCGCTGATGTTTATTCGGACGCACCGAAAAGCAGAAAGCCGACCGGAGCGCCCGTCTCGGGCCGCACGCCGAGACCTGTGCAGAACACGCCGAAGCCCGTTTCCGCACAACTAAACAGCACGGAAAAAAAAGCGCCGAAAAACGGCAAAAAGAATATCAGCAGCAAAAAAAAGCGCGTTTCCCCCGGCAAGGTTGCAGGGATTATTATTGCCGTTATTGTTCTCCTCATCGGAGGACTTTTCGCCTACGGCTACTACGTGCTCGGAAAAATTTCATACGACACAAAGCTTGTTGATGAAAATAAATATATTAGCGAAAGCAAGCTTGCAACAAGCGGCGATGTGCGCAATATTCTTTTTATCGGCAGCGATGCAAGAGGAGATGTCAGCGGTCAACGCTCGGACACAATGATGCTTTTTTCAATAGACAAAAAGCACAAAAAGCTGAAGCTTACGTCCTTTTTGCGCGACTCCTATGTCTACATTCCGTCAAGCGGCTATTACAACAAGCTCAATGCTTCGTTCAGCTTCGGCGGAGTTCAGCTTTCGATTGATACTCTTGAATACAACTTCAAAGTCAAGATTGACGATTATATTCTTGTTGACTTTGACGCATTTGTAAAGTTTATCGACCTCATGGGCGGACTCACAGTTGAAGGCGTTACCAAGGAGGAGGCCAAGTATCTGCGCGACGTTGTCAAGATTAAAGCCCGGGCCGGAACAAACCACTGGAACGGCTGGCACACGCTCTGGTACTGCCGTATACGCTATCTTGACGATGACTTCAACCGCACCGCAAGGCAGCGCAAGGTTATTTCCGCAATTATTAAAAATGTTACAAAAACCAATCCCGTAAAGCTTATGAAAATCATGGAAGAGGTTCTTCCCATGATTCAGACGAATATTTCGAGAAACGAGCTTGTTTCCCTTGCCGTCGGAGCAATGGCGAGCTATCTGCGCTACGACGTTCTTCAGCACCGCATACCCGCAACGGGAACATGGTCCAACAAGTCCGTCAGCGGCGTCGGCGATGTGTTATACATGGATCTTGACGAAAACGCAAAGCTTTTGAAAAACTTTGTTTACAAGGCGGATAAAGAAGAAACAAGCAGCGAAAAATAATTCCGACCCCTTTAATACGCAAAAACTAACGATCGGAGGTGAACCGTTTGGAGGAAAAAAAGAACATTGAAACGTTGCGCGATATGCTTTATTTCAACGCCCTGCGCTACGGTCTTCGCACGGCGGCCGTTCTTCCGGACGGTTCCTCTGTTTCATATAAACAGCTTTTGCGTCACGTAAATTATCTGGGTACGGCTCTTTTCAACATTCTTTCGCTTGAAAAAAAGAACGTTGCCGTCTGCGCAAAGAACTGCTATGAATGGTGCGTTTCATATTTTGCCGTGTCCTGCGGCGGCGGCGCCGTTGTTCCCCTTGACCGGGAAATGGACGCGGAGGGGCTTTGGAATGCGCTCTCCTTTTCCGGCTGCAAGGCGGTCTTTTGCGATGAAAAGGTTTGCAAAAAACTTCTTGAGGCAAAAAAACGGTTGCCGAGGGGGTTCAAAATCATCTGCTTTTCCGAGTATGACAACGAAAAGGTCTTATCGTTGTCCGAGCTTATGAAAAACGGCGAAAGGCTTTTGAAGGACGGTGCCAAGGACTATACCTCGGCGGCACTTGACAAGGACGCCGTGAGCTTCCTCATCTTCACCTCCGGAACAACCGGCAACGCCAAGGCAGTTATGCTCTCGCACAGCAACCTTATCTCCGACCTTTGCGGCGTGCTTGACCGGCTCAGTCTTTCCTGCGCGGACTCAACGCTCTGCGTGCTTCCGCTGCACCACACATATCAGACCATCGTTCTGCTCGCCATTCTTTATTTAGGCGGCTCGGTGGGCTTTTGCCCTTCACTCAGGCGAATGAGCGAGGATCTTTCCGCGTTCAAGCCTACAGTTTTTGTAACCGTTCCGCTCATGCTTGAAAAAATGCACACCCGTATCCTTAAAAAGCTTTCAAGCCAGAGCGGACTCAAGCGCGTTTTCACAATCGGACGCGTTTCTCAGGTGCTTATCAAGTTTGCTCCGGAACTGAAAAAGAAGATGTATCATGCCATTCATGAAGCGTTTGGAGGCAGAGTACGCATGATAATCTGCGGAGCGGCGGCACTGAACAGAGACGTTGCGGCGGATTTCTATTCTTTCGGGCTTCCCGTTGTAATAGGCTACGGTCTGACCGAATGTTCACCGATAGTTATCTGCAACAGTGCTTTTGACCCGTTGCCGGACAGCGTTGGAAAGCCGCTTGACAACTGCACCGTCACCGTTGAAAATCCCGATGAAAACGGAATAGGTGAAATTTGTGTGAACGGTCCTATGGTCATGCTCGGCTACTATAAAAACAAAAAAGCAACCGCCCTCGTTAAAAAGGGCGGAGTTTTCCATACCGGCGATCTCGGTTACTGCGATAAGGACGGCAATTATCACATCACGGGACGCAGCAAAAACGTGATAGTAACAAAGGGCGGAAAGAATATCTATCCCGAAGAGATAGAATACTACCTCAACAGCGACCCCATTGTGCTTGAATCGCTCATCTTCGGCGAAGAAAAGAAAGGCGATGAAGCGGTCGTGGCGCAGGTTGTGCCCGATGAGGACGCAATCAGGGAAAAGCTGCAAAAAGACGAGCTTACCCATGAGGATATCAACGAGGCAGTCTCGGACGTTGTTAAGGGCGTCAACAAAAAGCTGCCCTCATATAAAAGCATACGCCGCTTCAGCATCAGGCGGCACGAGTTTGAAAAAACCTCCTCGCAAAAGATTAAGCGCCCGAAAAAAGGAAACGAAGAGGACGGGGAAAAGAAAGGGTAAAATAAATTGAGCCGTAATTGTACGGAATATATGAAGCAGGCCATAATCCTACAAATTTACTATGTTTGTTGGTTTTAACACAAAACCACTTTTTTCAGCTTGAAAAAATCCGTTCTAAAATCCGACACACTGTTGACACTTGTGACACAATGTGATAAAATTTTTTTAAGTTGCGCCGCTGCGCGCAGAAAATCTCAAAACGGAGGAGCTTTCTATGCCATTTTCAGATTTTGGTATTTTTCTTGGTGATGTTTCTCTTACCGAAGAGAACTATTTTACAAAGGATCCGATGAAGGCGCAGAACACTGTGCTCAAAAAAATTCTGCGCAGAAACAAGAACTGCGAGTACGGAAAAAAGTACAACTTCGCCGAAATTAAAAGCTTCCGGGAGTATCAGGACAAGGTTCCTCTTACCACCTATGCTGATTATGAGCCCTATGTTGACCGCATGATCCACAACAGGGAGAACAACCTCATGTTCAGCGGCTGGAACGTTCGCTACTGCTCATCTTCCGGCAGCCTCGGAAAACCGAAGATTCTTCCCAAATCGGTTAAGGATCTTTGGACAATGCAGTGCATCGGCTTTTCCGCCTCGGTTGCAACCGCCGCTCACTGGATCAAAAAGCATCAGAACAAGCGTATGCCGGCTTCAATAGGTCCGCTCGCACTCGTTCTTACCGGTCACAGACTTGAAGACGGAAAACGATGCAACGGCGCAGGTCAGATTCCGCTTACATATCTAAAGGTCATCACGCCGTTTTTCTGCACCTCCCCTCTCGATCTTCTCTATCCCGAACACGAGGAGCTTCTCGACACCGCATATCTTCAGGTTCTTTTTGCCGTTAAGAACGCACGCGTCAGCTATCTCGGCTCAATGGTAATCACACTTCTCACAACAATGTTCGACTGCCTTGAGGAAAAGTGGGAAATGATCTGCCATGATATCGAAACGGGCACCATTGACCCGAGCGTTAAAATTCCGCCCGAGCTTCGCCCGAAATTTGAAAGAAAAATTAAACCCGACCCGAAGCGCGCCGCTTTCCTGCGTAAGGAATTTGAAAAAGGCTTTGACGACCCTATCGCTCCGCGTATCTGGCCGAACCTTACCTGGGCTTACGGCATGATAAACTCAACTCTTAACGTTTATGTTGACAAGCTTAAAAAATACATCGGTCCCGATATTCCGATTCACAACATGGGCTACGCCGCTGCGGAAGGCTTTTTCGCAATGGCAACCGAACTCAATGTTACCGACGCCGTTCTGCTTCCGAACTTCACTCTGTTTGAGTTCCTGCCGATTAACGACGGCGACGAGGAATCCGACCACAACGCAAGACCGCTGCTTATTAATGAGCTTGAAGTCGGCAAGACCTATGAGCTCATCGTTTCAAACTTCTCCGGTCTTTACAGATACCGCATGGAGGACGTTGTTAAGGTTACCGGAATGTATAACAACACTCCGCGCGTTGAATTCCTTTACAGGCTCGGTCTGAGCATGAACATTGCAAACGAAAAGACCACAACGCAGATGGTTGACTGGGCAGCCGAGGAAACGGCAAAGGAGATGGGCGACGAATTCATCGGTCACAGCTTCAGCTATGACTATTCCACAACTCCTCCGCGCTACTGTATGCTTGCCGAGGTTAACCACGAGGTCAGCGAGGAGGACAGACAGAAATACATTGACATTCTTGACGAAAAGCTCAAGGGCGTTAACGAAAAATACTTCAAATACAGACGCTGGGGCATGATTAACCGTCCGGAGGTGCTCTTCCTCAAAAAAGGCACCTATGACGATTACAAGGAAATGCTCCGCCAAAAGGGTGTTGTCCTCAATCAGATTAAGCCCGTCACCGTTATCAACACCGATGAAAGGCGCGAGTTCTTCTTCTCCCACATTGCAACTCCCGGCGAACACAACATCAAGGCAAAATAAATTAAGGAACTTTTAATAAAAAGCTATAAAATACAAAAGCATTTTTGCTTCTTGTAAATTATAGCTTTTTACTTTTTGTTTTCAGAGGGATACGGTCAAGCAGGCACAAAGCTCCCCTTTTTGAAAAAAATCGGAATTTACCTTTACAAGTATAAGTTAATGTGCTACAATATCTGTCGAACAAATGTTCGACAGGAGGCAGAGTCTATGGCTGACCGAATCATTCTTCACTGCGATCTCAATAATTTTTTCGCTTCGGTTGAATGTATTGACCACCCGGAATGGAGAGATGTTCCGATGGCCGTTTGCGGAAGCGTTGAAGAACGGCACGGGATAGTCCTTGCAAAAAACGAAAGGGCAAAAAAGTTCGGCGTAAAAACGGCCGAAGCTGTTTGGCAGGCACAGATAAAATGCCCTCAGCTCATTATAGCTGCGCCGCATTACGACAAGTATGTGTATTACTCCAAAGCGGTACGAGCGATTTATGAAAGCTATACCGACCGGGTCGAGCCGTTCGGCATGGACGAATGTTGGCTTGATATCACGGGCAGCACCCTCCTTTTCGGAAACGGCGAAAAAATTGCATATGAAATCAAAGAACGCATTAAAAAGGAAACGGGGCTTACCGTCTCCGTCGGCGTAAGCTTCAACAAGGTCTTTGCAAAGCTCGGCTCTGACATGAAAAAGCCGGACGCCGTCACCGTTATCGACAAAGCCCACTTTAAATCCGTTGTCCGTCCGCTTCCGGTTCAGGATATGATCGGAGTGGGCAAGGCAACAAAAAGGCAGCTCGATTCAATAGGCGTGACCACCCTCGGCGAGCTTGCGGACACCGATCCGCACCTGCTTCGGCTCACGCTGGGCAAGGCCGGCGAACAGCTTTGGCTCTGTGCCTCGGGAAAGGACAATTCGCCGGTGCTTTCAAAAAGCGAGATGCCGCCCGCAAAAAGCTTCGGTCGCAGCGTCACTTGTGTGCGTGACCTGACAACCAACGAGGAGGTGGCGGCAGTGCTGCTCTCCCTCACGGAAAAGGTGGCGTCCTCGCTGCGCAAAAACAACGTTATGGCAACGCTCGTTCAGATTCATATCCGCGACGAGAACTTCATTGTGCGCGAAAGTCAGGCTCCACTTCCTCAGCCGACAAGAATTGTTGAAATGCTTTTTTCTCTCGGTATGGAGCTTTTTTCAAAGACCTGGAAATGGGAGTGCAACGTCCGCTCCATAGGTATACGCGCAAGCGGACTGGTTGAGGAGCAGTGCTTTTTGCAGTACAGCCTTTTTTACAGCAGCAGCCGCTATGAAAAGCTGGAGAGGCTTGAAGCGCAGGTTTTTAACATCTGTGAAAAATTCGGTCAGGACGCCGTTTTTCATGCCGCCGCAATGAATGTGCCGGCACCGAAAAAGGACTCCCCGGGCTTGACAGACGTCCGTTTTATGGCGAAAATCGCAGATTAAAAAAATGTGGTAAAACTGTATTATTTTTCTTTTTCCCTATTTTTCTTTTTTTAAAATGTGTTAAAATATATTAAAACATATGAAGGGAGAAATCATTTGTTATGAAAACATTGAAAAAAACATTGGCACTCATACTTTCGCTTGTTTTGGCACTTTCGGTTACGGGCGTTTGCGCTTCGGCGCAGGACGGCGGACTGAAAATCTCCGTCGCAAGCGACATTCATCTTTCAAAGGTTGAAAAGATTGATGACCGTTTTAAGAACGGTTCATACGGAAACCGCGGCTCTCTGCTTTCGCTCAGCAATGAAGCTTTTGCTGTTTTTGATTCGTTCATGCAGGATTCTGCGGCATGTGGCGCAAAGTATATTTTCATCGCCGGCGATCTTACCCATTTAGGAACAGACGAACAGCACAAAATGCTCGCCTCTTATCTTGAGACATTTGAAAGCGCAACCGGTGTGAAAGTTTTTGTCATTCCCGGAAACCATGATTACTATGCTTTAAATGGCGAGCCGATCGCCGCTTTCCGCGAGATCTATAAAAACGCAGGCTTTTCGGACGCCTATGCCGTTGACGAAAAAACCAACAGCTATGCGGTCGATCTTGACGGCGGCTACACCCTGCTTGCCATTGACCCCATCAAGCCCGGCAATAACGCCGGTGAAATCGGCGCCGAGCTTCTTTCATGGATAGAGACGCAGGCAAAGGCCGCCACCGCAAGGGGAAGAAAGCTCATTGGCATGATGCACCACCCTTATATTCCACACTTTTCAATGCAGGAAAAGATGCTTGACGACAGCCTTGTCAAAAACTGGAAAGACATTGCGGCAAAGTTTGCCGACCTTGGAATCCAGTATGTTTTCACGGGACACAAGCACAGCGCGGATATCGGCAAATTTACAAGCGACGCCTCCAATGTCACTTTTGATATAGGCGTACCCTCTCTGCTCAACTATCCGCTCGCATACCGCTTTGTTTCCTTCCTTGACAACAAGGTGGAGGTCAGAGAAAAGAACGTCACCTCAATCAAAAATCCGCTTCTTCTTCCTGACGGCTACAACGAGGAGGCTCTGCTCAAGGTTACAACAAATACTCAAAAATATGCAGAAGAGGTCTTTGCCTTTTCGCTCAAGGATATGTTCAATAGCTTTCTGAATGCCAACAGGCTCTGCAAGCTCATCGGAAAAGAGGATGAAGGGCTCAAAAAGATTTTTGAAACAGTTTGTGAAAAGACGAAGTATCTTGCTGACCTTCCGCTTTACGGCGAGGGTGAAACGATTGAAACGATTGCAAAAAATTACAATCTCACTCTTCCGGCAAGCGATTACAAAACCGGCTTTGAGCTTCTTTTGGCAATATTCAAGGTCTATTGCACAGGCGATGAAAACTTCAGTTCAAACAGCGTTGAGATGCAGCTCGGTCTTCGGTGCATTGCAATTCTGCTCAACTATTCGCTTGAGGGCACCTCAAACGACACAAAGGTTCTGTTCCTTGAGGCAATGACGGCGGCTTTCGGCGGCGATGTTGCGGGAACCTCGGTTGCGCTCACTGCAATAGTGCTGAAATACGGCGATGACTTCGGCATTGAGGTTGTTTCTGCCTTCCTCAAGCCCATTATGGAGGACATATTTGTAGATTCCGAACCGGGAGACAGAAATGTTGACCTTCCTGCCTATTACGAGATAAGAGAAGGCAACGAGGTTACAAAGACACTCACTTTCTTTGAGAAAATCGCGGTCTTCTTCCTGAAGATATGGGACTATATCAGGGGCATTTTCTCTGCCATTAAAAAATAAAGACGTGTTTTTGCTTCTGATTTCAAACTTAATATAATAAAAAGGGCTATAATTACGAAAAGTGTTTCATTTTGCTTTCTGTAACTTATAGCTTTTTTGTCTGCCCTGAATGTCACAGTCCGTAAACCGAACCGTGAAAGTTCGCCAAGGCCGTTTAGAAGCAAGTGCAATTATTTTACAAAATTATTCTCATATATACCCAATTTCCTTTGTTAAGGCGGTACAATATATACTCAGATAATTGTCATACGGACAAAAAATCGGAATCGCGACTGCGGAGGCTTTATCTATGGTCTTTTCAAATCTCTTTTTTCTTTATTTCTTTTTTCCGCTGAATCTTATCTGCTATTATTTTGCAAAAGATCTGAAAACAAAAAATCTTGTCATGCTCATTTTTTCCCTGTTTTTTTATGCCTGGGGCGAACCAAAGTATGTTTTTCTGCTGGTCTTTGAGTGCTTTGCGGATTGGCTGCTTGCCCTCG
>JAEDIH010000216.1 GCA_016292575.1 Clostridiaceae bacterium | reverse complement strand
GGCTTCATTGTCGGGAACAAAAGCACGTCTCTGATAGCCTGGGAATCGGTAAGGAGCATAGTCATGCGGTCAATTCCGAAACCGATTCCGCCTGTCGGCGGCATACCATACTCAAGCGCAGTGAGGAAGTCCTCGTCGGTGTGGTTTGCTTCCTCGTCACCGGCAGCAAAAAGCTCGTCCTGCGCCTTGAAGCGCGCGCGCTGGTCAATCGGATCATTAAGCTCCGAATATGCGTTGGCAAGCTCCCAGCCGTTCATAAAGAACTCAAAGCGTTCAACATAGTCCGGGTTCTCCGGTTTGCGCTTGGTAAGCGGCGAAATTTCAACCGGATGATCCATGACGAAGGTCGGCTGAACAAGATGCTCCTCAACATATTCTTCAAAGAACAGATTGAGAATATCGCCCTTTTTATGACGGCTTTCAAACTCAATACCCTTTTCCTTTGCAAGGGCTTTTGCCTCTTCATCGGTCTTGACGAGCGAAAAGTCAACGCCGGAATACTTCTTGACGGCGTCTACCATTGTGATGCGCTCAAAAGGCTTTGAAAGATCAATTTCAATTCCGTTGTAAACGAATTTTTCGCTTCCGAGAACCTTTTTGGCAACGGTGCGGTAAAGATTTTCGGTAAGATCCATCATGCCGTGGTAATCGGTATATGCCTGATAAAGCTCCATGAGCGTGAACTCGGGGTTGTGTCTTGTGTCAACACCCTCGTTCCTGAACACACGACCGATTTCATAAACACGTTCAAGTCCGCCGACGATAAGCCTTTTAAGATAAAGCTCAAGAGAAATGCGAAGCTTAAAGTTTTCGTTCAAAGCGTTTGAATGGGTTTCAAACGGTCTTGCGGCAGCACCGCCCGCGTTAGATACGAGCATTGGAGTTTCAACCTCAAGGAAGCCCTGAGCATCAAGGTAACGTCTGATTTCGCGGATAATGAGCGAGCGCTTGATGAATGTATCCTTCGATTCGGGATTAACGATGAGATCAACATAGCGCTGACGGTATCTCGCATCGGTATTGGTAAGACCGTGGAACTTTTCCGGGAGAGGAAGAAGTGACTTGGAAAGCAGGCGAACGCTCTTCGCATGGACGGAGATCTCTCCCCTTTTTGTTTTGAAAACAAAGCCCTTGACTTCAATAATATCGCCGATGTCCCACTTTTTGAACTCGGCAAATTCCTCTTCGCCTATTTCATTGATTCTGACGTAAACCTGAATATTTCCGCTGCGGTCGGAAAGAACAATGAAGTTTGCCTTACCCATATCGCGCCACGCGATGATACGGCCGCAAACAGAAACATCTGCATTTTCAAGCTCTTCAAAGCGCTCTTTGATTTCCGCATTGGTGATAGATTGTTCAGCAGTGGTAACCTGAAACGGATCCTTGCCGGCCTGCTGGAGTGCATTTAGCTTTTCAATTCTTATTCTCTTAAGCTCGCTGATATCTTCGGCAGGCTGCTTTTCAGTCTGCCTGTTCTTATTTTCTTCTGACACCATAAAACGTCCTTTCAAACAGTAATTACTTTGTAATTTCCATAACCTCGTATTTAATAATTCCGCACGGAGCTTCAACTTCAACAATATCGCCGACCTTGTGACCGATAAGTGCCTTTGCAACGGGCGACTCGTCGCTGGTGAGGCAGTCGTCTCCTTTATCTTTTGAGGTTGAGGTTGAACTGATTATCTGATATTTATAGGTATCGCCATATTCGACATCCTTGATTGTAACCTTTGAGCCAAGCTGAATTACATCGGTGCTCAGCGCGTCCTCGTCAATAACCTTGGCCATTGAAAGAATGCTTTCAATCTCGCTTATTCTTGCTTCAAGCTTGCCCTGATCGTTACGGGCTTCTTCATACTCGCTGTTTTCGGACAAGTCGCCGAAGGAAAGGGCAACCTGAATTTTTTCTTTGATTTCCTGGCGGCCGACAACCTTAAGATGTTCAAGTTCCTCTTCAAGTTCTTTAATGCCGGCTGAGGTGAGCAAAATTTCCTGTGCCATTAAAAATCATCCTTTCTTAAATAAAGCGCATTGCGCGCCCTGAGTTTCTGCTGATTAGATATTATATAATAATATGGGGAGAGATGTCAAGGAAAAATGAGGATAATTAGTATCCTAAATGTTTCTAATTGTTTTTCGATTTATAACGGCAAAACTACTCGACTTCTCTCTCGATACATAGCACAATTTCACTGCTTTCTATATGGTTTTTTCAGCAATTAAATTATACTATGAAAGCGGCAACCGGGCAA